>JBJYWX010000454.1:0-2838 GCA_046259695.1 Promineifilaceae bacterium (SeqCode) | reverse complement strand
TGTCATTCCGAACGCAGTGAGGAATCCCTTATTCCTCTCGCAAACGAAACGTTATGGCAAACGCAAGGCCTCAGGGATTCTTCAGGCTGCGCCTTCAGAATGACACTTCGCTGCCCCCATGCAAAAAAAACGGCCGGCTCCAAGAGGAACCGGCCGTACATCAAGTCTCTAACTGGCGTCTGATTACAGACGTCATATGTCAAACAGTTCTAGTAGTACAGCATGCGCGGCAGGTCTTTGGCCTGGCCGACCCAATCGCTGACCATGGTCTCCGACGGCACATCTTCCACCACGTTTGACATCTCATTGGTTTCCGCCATCTTCGTCGCCAGGTTAGCCGGGTTACGCGTCGCCAGCTCAGGAACGGTATCCACGCCGGATACCAGCAGCAAGGTCGCGTACTTCACGCCGACGCCCTTCACGCGCATCAGGTCAAGCTTTTTGGCCTGCAGCAAGATCTCGTCTTCCTCAACCCCGCTGAACTCGGCCAGCGCGGTGCGCCCCTGCGGCGTGGCCGCCATTTCCAACAGGTTGGAGGCCTTGGCGACCCCGGCGTTGTACAACTTCTCGGCTTCAAAGGCGCTGATACCCGTTACCGCGGCAATCTTGCTCACGGCGCGCACGCCCGCTTCGTCCAAATCCGGCAGGTCCACTTCAACGGATCGCGATACTTCCTCGACCATATCCTCGGCTTCATCCGCCGCGGCGTCAATGACGTCATCAATCGCTTCCGAGGCGGAACGCTGCGCATCGGCCGTTTCCGTAATGAAGATAGCGACCGTTTCCTCGACCACGTAATTGCTGGCCGTGCCGCCCAGATCGGCCATCTTGACCTCCAGCGCGGGCACTTCGAAATCGTCGGCCATCACGGCCACGGCCGCGCCGCCATGCTTCAAGTTATCTTCCAGGGCCGCCTTATCGGCGTCGGTCATGCCCACGCTCTTGTGGTTCAGCGTGCCCAGGCCGCCGCCGCCGGCCGCGCCGGCAATAGCGCCGGGGATGATGCCGATGCCGCCGGCCAGCAAGCCAACTGCCGCGCCGACCGCCGTACCCCACAGCGCGCCGCTCTTGGTGCTGCGCTGTCCAATCTCGTCCGCATGCAGTTCGCCCTTCTCATCGAGGGTCATGATGGCGATCGCGCCGAACTTCACGTCACTGCTGGCGTGGTCCCACTGCTTGATCGCTTCCACAGCCTGCTCTGCCGCACGCACATTGGGATAGTAGGCAACTACTAACCGATCATTCTTGTTAGTCATGTTCGCTCTCCTTATATGGGTTGTAAATGGGTGTTATTGGTAGAAGGCGCCTGGAAAGGTTCCTGTTTCGAGGCTAATGCCAAGACTCAGTATAGCAGAACCACCCGCAGGGTTTAAGCCACTCTAAGCTAATAAAGAAAATGGCGCGCCGCCTAGTAGTAAATGAGGCGCGGCAGTTCTTTGGCCTGGTTTATCCAGGCGGACACTTCCTCTTCGACCGGCAGCGTTTCGCAGACCGCCATGGCGGCATTGACTTCGGCCATACGCTTGGTCAAATTGGCCGGGTTACGCGTGGCCAGCTCCGGCACCGTGTCCACACCACTGACGAGCAGCAGTTCGGCGTACTTGACCCCCACGCCCTTAATACGCATCAGGTCCAACTTCTTTGCCTGGCGCAAAATCTCGCTGCTGTCCAGGCCGGTGGCGCCCGCCAGGTCAGCGCGTCCCTGCGGCGTGGCGGCGCGGGCCATGAGGGTCGACGGCCGATCTACGCCCGCGTCATAGCAGCGGCACGCTTCACCGGCGCTCATGCCCGTCACGGCGGCCAGCCGGCCCGCGCTGCGCCGCGCGTTTTCATCCAGATCGGGCCACGTCTCGATCTCGACCGGCGCCGCTACTTCAGCGCGCACGCCGGCCACATCGCCCATGGATGTCGCCACGCTCTCATCAATCAACTCCACGGCCATCGCCTGCGCTTCGGCGGCCCGCGCCATCATGTAAGCCGATTCTTTCGGCACGTGATAATGCGTCACCGAGCCGCCATAACGCACCAGCTCAGCACGCAGCGGATCCAGCTCAAAATCATCGGCCATCACCGCCAGAGCGGCGCCGCCTTCCTTCAGATTGGCGATCAACTCGTTGCGCTGCGGATCGCTCATGCCCACGTTCTTATGGTTGAAGCTGCCCAACAGGCCGCCGCCGGCCGCTCCGGCGATAGCGCCGGGGATGATGCCGATGCCGCCGGCCAGCAGGCCCACAGCGGCGCCCACGGCCGTGCCCCACAGCGCGCCCGCGATCGGCGTGCGCTGCCCGACCTCGTGATAGTCGAGGTCGCCATTGGACTTCAGTGTCAGTACCGCTATGGCGCCCAGCTTGATCTCATCATTATCATCGTCCCAAAGCTTAAGACGGTCCGCCGCGGTCTGGGCTGCGGCGGCGTTGGGATAATAGGAAAGGACCAGCTGGTCATTCTTGTTCGCCATGAGTTGTCTCCTTCTATTTACGGTGCGCAAAGAACGGCCGACCATTGTATCCCGAGCAAAAGCCGCAGGGCAAACAGTAGCCATTTTTGCTCCTATTTCAGCTTATTAGCAGATAGCCCTTTGCTTAGGATGCGATTATACTACCAGGCGGTAAGTCATCACGGGAGAAACCGACCATGTGGAAGAAGATAGCCACCATCCTCTTAGGCGCCCTATTTGTGCTGCTCTTTGTCGTCTTCGTGCTGGGAGTGGTCGTCGACCGCGACCTGCTCTCGCCGCAGCTGTACACCCAGGCTCTGAGCGAAAACCAGGTCTACGAGCGGTTGTACACGGAGGTACTGGCCGATATCGTCCCCCGTCTTGAAAAGGCGCCCGAGCTG
>JBJYWX010000453.1:0-10067 GCA_046259695.1 Promineifilaceae bacterium (SeqCode) | reverse complement strand
TCCGTTCTTTGCCCCCAGCGAGGTTGTATTGGCCGTGACCAGCGGTATTGCCAGGCCCAACGCATGGGGACACGCGATTACTAATACTGTCACAACCCGCGCCACGACCTCGGCATTGAAGCCGCTGATAGCCGTCCAGACGATGGCCGTGATCATCGCGGCAATCAGGGCGGCATAAAACAGAAATGCGGCAGCACGGTCGGCCAGTAACTGCGTGCGTGATTTGCTCTTCTGCGCTTCCTCGACCAGCCTCATGATGCCGGAAAGCGCCGTATCCTCACCCACAGCCGTGACTTCGACGCGCAGGCTGCTGTCGCCGGAATTTACTGTGCCGGCGATTACCTGATCTCCCGCGGCTTTCTGTACCGGTCTAGATTCGCCCGTGATCATGGCCTCGTTGACGGCCGAGTCGCCTTCAACTACCCGGCCGTCGGCGGGAACGCTTGATCCAGGGCGCACGAGGACCAGGTTGCCCTCTTCTAAATGGCTGACCGGATGCTCCATCACTTTGCCGCTAGGCATGATCACCTCGGCCGTGTCGGGCATCAGTTTGGCCAGAGCATCCAGCGCGCCGGAAGCTTGGCGCACGCTGCGCATCTCCAGCCAATGCCCCAGGAGCATGATGTCAATCAGCGTAACCAGCTCCCAGAAGAAGGCGTCGCCGCTGCCAAGGAAGAAGACGGCCATACTGTATACATAGGCCACCGTGATTGCCAGCGAAATTAAAGTCATCATGCCTGGCTGGCGCCGTCGGAGTTCCCCCGAGGCCATGCGCAGGAAGGGCACGCCACCGTATAAGAAGATGACGGTTGAAAACAACGGCACGATCCATTGGCTGCCGGAAAACGCGGGCGCTGTGAAACCCAACCAACCCTGAATACTTTCGCTGTAAATTAATACCGGGATGCTGAGGACTAGGGAAACCCAGAATCGATTGCGGAACATGATTTCGTGTCCCGTGTGGTCATCGGGTCCTCCATGACCAGCGTGATCATGGTGCCCGCCATGTTCCATAGGCGCTTGATGCGCATCATGGCCTTCCTCCATCTTCTGTTCCGCCTGGTGCTCTTCGTGCATACTCATTGATTCGCCTTCGGGGATGTAACCGTCTTTATGCATTCAAGATGGCTATTTCCACCTGGATGCCCGTCTCATAACCTACAGTATAAGGACCCCGTTCACAGCCGTCCAATCCAGCATCGTGGGCTTTGAACTTGAACGACTTTATAATAAGCTACACGCATTTCAAGAAGCAAAAGGATGTGCTCGAAATATGAGAAGATTACTTCTGTTCTATCTGATCTTATTGTCGGTGTTTCTCGCGTCGTGTGGCGGCTCGTCAGCTACGGGATCGACACCAGTGAGTAGCAGTAAACCCCTTGTAACCGTCTACCGCGCCCCAACCTGAGGCTGTTGTGGCGATTGGATTGCCTACATGGAAGAGAACGGTTTCCCCGTGCAGATCGAGGACGTCAACGATCTGACGGCCGTTAAGCGAAACCAGCAGATTCCGCCGCAACTTCAATCTTGCCATACAGCCATCGTGGATGGTTACATCATTGAAGGACATGTACCTGTTGCCGACATTGAAAGATTGCTAAGAGAACGCCCTGACATCGCCGGTCTAGCTGTGCCCGGCATGCCAATCGGCTCGCCGGGAATGCAGGTCGAAGGCGCCGCCGATCAGCCATTTGACGTAATTGCCTTCACCAAGTCCGGCCGGACACAAATTTTCGCCAGTTACGGCCAGTAGTAGTCAGCCTGATTCGATCCGCGAGCTGGGCGAATCAGGCTCCTGTTAATGGAAGCAGGGCGCTGCCTGTCAGACGGCGTCTTTCGCCATCCTAGCGCATCATGCCGGCTTCAAGAAGGATATTGTGGACAGCAGCAAACGTATCGGCTTGTTCCTGCGCTATTTCGTCTCGTTCTACCAGAATGGCAAGCAGGGCTGGTAAATTGTTGCTCTGCATCCGCAGGCCCGTTTCCTCCATTAAGGAATCTAATACCGCGTGCACTTCGTCGAAGTTATCTGCTTCGTCTTGCGCAATTAGGCCGGCATCTAGCGCTGCTGCCAGCATCTCCAGGCGATTCTGCTGTTCGATTGCCGGGTCGAACACGACGCCGCCCATAGCGTGGCGTGGCATCACACTTCCCTGGCCAAGCGCCTGGACATAATTGATGACGTCCCAGCGCGTCTGTTCATCCAGTATGCTTTTCCAACTCGGCATGGCCGACGTAAGCGGGTCGCCCTGGCCGCCTTCACTGATGCGCCAAAAGAGATACGCATCGCTCAACATCTGGCTGGTGTGCGCAATCGGCGAAACGGCAGGGTCGAGGTTTGCCGCTCCAGGGCCATCTCCCATACCCCCATCGCCGTGACATACTGCGCAGCTTGAACTATAAACCTCGGCGCCTCGTTCAAGTGATGCATCATCGGCCGTCACCGGATTGCTTAGCGCGGCGTACGTCTCGGGAATCGCTGCGTGGTGGGCAGTACCCATGCTGTTGTTTCCCATCATCCCCATCCCCGTGCCCACGACTGTGTCCGGCTCATTGGCAGCGGCCGCCGCGGTCTCAGGACCTACCGCCAGGGCGTGATCGCCATGATCGGCCACCTGCTGATCGAACCATGCATGCAGCGCCGTGACCAGCTCTCCGTCCTCGGTGGCAAAGACAATTTGACCGCCATTCTCCAGATGATTGTATTGAATAGTTAACCTATCAGCCCCTTCCGCCAGTTCGCGCAGTCCGGCCATATCCTCCCCGTGAATCAGCGCCGGATCCTGGAAGTCGCCCTGACGAAAGCGTTCTGCTTCGCCGGCCAAATGATCACGGATAAGCGCAACTTGTTCTGCATCGCCGTCATCGGAGACAACTTGCTGCACGCCGCCAGTGTCGAGCTTCTGGAAAATATGCGTCGTCCGCTGCAGATCGAAAGGCATTACCGCGGACCCCGATTCCGCTATTTGTTCCTGGCGGTTAGGCACGGGCGAATCACAGCCTACAGCCACCCAGATAAGTACAGTGAGTAACAACAAGATTATCGATCGCGTCTGGCGCATAGCTTCTCTCCTAAAAGTGCCCGCCTATTATGGTCCAGAGGATATGAGCATACATGGTGGACTACAAAACGCCCATCTTCTCTCACTATGTTTGGGGAGCACGAAGGGCTTCGCAGGCCGAACAACACGATTCTATGGACCACGTGCTCTGCCGTGCAAGCAGGTGGTGGCGTTTATTGTACACCTGTCTGTACCTTTGACAGGTACCCGGTGGCATCTGCATTTTGTTTAACTAGATACTAGGTTCTGTTCTAGCACACGCATTGCGTAAAGGAGTGAATCATGAAACCGATAGTACCCATACTCTTTGTCTTGGCTCTTGCAATGAGCGTCGGGGTCGCGGCAGCCGATCCGGGACCCAACAATCCTCATCGCGACATGATCGTCAACGTCGATTGTGAGGGTGAGGCGCACGATTACGACACGCTCTATACCGTTGGCCTTTCCCCCTGGTTCGATCCCGCAGGCTCAACCGTGGCCCCGGGACCCACACGGGTGGAGAAAGAAGTAAACGGACAATGGATCCAGATCTTTGCCCTGCCCAGTGAACATGTGCCCGCTCTATACTGCGAGTGGACGCGTGGTGAAGATAATTATCGGGGTGATGTCCAATTCGCGCCGGCCAGACCTGGCAATTGATCAATAACGATTTCAGGAGCGTTTGGCGGCTGGAGCCACGGCCGCTAAACGCTCGCCTCGTCCATTCTAAGAACCTTCACACCAGCCGTTCGATAGCTGCCCATCTTTCTTCCTGGCTCATGGGGCCGGGCGGCGTGACTTCAGGAAAGAGTCGGCCGAATATATCCGCGAACCAGCGGCTGGCCGCCGCAAGAGGATCGGCCAGGACTAACCGGTACATCTCCTCGGCGCTCTCTTGCTTACCCTCACCGGCCAGCATCATAGCCCAAACGGCCAGGGGAAAGCTGGGTGAAGCCACCAAACCACGCTTTCCAACCACCAACTCCAGCGCCGAAATCATTGTCCGTCTGGCCAGTTGCAGATAGCCCAGACGATAATAGACTAATGCCTGCACCCCCATACTTTGAGCCAGCTCCTCCAGCTGGTGAATTTCCCGCAGATACGTGGTACCAAGCTCAACATAGGACCGTGCCGCAGGTACGCTGCCCTTCACTAACTCAGCCATACCGATGGCGAGCAGCGCCAGCCCCTCGCTGCGCTTGTGACCGAGCTCTCGGCTCAGGGCCACGGCTGCTTTTCCCTCGGTAGTCGCGCGCGCATAGGCGCCGGCATGGACACTGGCATAGGCCATTAGCGCCTTGAGCACAGTGTATCCGAGGTGGCGAATCCCCAACTCATCATAAATGGCCGCCACGTCCAGATACTGCCTGTGCGCGGCGTCAAAAAGGCCCATTTCCAGCCAGAGTGAACCGAGGTTCTCTGAAGCGTCGGCGAAGCCGGAGCGATCGCCAAGCTCCTTAAAATGGTCAACCGCCTGCGTCAGGTAGTAGCTGCTCAATTCCAGCTCACCTTGAGATATCAACACCAAGCCAAGGCGATCGAGAGCGACTGCCAGGCCCCAGGCGTCGCCAAGCTGGCGGTGCAATGAAAGGCTTTCTTCAAAATAGGAGCGTGCTTCATGGTAAGCACCCACATTCCAGCATATAGTTCCCAGCCGGTTTAAGGCATTGGCCTGTCCCCAACTATCGTCCAGGCTCTCGTAACTACCTAGCGCCTCTCTGGCATGCTGCCGGGCAGCTTCCCTTTCGCCCGCATCCAGGAAAATCTCGGCGGCCACCAGGTGATAGAGTGCCAATGCCGGACGCGCGGCGGGAGAGTGCGGTAGGCCCGCCGCCAGCCTGCCCGCGTCCCGCATAAGCTGTTCAGGTTGTCTGCCCAGCCAAAGGGCGAACTGGCTGCGCCAGGCCGCCAGGCTGAGCAGCGCAGGCAGCACCAAGGGCTGATCAGAAAACGGGGCCAGCGCGTCCACGGACCTGGGCATCAAGTCATAGCCATCCTCAATCCAGTTACCAAGCCAGCAGGCAGTGCCTAGTGCCAGCACGGTCTGCAGCAGCTCTATTTCCCCAGGGTGATGGGCAGCCCACTGCCATGCTTTCCATATGTTAGCCCGCTCGATCTGGATCTCCGCCAGGGCTTCTTTTTGCTTTGAACTCTTCAGGTCGGAGACTTGGTCAACCAGGAATTGGCAAAAGTGCCGGCCATGCTGTCGCCGCACTATTTCTTCCATCTTCGGCGCTGCAGACAGCTTCTCTTGTCCGTACTGGCGCAGTAATTCATGAAGATCGTAACGGCCGCCCCTGCGGTCGAGCTGAACAAGGTGTCGTTCGACCAGATCAGCAAGCAGGACAAACGGTGTTCCGGCAACGGCCAGCGCCTCCTCGCGCGTAAACCCGCCGTTAAAGACGGCCAACTGCGCAAAGGCTGCTCTTTCATCAGGTTGGAGCAGCTGCCACATGGTGTCAAACACGGCGCGCATACTGTATTGACGGTCGGCTATGCCGGTCTGCTTTTGTGTTAGAAGATCGAGACTTCCCTCCAGCTCGCGTATCAGTTCCGGCAGGGAGAGACTATCTATCCACGCAGCGGCCAGCTCCAAGGCGAGGGGCAATCCATCACAGATCTGACACAACTTAAGCATATCCATTTCATTGTTGGGTGCGTAATCAGGCAGCACGCGACGCGCCCGCGCCAGGAATAGCTCGGCAGCGGGATAGGTGGCCGTCCGCCCGGCTGTAGTTGGGCGTTGGAAGTCTGCCGTATCGTGCGGATAGGAAAGACCGTGCAGGGGCAGGAGTTGTTCACCGGGGAGATTCAGCCGCGCGCGCGAGGTCACCAAGACAGATACTTCCGGCGCCGTCTGATGCAGTCGCAGCAGCAATCCGCTGCCTTCAAGCAGGTGTTCAAAGTTATCAAGAACCAGTAGCAGCCTCTTCTGCCGCAAATAGGAGAGCAGCTGCGTCGCCGGTTCTGTACCACTTGCCAGGCGCAAACCGAGCGCCGACAGAATGGCACCCGCCAGGTTGTCTTCCGGCTCCACGCTGGCCAGCGGGACAAAAACCACCTTTTGGCCAGTATCATTGTGCACAACAGCCAGGTTAGCTGCCAGATGCGTCTTGCCAGATCCGCCCAGGCCGACGATGGTTACCAGCCATGACTCCTCCAGCAGGCGATTGAGCAGCTCCAACTCACCTTCACGGCCGATGAGCGGCGACGCGAAAACCGGGATGGGCGAATCGTGGCCAGGGGAGGTGGAACCTCCTTCGTCCGTTTCGCGCCACAGTGCATCAACGGGGCGTTGGCCGCGAGCGCATTCAACAAACACCTGCAATTTCCCGGCGGGCCAGTTGAGCGCCAGGGCCAGAGATTCGGCCAGCTCGCGTGACGGCCGTCGTTGATCGCTCTCGATCTTCTTGATCGTCTCGGGCGAACAGAAAGCCCGCGTTGCCAGCTCCTTTTGGGTGAGGCCTCGCTCTTTGCGAAATCGCTTCAGCCAAGCACCAAATGAGTAACTGCGCTCCTGCATCAGCCGGTGCACCTCATGAACGACTGTGCGGGCAATTGTACACGAAAACTGTACCTCCAAGGTGGACCCGACGAATGCCCAGTTGTGCTTTGATTAGGAACATACACTAGACAAAGGAGTCTGCTGACATGAACGGCAACTATGAGTGGAATAAACAATATGCGCGCCAGAAGGCACAGCAGCTTCGTCAGGAAGCGGAGTTTCGCCGCCAGGCGAGGCAGAATCACCCTGCGGTAGATGGCCAGTCTGAGAGCCATCTAAGCTCCATGCTCGCCTCGCTCCTTCCTGCCCTACGAAATAGAGTGACAGCCTTTTCTCGTTACATTGGCGCCAGGACGCAGACAGAAAAAAGCTGACTGCCCAGCCGGGCTTTCTTGACCTATCCCTTCCTGGATTCCGCCTGGGTCGCGGGCATCTTTAGCCGGAATGGGCATAGTGAAATCATTCATATGGTGCGCCCAAACGTAAATACTATTATAATAGAGCGTACACAAGGTGATGCCCGTTCTGAGACGGTTCTTTTGCCGCCTTGCGGACTACAGACCGGCCCAACTGAAACTGGTCATCTGGCCAGCACTCTCTGAGGCCGGAATTAAGTTGGCCAGCTGGCCCATAAGCCACGGGTTAGTTTAGGGACTTGAAAGGACGCAAGAGATGCCCGCAATTACTTCCACCACGGAAAAGATTCCCTGCTATTGTGCATTGTGCCGGTCGCGATGTGGCGCGATTGCCGAACGTGAAAATGGCCGATTTGTGGCGCTCAGACCGGATCCGTCGCACCCTACCGGCAAGGCGCTTTGCGCCAAGGGTCGGGCCGCGCCAGAACTCGCTTATCATCAGCAACGATTACTTTACCCTATGAAGCGTACCCGGCCCAAAGGGGACTCGGACCCCGGTTGGCAGCGCATTAGCTGGGATGAAGCGCTCAATCTGACAACCGAGAATCTGCGGCGATTCGCGGCTGAAGACGGCCCGCAAAGTGTCGTATTCAGCGTGGCTTCGCCTTCCACCACACCATTGGATGACTCAATCAAATGGATCGAGCGCCTGATGCGCGCCTACGGCTGTCCCAATCTTTGTAACTCGATGGAGCTCTGCGGATGGGGGCGCTTTCTGGCACCGATCTACACTTTTGGAACCAGTGTGCCCGGCAATTACATGCCCGATATCGAGCGCGCCGGGTGCATTCTATTTTGGGGATTTAATCCCAATCTGGCCTGGCTCTCCCAGGCAACTAACACCATGGCGGCACTCGGACGCGGCGCGCGCCTGATTGTCGTCGATCCCCGCCGTACCGGTATAGCCAAAAGGGCAGATAGCTGGCTGCAGGTCAGGCCCGGAAGCGACGGCGCACTGGCTCTGTCCATTGGACAGGTCATGATCGCCAATCATTGGTATGACGGGCAATTCATCCGTGATTGGTCCGATGCTCCCCTTCTTGTGCGTGCAGACACCGGTCGCTTGTTGAGAGCGGCCGATATCTCTCCCTCAGGCAGCCAGCAGCAGTTTGCAGCCTGGAATGAGGCTCGGGGACGGATAACGCTTTACGATCCTGCCTCTGGCAGTTACGAGGATCCAAGTGAAGACCTTGCTCTCTTCGGTGAGTTTAGTGTGGACACGATACATGGCAAGTTGATCTGCCGCCCCGTTTTTGACCACGTCGCGGCGCTTTGCGAAAGATATGCGCCTCAGCAAGCTGAAGCCATTTGTGGCGTTGACCAGGTTGAGATTGTGAAAGCCGCCCGGCTGCTGTGGGAAGCGCGGCCAGTAGCCTATTACACGTGGAGTGGCATCGAAATGCAGTCAAATGCGACTCAAACCGTAAGGGCGATTGCCCAGCTCTATGCCCTGACCGGGAGCTTTGATGCGCCGGGCGGCAATGTGCTTTTCCAGCCAGTTCCAAGCAAGAAGGTTGTTAGCGATGGCCTGCCGCCTACGAATCCGGACGCGCGCGCACTCGGTTTTTCGGAGCGGCCGTTGGGCCCGTCTCGCTGGTCTCACGTCACTTCGGACGAACTCTATCGCGGCATCCTGGACCACGATCCCTATCAGATAAGGGGCCTGATAGGATTCGGGTCTAATCTACTGCTTTCCCATGCCGACGGAGCGCGAGGCCGCAAAGCATTGGCGGAGCTGGACTACTATATCCATGCCGATCTCTTTTTGAATCCCACTGCCGAACTGGCCGATGTTGTTCTGCCGGTTACCAGTCCGTTCGAAAGCGAGGCTTTGAAAATAGGCTTCGAAATCACTCCAGAAGCGCAATCTTTTGTTCAACTCCGGCAAAAAGTCATTGAGCCTCGCGGCGAAGCCCGCTCGGACATGCAGATCGTGTTTGCCCTGGCCGCTCGTTTGGGGCTTGGCGACTATTTCTGGAATGGCGACATCGAGGCAGCCTATCGCTTTCAGCTTGGACCTGCCCGGGTTTCGCTGGAGACACTTCGAGAGAATCCTGGTGGCGTTCAGTTAGAGCAAGAAACACGTTACCGGAAATACAGCGAAAAGAGTAACGGCGTGGTAAATGGCTTTCACACCGCAACTCGGAAAGTTGAGTTGTATTCCGAGATCATGTTAGAGCACGGCTATCCACCGCTACCGGAGTTTGAAGAGCCGCTGGTGAGTCCGACCTCCCGGCCTGACCTGGTCCGGCAGTTCCCGCTGATCCTGACTTGTGCGAAAAATGGCCTGTTTTGCGAGTCGCAACACCGCGCCCTCCCCAGTCTACGCCGCAAGGCGCCCGATCCGGAAGTAGAGCTGCATCCGCAAACGGCCGCCGACCGGGGCATCCGCGAAGGGGATTGGGTCCAAATAACGACGCCGGTGGGCGGTGTTCGCGCCCGGGCTCGCTTTGACGAACTGCTCGATCCGCGCGTGGTCTGCGGGCAGCACGGTTGGTGGCAGGAATGTGTGGAGATTGATGCGCCGGGATATGATCCGTTCAGCGCGGATGGGGCAAATTTCAACCTGATTATCGGCAATCAAGCAGTTGACCCGGTTAGCGGCTCCGTCCCCCACCGCGCCTATCTCTGTCAAGTTCAGCTTTCTGATTAGATTGGGACGAGTTGTTGAAGTAAATGGAGCAGATTGGAGATGAAAGCACTTTTCCGATTCGCGTCTATAGCGACGATAATGTTAGCCGGATGGGCACTTACCTCCTGCAGCGCCCCTGCGGATACGGGTACTTGTTTGTTTACCGCCAATGACGCCATCACCGTTTACCGTCTGCCCACCATGGCTTCGGACCAGTTCGGTGTAATCTCTTCGGGTGAGTCTTATGAAATACAGGCACAGACGGCCGATGGCTGGGTCGGCTTCGATCCCGGCGTCGCCCAGGCCGGCAATATTGGGCTGGCGCGGAACAGATGGATCCTACTCAACGCCACGGTCTCACCCTCCTGCCTCTCCTCCGTGGACCTGGTGACCCTGGCGGATGTCCAGGCGGACGTCGACGCGTCAAACCAGTAGGGCTGATTCGTACAGAGGAGCAAGCCGCCCACTATCTA
>JBJYWX010000452.1:0-4593 GCA_046259695.1 Promineifilaceae bacterium (SeqCode) | reverse complement strand
GTTTCGCTCACAATACTGCATTATAGCTGTCACGAGCAGTTGACAACAACTTTGTCACGGGAGTATAGTGTGATAATAGTACCCGTCATCTCGGCCTAGTTACCTGGAGGAAATCATAAAACCAGTGAGAACACGCTACGCCAAGAGTGGCGATGTGCATATTGCCTACCAGGTTTTTGGCGAGGGAAGTATTGACCTCATCTTCGTTCCAGGGTTCATCTCACATATCGAAAACTATTGGGATGAACCGGGACTAGCCAGATGGCTGCGCCGCCTGGGAAGTTTCACGCGCGTCATCATGTTTGACAAACGCGGCACTGGCCTGTCAGATCGCGTCAGCGAACTTCCCGGACTGGATGAGCGTATGGACGATGTGCGCACAGTGATGGATGTCGAAGGCGTTGAACGAGCTGCCATCTTCGGCGCGTCAGAGGGTGGTTCGCTGGCAACATTCTTCGCCGCTTCTTATCCGGACCGGGCGCTGGCATTGATCCTCTATGGCGCATTTGCCCAGTTTAGCTCATGGTTTCCCACTGAGGAGTCCCTGGAAACGCTTTACCAGTATATTGACAATTACTGGGGCAGTGGTGCCAGCCTTCCGGCCTGGGCTCCCGGCAAAGTAGGCGACCCGCTTTTTCAAGAATGGTGGGGTAAATTCGAAAGATTAGGGGCCAGCCCTGGGGCGGCAAAAACGCTGATGCGCATGAACAGCCAGATTGATATCACCGGCATCTTATCTTCGGTTAGCGTTCCGACGCTGGTCATTCATCGTACCGACGACGTAAGCGTAAGCGTTAACGGCGGTAGAATACTTGCTGAAGAAATATCCGGAGCTCGCTATATAGAACTGCCTGGAAATGATCACCTGCCTTGGGTGGGCGCTAATGCCGATCAGATACTTGACGAGATGGCACAATTCCTGACCGGGGAATGGAAGCCGGGCGCTGCTGATCGTATCCTGGCCACAGTACTCTTCACAGATATCGTGCAGTCGACTGAGCATCTGGCAGACAAAGGAGATCTAGCGTGGCGGAACTTGTTGGATGCCCATAATGAAATGATGGTGCGTGAGATCGGCCGTTTCAGGGGACGCGTGATCAAGAGCACGGGTGACGGCATTTTGGCCCTGTTTGATGGTCCTGGACGAGCTATTCAAGCTGCTATGTCAGCATGCGCCGATGCCGGGCGCCTAGGACTGCAGTTGAGGGCAGGGCTCCATACGGGGGAAATTGAACTGATGGGTGAAGATATAGGTGGTATGGCCGTTCATATCGCGGCCCGCGTCATGGGTAAGGCCGGTCCTAACGAGATTTGGGTGTCGCGCACGGTCAAGGACCTGGTAGTTGGATCCGGTTTTAGCTTTGAGGAGCGTGGTGTTTATTCCCTCAAAGGCGTGCCGGATGAGTGGCGCCTCTTTGCGATAGAGCACTAAAGATCATTAGGTCAGAAGGAATCCCTTCAAGTCCTCTAGTGCGATCAAATGCCTTTCTGATGCGCTGCGCCGTTTGACTTCCACTGCGCCTTCCGCCAGGCCGCGCGCGCCTACTGTGACCCGCCAGGGGATACCAATCAGGTCAGCGTCATTGAATTTGACGCCCGCACTTAACTGGCGGTCATCGTAGAGCAATTCGAGTCCGGCGCCATGCAGCTCGGCGTACAATGTGTCCGCTGCTTCCACGACCTCATCTCCCTTGCCGACGTGTAGCAGGTGCACGTCGTAGGGCGCCACAGTTGCCGGCCAGATGATGCCGTCGCCATCATGATGCAGCTCGACGATGACGGCCATCAGCCGGTCGAGCCCGATGCCGTAGGAACCCATAAAAATTGGCTGTGGTTGGCCGTGTTCATCAAGATAGGTGGCGTTCACGGCTTTGCTGTAGCGCGTGCCCAGCTTAAAACAGTGCCCGGCTTCGATGGCGCGTTCGGCTCGCAAGGTACCGCCGCAAATAGCACAGGCATGCCCCGTGTCTGCCTGGGCGATGTCGGTAAGGTGCGTCACATCAAAATCACGCGGGTAATTGGCGCCAGTGTAGTGATAGCCTGCCTCGTTGGCGCCCACGACAAAATTTCCGCCATTTTGGATGGAAAAATCGGCCACTACCAGAATGCCCGGCTGATCCGGAGCAGCGGCGACCGGCAGGCCTGCCGGCGAGGCATAGCCTGGTACCGCTCCCGCAGCTTCTATCTCATCGTCAAGGGCAGCACGCAGCTCGCCGCCACCGAGGGCATTGGCCAGCTTGACTTCGTTTACGTCCAGGTCGCCGCGCACCAGGGCGAAAACGAGCCGTCCGTCGGCTTCGACCGAACCCCATGGCCGCCACCAGTAAAACACCGCCTTGATAGTTTGTCCCGTTTCTACGCCTACAAAGGCGGCCACGTCGGCGATCGTTTCGCAGCCCGGCGTCGCTACCTTGGTCAAGATTTGAAGGTCTGCAGGCGCTTCGCCACCGCGCTCGAAGGTGGCCGCCTCGGTGTTGGCCGCGTAGTCGCAGTTATCACAGCGGATAAACGAATCCTCTCCTTGCGGGTGTGGCGTGACAAACTCTTGCGAAGCGTGGCCGCCCATAGCGCCCACGTCCGCATTAACTGCAATGACCTCTACCTGACAGCGGCGGAAAATATTGTGATAGGCCTGTACCATATGCGGATAAAAAACATCGAGCGCTTCGGCGTTCGTGTCCAGACTGTAAGCGTCTTTCATGATAAATTCGCGCAGGCGCAGTAAGCCGCCGCGCGCGCGGGCTTCATCGCGGAACTTCTTGTTGATGTGGTACACCATTTGCGGCAGGTCGCGATAGCTCTCAATCTCACGCAGCGCCAAGTCGACAACGACCTCTTCATGGGTGGGCGAGAGGCAGTAAGCACGGCCGCCGCTTCCCTCCAGTTTAAAAAGAACGTCCACGCTGTCCCAACGGCCGGTGGCCTGCCACAGCTCTGAAGGATGAAGGTTGGGCATCAGCATCTGCTGCCCACCAATGGCGTCCATCTCTTCTTCCATAATACGCTGAATCTTATTTAGGACGCGGTAACCGAAGGGCATGAAGGTATAAATGCCGGCTCCTGCCGGCCGGATGAAATTGGCGCGCACGAGGAGTTGGTGGCTGGCCAATTCGGCATCGGCCGGCGCATCACGCAGTGTCTTGCCAAAAGCACGTGAGAGTCGCATAGCTAAGGTCGCTTATTTCTTCCTGAAGAACAATCCGTAGATGAGTAATGAGATCGCTACGCCGGCGCCGACAACGAGTAGTGCCCACAAGACAAGAAGCAAAAAATCGGACAGTAGGTCGCCCAGCATGCCTGCCTCTTCAATGGCGGCTAGTAAGCGCGGCCGAAGATGGCCACCCTAGTAGCGGGCTTGCCGGTGTAAAAACAAACGCCTTCCGCCTGGGGCTCATCCAGGAGGAAACAGCGGATGGTTGCCTTGGTTTCTTCCTTAACGCGCAGCTCGTCCTCGTTGTCACCGGCCCAATAGGCGCGGGCAAAGCCCGTGGTCACAGCCTGTTTGAAATCCTCGATATTATCTACATCGTGGGTATTCTCGTCGCGGAAGCGCGTGGCTTTGTCCAGCATGTTCTGCTGGATTTCGACCAATAGGGTTCTTACGGTATCGGCGAGCCCATCTTGGGAGACAAACTGCTTGCCGTCACGACCGGGGATATCGCGCCGTGCCAGAGCGACCGAGTTGTTGGCTATGTCGCGCGGGCCGACTTCGATGCGCAGCGGTACGCCGCGTAGTTCCCAATCGTTGAACTTAAAGCCCGGGGTAAGGTTGTCGCGATTATCGACCTTGACGCGTATACCGGCAGCTTCTAGTTCGGCGCTGATCCTTTCCACCGCTTCCATCACCGTGGCCTGTTCGGCCTCCTTGCGGAAGATAGGCACAATGACCGTCTGGATAGGCGCGAGGCGCGGCGGCAGCACCAAACCCTGGTCATCACCGTGAACCATAATGATGGCGCCAATGACGCGTGAGCTAAAACCGAAAGAGGTTGTCCAGCAGTACTGCAGCTCATTATTCTGGTCGAGATAGGTGATGTCAAATGCGCGGGAGAAATTCTGGCCCAGATTATGCGAAGTGCCTGACTGCAAGGCCTTACCATCGCCCATCATCGCTTCAATTGTCAGCGTGTTGTCGGCGCCAGCAAAGCGTTCCATCTCCGACTTCGCGCCGCAGAAAACGGGGATAGCCATTTCATTGATCGCGAAATCGGCGTAGACATCGAGCATCATGCGCGTGCGTTCGACGGCCTCTTCGGCCGTTGCATGCGCAGTATGGCCTTCTTGCCAGTAGAATTCGGCGGTACGAATGAAAAGCTTGGTGCGCATTTCCCAACGCACCACGCTGTTCCAGAGGTTAATCAAGAGCGGCAGATCGCGGTAACTCTGGATCCAATCGGCATAGGCATGCCCCATAATTGTTTCCGAGGTGGGCCGCACGACCAGCGGCTCGGCCAGCTCTTGTCCGCCGCCATGGGTCACCACGGCCAGCTCCGGCGCGAAGCCTTCAATATGCTTCGCTTCCTTCTGCAGAAAGCTCATGGGGATGAACATGGGAAATCCCGCGTTTTCTACGCCCGTCGCTTTGAAGCGCCG
>JBJYWX010000451.1:0-21643 GCA_046259695.1 Promineifilaceae bacterium (SeqCode) | reverse complement strand
AATCCGCAAACTGGCTGTGCGTATCGCTTCCGGTGAAGAAGGGCCGTTCAACGTGTCCGCCGAAGAGGTGGAAACGATCATGGGGCCGGAAAAGTTCACCTACGGCATGGTTGAAGAGAACGACGAAGTCGGCGTGGTGACCGGTCTGGCGGTGAATATGTTTGGCGGTGATACGCTGCCCATCGAGGTTAGCCTGAGCGAAGGCTCGGGCCGGATCACGCTAACCGGTTCGTTGGGTGACGTCATGCGCGAGTCGGCGCAAGCAGCATTGACCTACGCACGGGCTAACGCGCGCTTGCTCGATTTGGAACCTGGTATCTTTGACAAGATCAATGTTCATATCCACGTTCCTGATGGCGCAACACCGAAGGATGGCCCAAGCGCGGGCATTGGGATGGCCACGGCCGTTATCTCAGCACTTACTCGCCGTCCCGTACGCAATGACGTCGCTATGACCGGTGAGATTACCCTGCGCGGCAAGGTGTTGCCCATCGGCGGATTGAAGTCAAAGACAATCGCCGCCCACCGCGCCGGCGTAACCACGGTGCTGCTGCCAAAGGATAACGCGAAGGAAATCCCGGAATTACCCGAGCGTGTGCGCCAGGATCTACAGTTGATCCCGGTCAGTCATCTTGAAGAGGTGCTTGAAATCGCTTTGCTGGAGCCATCCGGTCCGCCGATCAAGCTTTCCGAGGAGAGCGAAAAACGGCAAGAGGTGATTATCCCGCCGGTCCAGGTAGGCGGCGTGGAAGGCATCTTACACGTCTCCGGCGACTAGAAGCCAAACCGCCGGCCCAAAGAGGCCGGCGGTTTTTTTTGTTGACCGCGAATGACCCCTTCACAGCTCCCAGGCCCGGCGAATGTCGCCCAGGATCGCCGCTGCCCGATCAATCAACGCCTTGTTTGCCGGTTTATTGGGCCACAAACTGGCGCCGGAAGGATGGGGCAGCGGCACCAGCCAGCGGCCGCCGCCGGGCAGCGATGGATCGAAAGCTTCAAAGTGCTTCGCTTTCCCGAGATCAAACGAAACCGGCTCATCTGACGGCGGGAAATAGGCGGCCGTGCCAATTATCTGATTGAGCTTGAGCGATGGGGGAAAGAAAAGCTTAATCGCCAGGCCGCCAACGGGGATGATCAGCCGCGGACGGTAGAGAGCGAATTCGCGCAGCAGATAGGGCCGGCAAAGCCGCTGCTCAGCGCGGCTGGGTAATCGATCGCCCTTGCCGTTGCGTGCTTTGCC
The DNA here is from genome assembly GCA_046259695.1 of Promineifilaceae bacterium (SeqCode). Classification (GTDB taxonomy): domain Bacteria; phylum Chloroflexota; class Anaerolineae; order Promineifilales; family Promineifilaceae; genus JAACFF01. Next base: position 20,403 of record JBJYWX010000451.1, on the reverse strand, counting down.
CGGATAACATTTGGTCACGGCCGTCATGACGTTGGTGGCGCGAAACTCAGATTCTTCCCAGCCGGCTTGCTCCAACCAGGTAAAAAGCCTGCGCCCGCTGCCGGCGTTGAATGGACGCCGCGCTTCGACTTCCGTCACACCGGGCGCCTGGCCTATCAACATAACGTCTGATGAATGCGGATGATCGTAAATGGCGCCGGGCGTTATCTCGTAGCCGGCATCAAGGCAAAGCCGGCAGTTATCCAGCGCCGCGTTGAGTTCCTGCAGTTCCTGAGGGCTAGGCGCGGCCATAACGCGCTACGTCCCCTCTTCGCCGGCGCTATTGTCGCTGCCGGCTGTTTCGACCAGCGTGCTGTTCACGATGCGCAGGTGCGGATCCAGATTCTGGAGCCAGGCGACCAGCCGACCAACCGCCAGGTGGATGCCCGGCGTAGGTCGTGGGAAACCGATTTCCTGCATACCGATGACATAATCTCCCTGGCGACGCTGCCTTATGGCCAGACCCACGCGTTGGTGGTAAGGCTCTTCACTGATAAAAACCTCGGCCAGCAAAGCTTCCGTCGTCAGGGCACGATAGATATTCAAGTATTTGATATGCAGGCCGGCCACTTCAACATGAAACGGTTCAAATGAACGCCCGATATCGTCCAGACTCATTTCGGACTCTAACACAACGTGGGGCATGGCTTTAACCTCCGGCACGGCGAATGGATTGGACGCCGGCCAATTAGTACGCTGCCACAAAAAGTATCGCGGCGAGCGGCCCTCCTGCCGCGCAATTTGCTCGTATTTAGTGGGTCGTCGCCCATCGATTTGCGGCAAATAGGGCGGCAAGACGCGACTCTTGAAATGAGGAGACGCAACAAGCAGCTCCTCGATTACTTCTGCATATTCGGCGTGGTCAGTGGCAATATCCAGGGATGCGCCAGGCACCGTTCTGGCTGCCAGAAGATGCAAGAAATCAGCGCTAATCAGGCGTCTGTGGTGGTGGTGCGATTTGGGCCAGGGATCAGGGAAGTTGATGGTGATACCACTGATCGTTTGCGGCTGGAACAGCAGCCAGAGAACCGCGCGCGAGTCACCTTGCAGCACCTGGGCGTTTAAAAGGCCGGCGGTGGCGATCTTCTTCGCGCCGCGGCGCAGCGATGGCAGCGAGATCTCGACGCCCAAGACGTTGGCGCCAGGGTTGTCGCGCGCCAGTTGGACCAAAAAATCACCACGGCCGAAACCCAGTTCCAGCAGCAGCGGTGCGGGACGGCCAAATACGGCCGTCCAGTCAGCGGGCCATTCCATCCGTGAATAATCGAGTATAGACGCTGTCATGTCTATGTCTGCTGTCTTCAGACGCAGGGAAGGGGAACCGCGTTAGGGCTGATTAATGGTGATGAAATCGGCTGCGACCCAACCTGCCTGGCCCGCCTGGGTCTGAACCTCCTGCCAGATAAGTTCGTCCGCATCCTGCTGGCCTTCCAGCACGAAGAGCACGGTTCCTTCAGGCAGGTACTCTAATTCCGCGCCGACTGTAGTTGGCGCGCCGCGCAAATAGACGCCCACCCCGCTGGTAACAGTTGCGGTAAGTGGCTGCGGCGTCGAGGTGGCCGTAGGCAGCAGCGTCGCTGTCGCGGTCGGAATGGGTGATGTGGGGGTCGGCTGGGCCGACGTCGGCATGACAGTCACGGTGGCGGTAAGCGTAGGCGCCGCTGTCGGTTGAATAGGCGTGGGCGGCGGCGTAGGCGTCGCCGCCGGAAAAACCGCCTCGATGCGCGGACCAACAAATGCCAGAGCCAGGAAAATGAGGGCCAGTACAAAAGAAACAAGCGCGCGCAGCAGATTCACCTGCGCCTCCTGCTTCACTTCAACCCGCCCCACACCATACGCCTGGTTGTCTACTCTGGAGCGCGCAGACAGGGCGCGCAGCACAAAGAAGAAAACGCCAATGATACATATGCCGGCCAAAACCGGCAGTACCACACTAAAGAAAACCGCCACACGTCCTCCAAACTAACTGGTTCGCACCTACTTTAATCATGCTTTTCGGCTTTGGCAAGCGAATCCTTGGCCTCCTCCCACAAGACATTCATTTCATCTAGAGACATGGAGTTGAACGCAAGGCGGCGCTGTCGCGCGAGATTTTCTACTATGCGAAAGCGCTGCTCGAAGCGGAGGTTAGCTTCGCGCAGCGCGGCTTCGGCATCAAGATCATAGTGCCGGGCCAGATTAACCGCGGCAAACAAGAGATCGCCTAGTTCCGCCTGCTGCTCTTCGGGCGAACTAGCGGCCTTAATCTCGTCGATTTCTTCATCGATTTTTTCATAAATACCGCTGACATCCGGCCAGTCAAAGCCAACCTTGCCCGCTCGGCTCTGAATCTTTTGCGAGCGGACCAGTGCCGGCAAGGCGATCAATATGTTGTCCAGAGCAGAATCATATTGACGCTCAGTCTTTTCAGCCGCTTTCAGGTTGTCCCAGTTACGCAGCACTTCTGCGGTGCTGTTGACCTGCCAATCGCCCCAGACGTGTGGATGCCGGCGCTTTAACTTGGCTTCAATACCGGCGATCACCTCGGAGAGCGTAAAGAGCCCCTCTTCGGCCGCGATCTGGGCTTGCATCACAATGTGGTAGAGGAGATCGCCTAACTCTTCCCTCAGGTTCTCGCTATCTTGCTCGTCGATTGCCTGCAGTACCTCGTAGGCTTCTTCAAGCAGGCCATCGCGCATTGAAAGGGAAGTCTGTTCAATATCCCAGGGGCAGCCTTCGGGGCTGCGCAAAACGGCGACCGTCTCGGCCAATGCCGGTAGGGTCGCCGCCGACGGGAGGGGCGGCACATAAAGGGAGGTCAGATGGTCGATCTTTTCGCTGCGATCCATTTCATAGAGGGACAGGCGCTCAAGGCTTTCGTCCCCCTCGCCGGCGTGATGGACCAGGACGACGCCATGCTCCTCGGGGTAAACGGCCGACAGCGCTTGTTTGACCTCAGAAGCTACATGGCGATTATAAACCTGGCCCACAATGATGCCGGTGTCGGCATGCAGTGACGCATAGTGTGTCGCCGCGATGTCCAGCCCATCCACAATCTGCACGCCGTTCAACGCATCAATATTCAGGGCGGTGAGCAGCGGCTCGACAAAACTGAGCCCGGCCAGTACGCGCACCGGCACGCCAGCCCCGGCAGCCTCATCCAGCAGGCGTGTTACGGTCGATTCCCCCACATGGGGGTGGCCGGGTACGGCGTAGACGATATCCGCCTGGCGGCCTCTTTCCAGCAGCGTAGCCACGATCTTGTTATAAACCGCTTCAAAATCGGGCTCTGTCTGGTAGACATAGTCGAAACTCTTGACCTCAGCCGGCCCGGGCAATTCAGCCGCGGCGGGATGCTGCGCTGTACGCAGGTAGATGACGCCCGCGGAAGCGAGCGCGTCCCACGCTTCGCGCGTGATCAGGCGGCTGCTTCCAGGGCCCAGACCGACCACCGTAATCGCCATAGGTACCTCGAATGAGTCAAGCAAAAGAGGCGAGCACAGGTCTCGCCTCATCAAATCTATAGGCAGTAAATAAGAAAACAGGGGCTAACGCTTGGTATAAGTCGGCGCCTTGCGCGCACGCTTCAAACCTGGTTTCTTACGTTCCTTCACGCGCGAATCCCTTGTCAGGTGACCACTCGCGCGCAGCGTGCCGCGTAGATTCTCGTCGTATTCCACAAGGGCTCGGGCCAGGCCGAGACGCACCGCGCCCGTTTGCCCGGTCACGCCACCGCCCTCGATGAGCACGGAGACATCCAACTTCCCGGAAAGGTCAGTGTCGGTCAGCGGGCCCATCAGAATGCGGTAGTCGCCATAGCGTGGAAAATACTCGCGCACGTCTTTTCCGTTAACGATGAAGGTGCCATCACTCTCGCCGCCGGGATAAATGCGCACGCGCGCCGAAGCTCGTTTGCGACGGCCGATGCCCTCATAATATTGTCGTTTTTCTTCTTCACTCATCAGTTCGCCTCTCCTAGAGCTCCAACTCGACCGGCTGCTGGGCCTGATGCGGATGTTCACTTCCTTCGTACAACTTCATCTTCTTGAACATCTTGCGTCCCAATGCATTCTTAGGCAGCATGCCCTTCACGGCCGATTCCAACGGGCGCGTCGGATGTTTCTCCAACTGCTCGCGCAATGTGATTGATGAAATACCACCCGGGTAGCCAGAATGGCGATAATACGTCTTCTGGTCCAAGCGCCGGCCGGTTACTGCAATCTTGCCAGCGTTTAGCACGATGACGTAATCACCACAGTCAACCGATGGACTATATATCGGCTTATGTTTGCCGCGCAAAATCGTAGCGATCTGGCTGGCCAACCGCCCTAAGTTTTTACCCTCGGCATCAACCACATACCACTGCCGTTCAACCTCGGCCGGTTTGGTTAAATAGGTTTTCATGCCCACTTCTCCCGCAAGACAAATCGCTTGCTAACGCTAAACTCAATAGGTTACTGAGGTTAAGAATAACCCCTGTGGCGGCGCAGCAGCAGCTGACCGGTTCCGATCAGCCGCCACCAGGGCAGCTGCAAAGTTATCTATGGACCAAGCCCCGCTGCCAACAGCGACAAGGCTGCCAACGATACTGCGCACCATGCGATACAAGAACGCATTGGCCTCAATGGAGAATACCAGAAACGGTCTCTCCTGTTGCCATTCTGCCCGGACGAGTTCACGAACAGTACTATCCCCTTGTGGAGGTAATCCAAATGTCGCGAAATCGCGCTTCCCAACCAGCAATTGGGCTGCCTCGTTCATGGGCTCCAGCCGGAGCTGGCGAACGACGTGCCACGAATACCGGTGATACAGAGGGCTGCGCACGGGCGCAGGATATACATAATAGGCATAACTGCGCCATCGTGCATCAAAGCGTGGGTGAAATGTATCAACCGTTGCCTCTAGACCTCTGACCGCGATGTCGTCTGGTAGATTGGCATTCAAGGCCCGCTGCAGCGCGTCCTCATCATGCCGCCATTCAATTGTAAAACTGATAACCTGGCCACGGGCGTGTACCCCGCTGTCGGTTCGCCCCGCGCCGGTCACGGTCACAGGACACCTGGCCAGTTCCATCAACACACGTTCGAGTTCACCCTGAACTGTTGGTGTACCCTGGCGCTGCCGCTGGAACCCACAGTACGCGGTTCCATCATATGCCAGCAGCGCGCGATAACGTGTCTGTGCAGCGACTAATCCCATCGCTGGGACCGCCACTACTCCTCGTCAACCAACATCAAGACAGCCATTTCGGCATTGTCGCCCGGCCGTTTGCCAATCTTGATCAGGCGGGTGTAGCCGCCCGGTCGATCCGCATAGCGGGGCGCCACATTCTCGAAAAGATGGCTGACTACGTTTACTTTTTCAAAATAGCCGCTATCATCCTCAACAATACGCACCTCGGGCAGGCGCGCAGCCGCGAGCCGGCGGGCATGTATTTCCTTAGCCGGATCGCTCTTGCCGCTTTCCAGGCCCCGTTTGGCCAGGGTGATCATCTTTTCGGCCGACGGTTTAACCGCACGCGCTTTCGCCTCCGTGGTCACAATCTGCTCATGGCAGATTAGATCCGCGATCAGGTTCTTCAGCAAAGCATGGCGATGGGCGGCGTCCCGGTTAAGCTTGCGGCCACTTACTCTATGTCGCATAATTTTCCTCGCAAGTGGGTCGTAGCTGGACGGCTGCTATAAACAAACCGCCGCGCTGCACGACCGCTTACCTAAGCTATAGTCCCGTCCTCGTCCTGCAAAAAGCCTTTCATCCGCAGCTGGTCCTTCAATTCCTCGAGAGATTTCTCGCCGAAGTTGCGAATAGCCAGCATGGTCTCATCGCCACGGTCTAACATTTCCAGCATCTCGCCTACTTTGGTGATACCGGTGCGTTTAAGCGAATTGAACACCCGGACGCTGAGGTCGAGCTGTTCGATCGGGGTATCGTAGATCTCGTTCGGAATCGGCTCCTCAACTTCTTCCTCTTCCACGGGCAGGAAAGTCTCTTCACTGACACCGGCCAGAGGGCGAAGATGAAGAATCAGGATCTGCGCCGACTGCGCCAGAGCTTCCTCCGGCTTGATCGTGCCGTCTGTCCAAATTTCCATCACTACCCGGTCGTAGTCCGCTACCTGTCCGACGCGCGTCTTTTCCACTTCGTAGGCGACGCGGCGGATGGGGCTGAAGATGGCGTCCACGGGCAATTCACCGATGGGCAGCCGGCCCCTTTCTTCGGCCGGGGAATAGCCACGGCCGGTTTCAGCGGTCATTTCAATTTCCAAAAAAGCATCATCCGAATCAACTGTGAACAGGTAGAGATTCGGGTTGATGATCTCCACCTCGGGCGGCAGCTGAATATCCGCGGCAGTCACTGTACCTGCACCGTGTACCTCCAGGCGCATACGCGCCATGTCGTTATTTTGCAGCATCAGGCGTAACTGCTTGATGTGCAAGATGAGCTGCATCATATCTTCGCGCACATGCGGAATCGCCGAGAACTCGTGCGGCGCATCGGCGACGCGAATTGATGTGACGGCAGCGCCAGGTAGTGACGACAGCAGGACCCGCCGCAGCGAATTGCCTATCGTGATGCCGTATCCTCTTTCTAGTGGGCCGAAGATGAATCGGCCGTATTCGTTGGTCATCGCCGTACTTTCGATATTGGGCATGACCAGATTACTTATAGCCAACGTCAGACCTCCCTTGAAATCCTATTAAACATGGTTCTACCGGTATTAATTCGGGGCATCTTTCTGCTAGATGCCGGCACTAAGATTATCGGGAGTAATACTCGACAATTAGCTGCTCATTCAGCGTGACATCAATGTCTTCACGAGCAGGAAGGTGCAGGACCTTCGCCGATAACTGATTGGACTCCAAAGCCAGCCAACGCGGCACGCGGCGGTCATCCATATCTTCGCGCAGACCTTTGAAATAAGTCCGGCGCAGGCTTTCAGGACGCACCGACACAATGTCGCCAGGGGCGACCAGGGCCGACGGGATATCCGTCTTACGGCCGTTAATCATGACATGGCCGTGCGAAACCAACTGGCGCGCCTGGGCGCGCGAACTCGCGATTCCCAGACGGTAAACGACGTTGTCCAGACGGCTCTCAAGCAATACCAGGAGATTGGTACCGGTCAGGCCGACCTGCTGCTCCGCACGCTTGAAGTAACGACTGAACTGTCGTTCCATTACGCCATAAACGCGGCGCGCTTTCTGCTTTTCACGCAGCTGCAACAAATAGTCGGAAGCGCGGCCGCGGCGGAATTGTTTCTCACGGCCGTGTTGTCCGGGTGGATATGACCGGCGCTCAAAGGAACACTTGGGTGTTAAACAGCGTGACCCTTTTAAGAACAGCTTCTCGCCCTCACGGCGACAAAGCTTACAAACGGGTCCAGTATATCTTGCCAACTTACTAATCCTCCATTTTCTGGATTTGTCGAGAGGTTTACAGGCTTGACGACCTTTCGTCCCTCTCCTAGTAGATAAATGAATGAATACTCGCTACACGCGGCGGCGCTTTGGTGGGCGACAGCCATTGTGCGGCACCGGCGTAATATCGTGAATCGCCGTCAGGTCCATACCAGATGCCGCGAGCGCACGAATGGCGGCTTCGCGACCCGGTCCGGGGCCCTTGACGAAGATCTCGATCGACTGCATGCCGTTATCCTGCGCTACGCGGGCGGCATTTTGAGCCGCCAGGCGCGCCGCATAGGGCGTGCTCTTACGCGATCCGCGGAAACCGGCAGCGCCGGCGCTGGCCCACGATACCGTGTTGCCCTGCGGATCGGTGATGGTCACGATCGTGTTATTGAATGTTGCGAAAATGTGCGCCACGCCGCGCGGCACCATCTTCTTCGCTTTCTTTCGCGCTTGTGATTGTCTTCTACGTCCCATGTTCTCTCCAGGTATGCCGGTTAACGGCGCTAACCGCGCCGCGATTACACGGCGGGCAGGCAGCCGTTATCCTCTTACTTGCCGCCCTTACGCCGGCCACGTCCGGCTACCGTCTTTTTCGGTCCCTTACGGGTACGAGCATTGGTTTTCGTTCGCTGACCATGTACGGGCAGATGGCGACGGTGTCGCAGCCCGCGGTAGCAGCCGATCTCTGAAAGGCGCTTAATATTCATGGCCACGTCACGGCGCAAATCACCTTCGACTACGAAGTCTTTGTCAATGACCTGGCGCAGGCGCGTCACTTCAGACTCGTCCAGGTCGCGCACACGCGTGTCCGGATTGACCTCGGCCGTTTCCAGAATACTCTTACTGGACGACGGGCCAATGCCGTAAATATAGGTCAAAGCAACCTCTACCCGTTTGTTTCGTGGAATATCAACTCCAGCTATACGAGCCATTGTTCCTCCAAACTGGTGGCCGGCACCGCATTCGGGCGAGGGCCACGCACAACAATTATCCTTGACGCTGCTTGTGATTTGGATCGCTGCAAATCACACGAACAACACCTCTCCGCTTTATGACCTTGCACTTCGGGCAACGGCGCTTTACGGATGCTGATACTTTCATAACTTTTTACTCCCATGGCGGCTGCGGCCGCTACTGCGGCTGGACAGCCTCCTCAACAACCTCGAGCAGGTCTTCCTGTACTTCTTCGACTGACTGTTCGCCGTTCACCGCCACTACCAGGCCTTTACTTCCGTAGTAGTCCAGGAGCGGCTTAGTCTGCTCTTCGTAAACCAACATGCGCGTGCGAATGGTCTCTTCATTATCATCCGCACGGCCTTCCAGCTCTGCACGTTTCAGGAGACGCTGCACCAATACTTCACGCGGTACCTCTATGGAGGGGACCACGGTGATGCGCGCGCCAAACTCCGCGAGTAATTGATCGAGCGCCTCAGCTTGGGCCAAGGTGCGCGGAAAACCATCTAGAATTGCGCCTCCCGCACAGTCCTGCTGCGACAGGCGGTCCTGGACCATAGCCACGGTAACCTCGTCGGGTACCAGCTCGCCGCGGTCCATGTAAGTCTGGGCAAGTTTGCCCAGCTCGGTCTGGTGCTTCAGGTTATAGCGGAACAAATCTCCGGTTGAAACCTGAGGCAGACCCAACTCCTGTTCGAGAAGCTTGGCCTGCGTGCCTTTGCCAGCGCCAGGAGGCCCTACAAGAATGACGAAGTTCATTAGCTGATAAACCCTTCGTAATGACGCATGAGCAGCTGCGCTTCCAGCTGGCGCATCGTATCGATGACAACACCAACAACAATGATCAGGCCCGCGCCGGATATGACGTAGGCGCTTTGCTGCAAGTTCGGAATTCGCAGGATCGTTCCGACAAGGGCCATGATGCCCGGTAAGATGGCGATCAAGCCCAGGAAGACCGCGCCGACGAGCGTAATGCGACGCACGACGGCCATGATGTAGTCCTCAGTGCGCTTACCTGGCCGGATGCCAGGTATAAAGCCGCCTTGCCGCTGCAAAGTCTGCGGGATATTCTGCTGGCGGACCATAACATCCGTGTAGAAGAACGTGAACCCAACGACCAGGAGGAAGTAGAAACCCCAATAGGTTGCAAACTGGAAGGGCGCAGCCGACGGATCCTGCACAGCACCAAAAGAGCTGACACTGCGCGCCGCCTGGTTAATGAAGTTGCCCTCCGTGGAAAGGTCGCCAACAAAGAACTGGGCAATCAGCGGCGGAAAGGTCAAGATAGACTGGGCAAAGATGATCGGGATCATGCCGGCCGTGTTGACCTTGAGCGGTACGTAGGTGCTCTGACCCTGGTAGACTTTACGGCCGCGCACGCGACGGCCGTACTGTACGGGTATTCTTCGCTGACCTTCCTGAATAATCACGATCACCAAAACCGTCGCAATGGTCAAAACCAGGAAACCAACAATGTTAAAGATGCGCGCCAAGTTGTCGTCGATGGCGAATAAACGCGCCATGTTTGGCAAAATACGCGATACGATACCGCCAAAGATGATCAGAGAAATACCCTGGCCAATACCGTCTTCGGTGATCAACTCGCCTAACCAGATAGCGAAGAAGGTTCCACCAACCATGGCCATCAAGGTCATTAACGTAGGCAAGACCTGCCCGGCTTCAAATCCGAAGTAAGGCATAATCGATTCCAGGCCCTGCGGGAGGCTGAATCCGATCAAGCGGATCTGGCCAATCGCCTGCAAAACAGCCAACGGAACGGTGATATAGTAAGTTATCTTATTCAGCCGGTTCCGTCCGGATTCCCCCTCCGACGCCATTTCTTCCAGTTGAGGAATAATCGGCGTCAGCAGCTGAATGATAATCGACGCGGTAATGTAGGGATAAACACCCATGGCCATTACCGAGAAATTGCGTACAGCCCCGCCGGAAAGCAGATCAAGAAAATCCACGACCGCATTGCCGCTTTCCTGGCCTGTAAACAAGAGCCACGCATCCAGGTTTACACCAGGCACCGGAATATTGGCCACCAGGCGGTAAACCACGAGCATCGCTATCGTGAACAGAATTCGGCGCCTGAGGTCCGGCAGAGTAAACGCTACACGTAATGAATCAATCATTTGGTTACGTCCGTTCTAAGAACTGTCGCCAGTTCCCAGCTCATTGCTCGAGTGGAATAACTTCCACCGAGCCCCCTGCCGCCTCGATCTTTTCCTGCGCGCTTTTAGAAAAGCGATGCGCTTTGACCGTCAGGGCCACATTCAGATCGCCATCACCAAGGATTACCACGGGATCACTTTCTTTCTTCAAGAGACCCACTTTGGCCATTACCGCAGGCGTCACATCGGTGCCACCGAAATCGAATTCGACCAGGCGGCCCAGGTTGACCGGCTTGTAATAAATCTTGCGAATATTAGTGAAGCCGCGCTTAAAAGGCAGGCGCCTCGCCAGCGGCAGCTGACCGCCCTCAAAGTACGGTCCCTTGCCGCCACCGCTACGCGCGTTTTGACCCTTGGTACCACGTCCGGCGGTCTTTCCCTTACCGGCTGAGATACCACGACCCACTCGCTTCCGCTTCTTCCGGGCACCCGGATCTGGACGCAGATCGTGAATTTTCATTTTACTTAACCTCTTCAACAGCCACGAGGTGGCTTACTTTGTTGATCATGCCGCGAATCACCGGCGTGTCGTCGTGCTCAACCGTCTGGTTAAGACGGCGCAGTCCAAGCGCCTTGATCGTGGCCTTTTGACCTTTGTTGTAACCAATTACGCTCTTGACGTAGGTTACCCGCAACTTATCCATTACTCTCGACTCCAAAACGGCGACACCTCGGTTACTTCCTTATCACGATCAGCAGCGATATCGGGCACGTGCTTCAGGCGCCGCAATCCATCCATCGTAGCCATCATGACATTAAGCACATTCTGGCTGCCCAGTGATTTGGAAAGTATATCTTTGTAACCGGCAGCTTCTACTACGGCACGAACACCACCGCCGGCGATAACACCGGTACCCGGAGACGCCGGTTTGAGCAGCACTTTCGCTGCGCCATGGCGTCCTATGATCTCATGGGGAACGGTCGTACCATAAAGGGAGACCGGTTCCATCGACTTCCGAGCAGCGTCAATCGCCTTGCGAATTGCATCGGGCACAGAACGGGCCTTGCCGGTAGCCACGCCCACATTGCCGCGGTTATCACCAACGACAACGGTAACGCGGAAGCCGAAGCGGCGACCGCCCTTTACCACCTTTGCAACACGGGTGATATCTATGATTCGTTCGTCGAATTCATCCCGCATGTCGCGAAAATTCTGACGTCTTTGACCCATTATTATCTCCTAGTCCTAGTGCGGTTGCGCATCCTATAATTGGCGGCTTAGAATTTGAGCCCGCTCTCGCGCGCCCCTTCAGCCAGGGCCTTTATGCGTCCGTGATAGAGGTAACCGCCGCGATCGAATACGACTTCGGCAATACCAGCATCCATTGCGCGCTCGGCAACCGCTTTGCCAACAATGGCGGACTGTTCCCGCTTTGTCTTGCCTTCAAGTTCCTGTGCCAGGCTCTCGTCGAGCGTGGAAGCCGAAACAAGAGTATGCCCGGCCACATCATCGATCACCTGGGCATAAATGTGCTTCAGTGAACGACTCACATTAAGGCGCGGCCGGTCTGGCGTGCCGGAAATTTTCATACGGATCCGGCGATGCCGTCTTTTTCTAGCTTGTTCAGATTTGATAGCCATCTTCAAATACCTACCTGTTTAGACCTTGCCGGCCTTCCCAGCTTTGCGGCGAACGTATTCGCCATCATAGCGTACACCCTTGCCCTTATAAGGTTCCGGCGGACGCGTCTTGCGAATCTGCGCTGCAATCTCTCCGACCATCTGCTTATCGATTCCGAAAACGCGTATGGTCTTGCCGCGATCTTCGACCTCGAAGGACATATCCTGCTCAGGCTCGAAGTTAATGGGATGTGAATAGCCTACGTTCAATACCAATGTTTTGCCGTCCATTTCCGCCCGATAGCCCACGCCTTCGATGCGCAGGACGCGCGTGAACCCATCACTCACGCCAACAACCATATTGTTGAGCAACGAGCGTGTCAGGCCATGCAGCGAGCGGTGGTCGCGCGAGTCGCTGGGCCGAGTTACGGACAGGACGCCATCATCCAAATCAAAAGACATGTCTGGGTGAAACGTCTGGCTGAGTGTGCCCTTTGGCCCGTTGACCGTGACCTCGGATCCATCTAGATCAACGCTTACACCCTTGGGCAGCGAAATAGGCGCTTTGCCGATACGTGACATTGTCTACCTCCGCTTACCAAATTCTGCAGATGACTTCGCCGCCCTGTCCAAGGCGGCGCGCATTCTGCCCGGTCATAATCCCGCGAGAGGTGGTCAGAATAGCAATACCCAAGCCACTCAACACCCAGGGGATTTCGTCTTTTCCTACATATACCCGTCGGCCGGGCTTGCTAACACGCTCTATGCCCGTGATGACGGAGCGGCGATCTCGCCGGCCGCCGTGATACTTCAGATCTATCTGCAGTATGTCACGCGGTTTCTGGGGCAACACGCGATAGTCCTCGATGTAGCCCTCTTCTTTCATAACTTCCGCGATCGCCACTTTGGTGCGCGAATGCGGCATTGACACGGACGGGTGCTGCCTGTGGAGGCCATTACGTATGCGCGTCAACATATCGGAAATGGGATCACTCATTGACATAATGAATACCTCTACCAGCTAGACTTAACAACACCGGGAATATTTCCCTTCAGAGCTTCCTCGCGGAAACAGATCCGGCACAAGCCAAAGCGGCGTATGTAGCCGCGGGGACGGCCGCACAGTTCGCAGCGGTTGCGCACGCGCACCTGATACTTGCGATTATTCTCACGGGCAATCATAGACTTTTTCGCCATCTTTTTCTCCTAGATCAGCTCGGCCTCTTCTTGCCGGAACGGCATGTCCAGCAGAGCCAGAAGGCGGCGACCTTCCTCATCGGTTTTGGCCGTTGTAACAATGCTTACTTCCATGCCCCGGATCTTGTCGATCTGGTCATATCTCACTTCAGGAAAAATCAATTGTTCGCGCAAACCCAAGGTATAGTTGCCACGGCCGTCAAACGAATAGGGCGATACACCCTGGAAGTCGCGCGTGCGGGGCAGCGCAATATGAATAAGGCGCGTCAGGAATGCCCACATGCGTTCACCGCGCAGAGTAACCTTGACGCCAATCGAACGGCCTTCACGCAGCTTGAAGCTGGCAATAGACTTCTTGGCCTTGGTGACTACCGGACGCTGACCGGTAATAGCCATGATGTCGTTTGTCGCGAACTCTATCGCCTTGGCATTGTCCAAGGCTTCGCCGAGACCGATGTTAACGACCACTTTCGTGATACGAGGAATTTCCATTACCGAATGGTAATCGAATTCCTCCATTAACGCCGGCGCAACGTCTTCTTTATATTGTTGTGACATCGGTTTAAATGCCATAGTTAGTTACACCTTCAAGTTGGAGTAGCAGGTCGGGCATAACGCCGCAGCCAGCGTACCTACGCCGCTAATCGGCCCACCTGGCTCGTCCTCGATAAAACAATAAGCAATATTTCCAACAAGCGTCAATCCAGATCGGCGCCACTATTCTTGGCGTAGCGGATAGCACGGCCATCATCATCTCGGCGCACGCCGATACGAGTCAGCTCTCCGCTTTTCGGATCTACCAACATCACGTTGGACACATCAATTGGCGCCTCGAATTCAATGATCCCGCCTTGCGCCTGCGAGCGTCCACCGGTCTGGCGCGGTTTCTGGTGTTTCTTCACCACAGCGACACCGGAAACAACGACGCGATGCTTATCGGGAATCACGCGCTGCACGGTACCGCGAACGCCTTTATAGTTCCCGGCAATGACCTCGACTTCATCATTTACTTTGATACGCATCTCTACCTCTATTTCCTGGCAACAAGGCCATTCTTACGACGCAGGCGCGGATAAATCATTAAAGCGCTTCCGGCGCCAATGAAAGAATCCGGCTAAACCCTTTATCGCGTAACTCACGCGCTACCGGGCCAAAGATACGGGTCCCGACCGGGTTTTGCGTTGTCTGATCAAGGATAACGGCGGCATTATCATCAAAGCGAATATAGCTGCCGTCTTCCCGCTTGTATTCTTTCTTTGTGCGCACAATGACCGCACGCACAATAGTGCTCTTCTTAACGTTAGAATTGGGGACAGCTTTTTTCACGGTTGCCGTGACAACATCGCCCACTGTTCCATAACGCCGTTTCGAGCCGCCCATCACCTGGATCACCAGGAGCTCTCTCGCTCCTGAGTTGTCAGCTACATTCAAACGACTTTCTTTCTGAATCATGATGCAGCCTCACTATTTAGCGCGTTCCAGGATGGAGACAACAGCAAAGCGCTTGTGGCGGCTCATCGGTTTTGACTCTATGATCTGAACACGATCGCCGACACGACATTCATTCGCTTCATCATGCGCCTTGTATTTCTTTACCCGGCGCTGGACCTTGCCATATATAGGATGGCGCTTGCTGGTGGTCACGGCCACGGTGACGGTCTTATCCATCTTGTCGCTGGTCACGACACCAACAAGCTGCTTACGTTGATCTCTCATTACTCACTACTCCACAATTTCGTAGCTGGTTACCAGCGGGCGTTGCTCTTTTTTCGCACGTTCGGCGCGGGAGCGATTGCGTTTCTGGTTCAGGTTGACCAGCGCCGTGGCAATCTCGCTGCCATTCTCATTATTAAAGACGACCTGCCAGGCACTGTCTTCATATTCAAAATGAGCGTTGGCCTGCCACCGCTTACCGGAAAGTGCCGCAGCAATGTCCGGTTCCTCTGTAGCGGCTTCAACAGCGAGCATACGCATATGTAGAACGGACTCTAGCTGAGCCAGCTCACGGCGAACCGTGCGTATGCGGGCATGGTTATCGAGCTGAGCGAATGCTTTCTGAAAACGAAGATTGAAGAGTTCCTCGCGGGCATTCTCGATGTTCTCGGACAGCCTGTCATCGCTCATTCCGCGCAATTCAACAATATTAGCCATTACAACGAATCCTCCCGGGCAACAATCTGGGTCCGGATAGGCAGCTTATAGGCAGCCCGGCGCAGCGCTTCGCGCGCCACGTCTTCATCGACGCCGCCAATCTCGAACATGATTCGTCCAGGTTTGACGACGGCGACCCAATGATCCACAGAACCCTTGCCCTTACCCATGCGCGTTTCCGCCGGTTTCGCCGTTACCGGTTTGTCCGGGAAGATACGAATCCAGACGCGGCCGCGGCGTCTCATATGGCGCACCACAACACGACGTACGGTTTCAATCTGGCGGCTGGTGATCCAGCCGGGCTCCAAGGCTTGCATGCCGTAGTCGCCATTTAATAGATCGGTACCGCCTTTCGCCTGACCCTTCATCCGGCCACGCATTTGCTTGCGGTACTTCACACGCTTTGGCATTAACATGATACTTACTCCATCTACACCAAACGCCTATTCACTGATATAGACGTCTGTAGCTTCCGCTTTCTGGGGCAAGATCTCACCCCGATAAATCCAGACCTTGACGCCAATCCGACCAAACGTAGTCAGCGCCTCGGAAAAACCGTAATCCATATCCGCGCGGATAGTGTTGCGCGGCACGCGCCCATCGGAAATCTTTTCCTGGCGAGCCATTTCGGCGCCGGAAAGTCGGCCGCTGGCCTCGATGCGCACACCCTCAACGCCGGCGCGCATCGCCTGCATCGCGGCGCGCTTCATGGCGCGGCTGTGCGAAATACGGCGTTCCAACTGGCCGGCAATGTTCTCAGCAATGAGCTGGGCATCGGCGTCCGGCTGGGTGATCTCTTCCACCTCTACCTTGACGACCTTATCGGTCATGTCGCGCAGTTTACCGCGAAGTTCCTTGACCGAGGCCCCTTTACGGCCGATAACGATGCCGGGCTTAGCGGTGTGAATCGTGACCTGAATCTGATTCGGAAAGCGCTCGATCTCGACATGCGAAATGCCGGCTGAGGGCATTTCCTGCTTAATCTTCTCGCGCAGCGCAAAATCTTCCTGCAGCAGTTCGCGGTAACGGTCACCCTCAGCAAACCAGCGAGCGTTCCAATCGCGGTATGACTTCAATCTAAAACCAACAGGATGTACTTTTCGTCCCATTTATTCCTCCAAGCGAAACCCTCGCCTTAATCCTCACTCTCGCGTTCAACCAAAACCACTGTCAAATGGGACGAACGACGCATGATCGGACGGAAACGTCCACGACCAGCGAAGCGTCCGCCATAAGGCGCTTTGCGGTGGCGAGGCCCCTCGTCAGCATAGATGCGATTTATACGCAGCTCTTCGATTTCCAGGCCGTAGTTCTCTTCGGCGTTGGCAACGGCTGACTGGATCAGCTTATAGACCGGCTCGGCCGCGCGCTGGGGCATAAAGCGTAGCGTATCCAGCGCCAAATCAGCATTCATGCCGCGGACCACATCGACAACCAGACGCATCTTTTGCGGGGCTATCGGAATATGTTTGGCAACCGCCTTGACTTCAAAGACTTCAGCCATTTTCTCTTAACTCCTTCCCCGCTTTTCCGATTTGGCGACGTGCCCACGGAAGGTGCGGGTCGGGGCAAATTCACCCAATTTATGCCCAACCATATTTTCCGTGATGTAGATCGGAATATGGCGGCGCCCGTCGTACACCGCGATGGTGTGTCCTACCATCTGCGGGAAGATCGTGCTGGATCGCGACCAGGTACGAATAACCTGGCGGCCCTTGGTTTCATTCAGTCTCTCAACCTTACGCAACAGCTTGGGGTTCACGTAAGGCCCTTTCTTTAATGATCGTGACATCTCAATACCTCCTACCGGCGCTTCTTGGACCGACGGCGAAACACAAACTTGTCAGTAGACTTGTTACGACGGGTACGGCGACCAAGAGCCGGTTTACCCCAAGGCGTCTTGGGACCAGGCATGCCGACCGGCGAACGCCCTTCACCACCGCCGTGCGGGTGATCGTTGGGGTTCATGGCCGAGCCGCGCACGGCAGGACGAATGCCCAGGTAGCGCTTACGGCCCGCCTTGCCCAGCTTGATGTTGCCTTGTTCAACATTACCTACTTGGCCGACGGTTGCCAGGCAGTTCCGTGGCACATAGCGCTCTTCGCCAGAAGGCAGGCGCAAGGTCACGTACTTGGGGTGATCCTTGGCCAGCAGCTGCGCCGACGTACCAGCGGAACGAACCATCTGTCCACCACGTCCTGGCTGCAGCTCAATATTGTGCACCATCGTGCCCAAGGGTATGTTCTCCAGCGGCAGCGTGTTGCCGGCGCGAATATCGGCCGTATCGCTGCTAATGACTGTGTCACCAACCTGGAAACCCAGAGGGGCGATAATGTAACGCTTCTCGCCGTCCGCATACTCGATCAGCGCGATACGCGCCGAGCGGTTCGGATCGTATTCAATAGATGCGGCGCGGCCGGGAACTCCAAATTTATCCCGGCGGAAATCGATCTCGCGATAACGCCGCTTGTGCCCACCGCCGCGATGGCGAATTGTGATCTTGCCCCTGGCATTGCGCCCGGCCCGCTTGCGCAAGCCGCGGGTAAGAGACGCTTCCGGATAGGAGCGCGTAATCTCCTCAAAGGTCTGCCCGCTCATATCGCGGCGACCGGGAGATGTCGGCTTAAATACTTTAATCGGCATGATTCCTCCAGAGACGGACGCGAGACCACTTTGACCGGGGAACAAACCCCCAGGTTGCAAAGCAGCCCTCGTCCCTGCTCATACTTTCAAACGTGCTACACGCCCTCAAACAGGTCGATAGAATCGCCTGGGGCCAGTGTGACCACTGCCTTTTTCCAGCCGTTCCTGCGTACCGCGATGCGACGCCAACGACGAGAACGCTTAGCAGGCATGTTAGCCACGCGCACCTTGCTGACAGACACATCCGGCCAAGCCAACTCAATCGCCTGCTTAATCTGCAGCTTGTTGGCCCGCGAATCAACGGCAAACGTATACTGATTCTGCATGTCGGCCAGGAAGTTACTCTTCTCAGTAACTATGGGCCGGCGAATAACATTGCGCCAATGCATGGTTTATTCCTCTTCTTCCGCGTACGACGCGACATCGGCCTCGTTGCCGGCAAGGAAGCCATTCATAACATCCAAAGCCGACAGGGGGACAATGACCTTGTCATAGCCCAGCAGGTCACGGATATTGAGGTAACCCGCCCGCAGCGTCTTTACATCGCTAATGTTCCGTGCTGATTTTTCCACGTTCTCATTGCGCTCGGCTAACAGTACAAGGGCGCTGCTGCCACCGGCCACGTTTTGCACCATGGCCACGAATTCCTTCGTCTTTGGCGTGTCCAACGCAACCTCATCCACGATAAC
This sequence comes from Promineifilaceae bacterium (SeqCode), assembly GCA_046259695.1. Lineage (GTDB taxonomy): Bacteria > Chloroflexota > Anaerolineae > Promineifilales > Promineifilaceae > JAACFF01. The sequence goes on along the minus strand of JBJYWX010000451.1, from coordinate 1,605 downwards.
GATGTCCCCATTCTCAGCCTTCACGCTCAGCGCCGAACGCAGCGCTGCGCGGCGCATGCGACGCGGCATACGTTTAGTGTACTTACGCGGCAGAGGGCCATGAGCCGCACCGCCACCAACAAATATCGGTGCGCGCCGGCTGCCGTGGCGGGCATTGCCCGTGCCCTTCTGGCGGTATGCCTTGGCAGTGGTGCGGTTGACCTCGCCGCGGGTCTTAGCCTTGTGCGTGCCCAAGCGAGCGTTCGCCATTTGACGAACTAATGCCTGGTGCATCAGGCCGCGATTAATGCTTGCTTCGAATATGGCGGCAGGGAGTTCCACATTGCCAACTTCCTTGCCCGCCATGTTATAGACAGGTACTTTCATGATCCAAGCTCCTCTTCTAGCCCTTGCTGGCATTACTAATCTGCACCAGGCCACCTTTCGCACCCGGCACAGCGCCTTTTATGGCTATCAGATTCTTATCGGCATCAATGCGCATCACCGTCAGGTTCTGGGCCGTATGGCGATCATTGCCCATGCGGCCGCCCATACGCTGGCCCTTGAAAACACGGCCAACTGAAGAGGTAGAACCGATCGAACCGGGCGCGCGGTGGCGATCAGACTGGCCATGCGTGCGCACGCCGCCGGCAAACCCATGGCGTTTGACCACACCGGCGAAGCCGCGGCCCTTGGTCTTGCCAATAACGTCAACGCGGTCGCCTTCTTCAAACTGCTCTACGGTGAGCATCTGGCCCAGTTCGTACTCACTGACGCTCTTGGTACGAAACTCTCGCAAATAGCGAACAGCGGGGATTTCCAGCTTGACCTTCTTGCGCTGAGAATGCTTCTTATCAGACTTCAGTAAACCCAGATGGCCTTTTTGCCCCCCCGTGAGGCGGCTATCCTTGGTCTCGCCGAAGCCAACCTGGATAGCGTCATAACCATCAGACTTTTCTGTCTTAATTTGTGTGACATAGCATGGACCTGCCTGAATGATGGTCACGGGAATTACCGAGCCCGATTCATCAAAAAGCTGGGTCATTCCAAGCTTTATGCCTAGTAAACCTTTCACTATAACCTCCCAGGACTGTCAGCCACCAGGCTCGGACTGCATCATCCTTGCGTGTCTTGCCGGACGAGACCGCAGCCATCTTTCACCTGGCCGCGCGTCTGGCTAACACGTTGTAGTTTGAGTTAGCTAAATAGAAATCTCGATATCAACACCGGCCGGCAAATTCAGGCGCATCAATGTGTCGATGGTTTTAGAGTCCGGATTAATCACGTCAATAAGCCGCTTGTGCGTACGAATCTCAAAATGCTCGTGAGAGTCCTTATCAATGAAGGTACTGCGACGTACGGTGAAGCGCTCCAACTTGGTGGGCAGCGGAACGGGGCCAACCACACGCGCCCCTGTTCTTTCGGCCGTCCCCACAATCCGCTTTGCGGACTGGTCAAGAACGCGATGATCGTACGCCTTCAACCGAATACGGATCCTTTGTTTTGCCATAGCAACCTTCTTCATTGGGCCGGGCGCGGGGCAAACCAGCGCGCCCGGCATAATTTCCTATTAGTCGAGGATCTTCGTAATGACGCCGGCGCCAACGGTCAGGCCACCCTCGCGAA
>JBJYWX010000450.1:6451-30365 GCA_046259695.1 Promineifilaceae bacterium (SeqCode) | reverse complement strand
CGCGCCAAGGATAACCGTGCTTACGTTGGGGTTCTTTAGGGTCCAGGCTATAGCCAGGCGGGCCATATTCGTGCCCAACTTTTCGGCCAGAGCCGTTAACACACGCACTTTTTCCAGGCGCATCTGCCACTCCTCGGATTCGAATATCTCGCGCAGCCATTCGTAACCTGGAAGCGTGAGGCGTGTGTTATCCGGAATGCCGTCGTTATATTTTCCAGTCAGCAGTCCTGAAGCAAGGGGCGACCAGATCGTCGTGCCCAGGCCAATAGCATCATAAAGACGGCCGTATTCCACCTCAAAGCGATAGCGATGGAACATGTTGTACTGTGGCTGTTCCATCGTCGGCGGAATCAACCCATATTGGCGGGCGACACCGTGCGCTTCCATCAACTGCTGGGCCGACCATTCCGAAGTTCCCCAGTACAGCACCTTACCCTGATGGATCAGCTCAGTCATGGCGCGCACTGTTTCCTCAATCGGTGTCTCCGGATCAGGGCGATGGCAAAAATAGAGATCAAGATAATCGACGTTGAGGCGCTGCATCGCCTGGTGACATGCCTCGACCACGTGTTTGCGACTCAGGCCGTACTGTGTTGGCAGTGGGTCGGTGACTGAGCCCCACATCACTTTGCTGGAAACAATATAACTGTCACGCGGCCAGTTCATCTGCGACAAGACCTCGCCCATGATCCGTTCCGATTCGCCATGCGCGTAAACTTCGGCATTATCGAAGAAATTAATGCCGCCGTCATAAGCGGCGACCATACATGCCTTTGCTTCATCCACGCCCATCTGGTTGGCGAAACTGACCCAGGAGCCAAAGGAAAGGGCGCTTACTCTTAGCCCAGATTTACCCAGGTGGCGATACTGCATGTCCATAACGATTTTTACTCCTCTACATCAGGTGTTTTGTGTGCCGGGTAGTGCAGCCGGCAGTTCTTTGAATAAGGAAATATATGCGCCATTTCGCCGCGTCGCAACCGTCCCTGCGTTTCACGCCAGAAAGCCACCTCGAATAGATCGCCGTGAACCTCGGCAAACTCCTGCCGCAGCGCTCCATTGAGGCCAACAAAACTTTCGAACTCCGCAGGAAAGATATCGCCCTTATTGACGTGAAACCATGGTTCGGGTGACAGTTCATCCTCATAGGCAAGTGCGGGTGGCAAACGCCGGAAGTTGCAGTCCAGCAAGAAGCAAAGTTCATCGTAGTCGTAGAACACGACCCGGCCATGGCGCGTGACACCGAAATTCTTGAGCAGCATATCACCGGGAAAGATATTGCTGTTGGCGAGGTCTTTGATAGCGTTGCCGTAGTCAACTATAGCCGAGCGGGCGGCCGTCTCTGCCGCTTCTTTCACATAGATGTCAAGCGGGATCACGCGCCGCTCCACATAGCAGTGCTTGATGATCACCGTATCCCCGTTTAGGGTGACCGTCTGTTCCGCCTCTTCCAATAGTTGCTCTAGCAACGGCCGGGCGAACCGGTCACGCGAAAAGGTGAGATATTCGAATGATTGGGCATCAATCAGCCGCCCGGCCCGGTCATGGCGGTATACCAGGTCATACTTGGCCATTACATCCTTACGCGTCGAATCCTTGGGATAATTGAAGTAATCCTTGATCAATTTGAAGACCATGTCGTAGTCGGGCATATTAAAGACGAGCATGACCATACCTTCCTGCCCCTGTGCTTTTTGGAAGTGGTCATTGGAGTAAGTCAGGTGGCGCAGCAGGTCGCGGTATAATTCAGTCTTTCCATGCTTGTTATAGCCCAGGGAGATGTACAATTCCGCGACCCTTTTGCGTGGCATGATGGCGCGCAAGAACTGCACCAGGTCATATGGCCGTTCCACTTCGACGTGGAAATAGGAGCGGGCGAAACTGAACAGGATGCTCGTGGCGTCTTCATCGAGCAAAACGGCATCGACCCGGATACCCCCACCGGTGTGAATTAGGGCCAGAACGAATGGTATGACATGAGATGCGCTGTAAAGACGGCCGACGAGATAGGCGGCCATGCCGCGAAAGAAAGGGGCCTTCACCATTTCCGCTCGTTCGACACTGAGCAAAGCGCCCACGGCCAGCAGCTGCGAATCAATGCGCGCGGCGGCCAGCTTCGCGTCGCGTGATAGATTCTCAAACGGCGCCGCGAACCCGTAGTCGCGCAAAACAACCGTCACCAGTTCCGGTGTAGATGTGCTCCCCCCGTAAGTACGATAGACCGGCCATGGCGAAAGTGTGGGCGGCGTCTCAAAATCGCTGGCCACGAATTCGATCTGGGGATCGACGCCTACGGTAGCAAAGATGCGTCTGGTTACGGAGTTGAAGAAGGTTTCGGCCAGTTCCCAGGTATTATAGTCGGCAATCAGGCCCGAGTAGACGGCCTTCATACTGGCCCAGATGAGCTTATTGTTCAGCCGGTCACCGAGAAGGTCGCGAACGGCTGCTTCGACGAGATCGATGATCTTGCGGTAAAGGACCAACCGTTCGGCCGCATCGGTCTGCATCCCCAGCCAATCCCTGGATTCAAAGCGATCGCGAGCGCGGCTGGTAATCGACTCAAATTGTTCCCGATAAGTGCCATAAGCCTGGTGGATGGTCCGCGCTCCGATATTAGCCAGGCGGCTATCGGTCAGGCGGCCGCCTACTCCTTGTTGCGCGTTAGCCAACGCCACAAGCCAAAAAACGCCAACAGGGCCGCCACCATGGCGGCGACCATAACAAGGGGCTGCATGGCCCCGGAGTCGCGCTCGCTAATGAACAAGTCTGGCTGCTCGGGCGTGCGCGCCAGCGGCTCCGCTGCTTCTGGTGGCATGGGCAGTTGGTCGACCGGGGTGTCCTTCCAGCGTGCCCCTTCCTCCACCAGCATCACCGGAATGCCGTCGCGAATAGGATACTTGTAGCCGGTGTCTTTGGAAACCAACCAGGCATTATGCACCAGCTCCAGGCGGCCCGGATCATCTCCATATCTCTCCGGCTCTTGCACGGCCGCCGGATCGCGCAGAATTTCTAGTAAATCCTCACTTATGGGGAGGTCTTTTGTTGATTCACTCATGGTAAAGCTCCAGTACTGTGATTAAGGTCTAGTATACTCTATCCCGTGTCGCCGCCTGCTTTTTAAATCGGCCAATCATCCTTGTTCTCGACCGAACACGCGGCGTGTGACATCCTGAGCGGCGGATTCGCGCGCTTCGCGGCCAGTTGGTTCCTCAATCGAGGCCATTACGAAGTCACAGACTTCTTGCGGCGAGTCACTCACCAGCAGCAGATCGAGATCGGCTGGCGAAATCTTGCCCTCCGCCTCCATCACTGTCTCCATCCAGTTGAGCAGGCCCTGCCAATAACTGCTGTCAAAAAGCACTACGGGAAAATTGTTGATCTTGCCGGTTTGGATCAGCGTCAAAGACTCAAACAATTCATCCATCGTGCCAAAGCCACCGGGAAAAATGACGAACGCCTGGGCGTACTTGACCAGCATCACCTTGCGCACGAAAAAATAGCGATGATTGAGCGCGAGATCGACATAGGGATTGACGTGCTGCTCGAAAGGCAGCTCGATGTTGAGCCCGACCGACATCACGCCAGCCTGCTGTGCCCCTTTGTTGGCCGCTTCCATGATACCCGGCCCACCGCCGCTGATAATGGCGCAGCCGGCCTCGCCGAGCAGAAACGCCGTTTCAACGGCCGCTTCATAGTTGGGATCTCCCGGCTTGGTGCGCGCCGAGCCAAAGATTGTCACCGCGCGTGAAAGCTCCGCCAAGGCATCGAAGCCCTGCACAAATTCACTCATGATGCGCATCACGCGCCAGGGTTCGCTTTCCGTAAAAGGCAGCGGCGCGTCTGGGGCCCTTAAGAGCTGCTCATCTTCCGTGGGAATAGCCGGCGTGGCGCGCTCCAAGAAAGGGCGAGACTGCTGCGCCCGGCCGGCCGTATCTTCATTTTTCATGTTTTGTCCCTCTGTAATATAACCATCGTGATGTCATCAAACTGTGGCGTTTCCCCGGTGTGCTCACGCACGCTCTCGGTAATTGCGTCGACTATCGCCTGCGGCTCTTGCTTATGGACGGATCGCGCAGTCCAGAGCAAACGGTCTTGTTCGTACTCGTCCATATCGGTATTGATCGCCTCGGTGACCCCATCGGTATAGAGGACAAGGGTATCGCCGGGTTCGAGTGTCAGGCGTCTACTTGGTATCTCGACTTCAGGCAGGATGCCCAGGGCGATGCCCGGCGCCTGCAGCCAGCGGTGGTTGCCGTTAGCCTTGATTAGCAACGGTGGGTTATGGCCCCCGTTGGCATACGAAAGGTCGCCAGTCTGCGGATCCCATACTGCATAGAAGACGGTTACGAAGAGGTCGGATTCAGCATCATAGTTTATCAGCTCGTTAACGCGCATCAATACCTCGCCCGGGTCGGCGCGGTTAATGCCTACGGTGCGCAATATGGTACGGCTAAGGGCCATGAACAACGCCGCGGGTACGCCCTTGTCGGCCACATCGGCAATGAGAATGATCCAGGTGCCGTCGTCGCGTGGCAAGAAGTCGTAAAAGTCGCCGCTCACTTGGCGCGCTGCTTCCCAGTAACTGGCTACGGTGAGGCCAGGAATATTAGGGCTGCCCGAAGGCAGGAAGCTTTCCTGGATTTCGCGCGCCACATCAAGTTCCTGCTCCAATCGCAGCCTTTCGGCCGATTCGCGGTAAAGCTGGTGGTTGACGACGGCCGTCGCCGCCTGCTGGGCGATGCCATTAAGGATATTCAAGCGGCGGCTGGTCAGGCGGCGCTGTTCATCTCGCGAAATACCGACCAGCATGCTGCCTACTAGCCGGCCCTGAGCGTTGAGCGACACGGCGAGAATCGATGGCGCATCAAGCACGCGTTTTAACCAGTTCGACGCGCGTACCATCTGGATCGTATCAAGCCCCGGCTCCGGCAGGTCAATGCCGGCCAGCATCGCCTGGTACTCTCCATCGCTGATTTCCAGCGTTTCTAGTAAGCCCAGGCCCATTGTGCCTACGCCGTAACTGGGACCGGGCAGGAAGAGTCCTTTTTCACTATCGCGGATCAGGATGATGATCGATTCTACGCCGACCAGCATCGGGGCCAGCCGCGCGATGGTATCCAGGATCTCGTTCAAATCAATAAGGTTATTCACCGCTTCAGCCACCTGCAATAAAGCAGTGTTGACCCACGCCTCTTCGGCCTGGGCGCGGCGCAGGCGTGCGCTATCTACTGCCTGCCCGGTTTGCTGCGCGATATTGGTCAGCAGGTCCAGCCGCCGCCGACCGGGCAGCTGTTCGTCGTCAATGATCGGCGCTGTAGCAAAGTAGTCGACGATCATTACGCCATGCGGCTGCGGCCATCCCACGGAGGTTAAGGGCAGCAGATAAAGTCCCTTGGGTGGGTGGCTCAAGCCGCGGCATAGTTCTTTCAAAGCGCGTGGAATGCGCTGCGTGCTCAACTGTTCGCGACCAATATGAACCGCGTCAAGTGCCCCCCAGTCGCCAATGGAGAAACTGACATGGTCAAAATCGTGGGCATGTCGACTATCAGCCGTATGCAGGGCCGTGCCCCTATACTCTTGGAGATCATCATCCCAGAGCAGGATGCCGCACAGCGAGACGCCGGTAAGCATGGGGGTGAGGCGTGTGACAACCTCGGCAATTTCCTGTAAATCTTCGCTGCGTGAAATCGCTTCAGCGATCTGCAGCTGCGCCGTTGAAATCCAGGCCTCGCGCTGCTGCCATGCCAGCTGCTGCGCCTTGTGAATGGCTGCGGCTACCTCGGCTGCTAGCGCTTCCAGTACCGTCTGCTCGCTCTCGCTGAAGGCGCCAAGCTTATCACTCTGCACGTCCAGCACGCCAAGCACGCGATTGTCAACAATGAGCGGAATGGCAATTTCAGATAGAGAATCATGAGCCACATCAAAATGCTCCGCGGTTAAGGCGCGCACATAACGGGTGTCATCGGCCGTATTGTTCGAGACAATGGTTTCCCGGGACGCGGCCGCCGTGCCAACTAATCCCTGTTCGGAGCCAATATAGGCATCATTGAGAGGGGCGGCGGGATCGCTGCTTGCCTGCAGCACCGCATCGCCCGATTGTGCGTCAATATCAAAGATCGAGACGGGATGAAAGCCGAAAGTCTCCTGCGTCAGCGTAACCACCTGCTCAAAAATCTCATCCCGATCCTGCACCGCGTTGACCTCACGGGCGATCTGCCCCACCAGTTGAAGATGGGCGGCGCGCATTCGTTCGCGCTCATAGAGACGGGCATTGGCGACCGCGGCTGCAGCCTGGTTGGCCAGGATCATCAGGCGGCGCATATCTTCTTCCTGGAAGCGGTTTGCAGCGAGACTCTGTGCAGCGATAATGCCAATCGTCTCGTCACCGCTCACCAGAGGAACAAACAGAGCGGAACGTGGCGGCGCGTCACTCAGATAACGTGGGCGTGCGGGGAGGTCCGCCATTTCGCGCTCGAAATCATGGATTAGGAGCGGCTTTTGTGTTTGCCGAATCCAATTAATGAGGCCGCGACCATCACTTATGTCGAAGCTCTGTGGCGTCGCCTGCTTGACGCCGCCGATGGTCCAGTAAAGGATGCGATAGAAGTCTCCTTCGAAGAGACCGACCTGGAACGTAAGGGTTTCTACTACTTTCGCTGACTCCTTAGCGATTAGTTCGGAGAGGGCGTTAACGTCCAGTTCGGCAGCGACAATGGCCCGACCGGCAGCGCTGAGCTCCTCCAATTCGGCGATGCGGCGCATCAGGATGCGGCGCGAGAGGTAACGGCGCCAGAGGATCAGCGTCGTGATCAATACCGCCAGTACCAGGACAACAAGCGAAAGCGACTGCCAAAGGTCGTTTGTTTGCTGCAGAAAGTCACTCATCGCTGCCGGTCAGCGTATGTTCGCTTCCGCCTCCGCCGCTGTTTTATAGATCTGCAATACCTGGTCCAGGCCTACGGTTTCGAACACGTTCCGCAAGCGAGTCGACAGACTACAAATGACCAAATCTCCACCTCGCTCGCGAGAACGTCGCAGGCCGGTGAGCAGCGCTCGCAGGCCGAGGCTGTTGATGTAAGTGGTGGCGGAAAAGTCCACGATGAAGCGCGTCTGGCCCTGCGCCAGCAGCTCGTTCAGTACAGCGTCCAGGTCAGGGGAGAGGGAATGGTCCAACCGGCCGTCTGGCGCGACTAACCAGAGACCAGGCGCCAGTTCGCGGCTGGTTACGCTCATGAAGCGGGCTCCGTATGCAGGTATTTGACCAGGGTGAGCTTGTTCCCCTCTGCCTCGTCGAAACTGTAGTGCACCTCGTCCATCAATTTGCGCATGAAATAGATGCCCAATCCGCCGACTTGCAGACTGTCAAGGTAATCTCTTAGTGCCGGTTCCGGCTCGTCAGCATCAGCTTGAACGCTTTTGGGTTCGGGGATGTTTTGAGGGTTAAAAGGACGGCCGTTATCGCAAAGGACTACGGTAAAGGCCCGTTCATCGCTAGAATAACGGACGTGGATGTCACCGTTATCTTCACCGCCGTAGGCATGTTCAATGATGTTGGCTGCCGCCTCGTCGCAGCATAGTTCTACATGGAAAACGGCATCTGCATCCAGGCCGGCGGCTTCTGCGCCGGCGGTTACAAACTGAGCGATCGCGCGTATATGATCAAAGCGGCCCGGTACGGTCAGGACGTTTGCTAAGCCCATTGCGCCGCCGCTCAATTACCGGGGCTGGATAAATGCCCGGCGGTTAGCCCCTCAGAAACTCCCCACGGCCGAGGCATCATTCTCGTACACGCTGAACAGAGGGTTCGGACCAGTGCTCAGGCCGGCCAGCTCAAGCACTTCGCTTACCCGAGGAGACGGTTGGCTGATCACCAGGTCGCCGCGGCGCTTTTTGCATTCGCGCAGGGCGGAGACGAGCGCTCGCAGCCCGGCACTGCTCATGTACTCCACGCCGCTCAGATTGACGATAATTCCGGAATTGCCCGCTTCGATAGCTTCTTTCAAAGCGCTGTCCAGTTCCGACGCATTGCTGCTGTCGATACGGCCGTTAGCCGCCACCAACATGACGCGCTTCAGCTGTTCTGTAGTGATATTCAGGTCGGACGTGCTCATCATACCTGTAGCCTCCTGCGTTATAAATGAAATGCGGGAGGATTATACCACAAAGCAGGCGGGGCAAGAGGGAGCACAGGAGACGCAAACTCCCTGCCGCTGCCCGACCGCTGTATAATCGCTTGTATGGGTGACCTGCTGCAAGAACTGCGCCTGCGCGCGTTTGCGCTCGGTTTCGACAGCGTGGGCGTCTCCTTAGCCGCGCCTGCGCGGCGCCTGGATGCTTATCTGCGCTGGATTGAGGCGGAGCGCCATGGCCACATGGTTTACATGGCCCGCCCTGACCGGGTGGCCCGCCGCCGCGACCCGCAGATTATCTTGCCTGGCATGCGCAGTATTGTAAGCGTCGGCCTAAGCTACGCCGCTGCCGCGCCGGCCCCAGACTTCACCGCCGATCCAGGGCGCGGCCGATTCTCCAATTACGCCTGGGGCGCCGACTACCACGATGTGATGACGCCGCGCCTGGAGGAACTGGCCGCCTGGCTGCGCACGAAAGATCCAGGCACGGCCAGCCGGGTCTATGTTGACACGGGCGCGGTCCTAGAGCGCGATCACGCGGAGACGGCCGGTTTGGGGTTCACGGGCAAGAATACAATGCTGATCGCCCCTCGCGCCGGTTCCTGGTTTTTCCTGGGCGAGCTGCTGACTACGTTAACTCTGGCACCAACGCCAGCCTCGCAAATGCCCAGCTGCGGCTCCTGCCGGCGCTGCTTGGACGCCTGCCCGACGGATGCTTTTCCGGCGGCCTATGAGCTAGACGCACGGCGTTGTATTTCCTACCTGACGATTGAATTGAAGGATTGGATCCCGCGCGAACTGCGGCCGTTAATGGGTAACTGGGTCTATGGCTGTGACCTCTGCCAGCTGGTATGCCCCTTTAACCGCTTCGCCGCACAGGGCGAGGAGCCCGCTTTTCACACCCTGGACGCCGCCGCGATCGCGCCGCCGCTGGTAGAGCTGTTGGCGCTGGACGAAGCGCGGTTTGACGCTCGGTTTGCGCATAGTCCTGTTAAGCGCATCAAGCGCGCGCGGCTGGTGCGCAACGCCTGTGTGGCGGCCGGGAACTGGGGCTCGCAAACAGCCGTGGCCGCGCTCTTGCCGCTGCTGGAGGATAAAGAAGCGATTGTGCGTGGCCATGCCGCTTGGGCTTTGCGGCAGATCGGCGGGCACGAGGTGGACGCTGCTTTAGCGGCCGCGTTGGCCCGCGAAACGGACTCGCAGGTACGCGAGGAACTCTTGTGAGGGCAAAGCGGTCGGTTATGGTCGGTCTACAAATTCGCGCAGCGCGCGCAAATTACGCAGCGGCGTTGTGCCCATCACCACGCAGCCTGTTCCCAACATGAGTCGCGTGCCGCCCGTTTGTTCGACGGCGTCGCGCGCCTCAACCAGCGTCTGTTCCGGTGAGTCCTGATGAATGGTCCAGTGATCAATGCCGCCGCTGGCAGCGCCGTTGATTTGTGCCAGCCCGTTCCTCAAGGAGATGTCTGATTCGCGGTCGTGCCAGTTGACCAGGGGAAACGCATAATCGGCTACCAGATCAAACATAAGATCTGTGCCATGGATATGCAGCATGTTGAAGGGTAAATCCTGGATCGTCTCCACAATTTGAAGATCGTAGGCACGGCCGAATTCAGTGAATTCAAGGCGGCTCAGGAGGGGATAGCGGGCGTGCTGCACGGCGTAGAAAATACCGTCAACGCCTATCTTGCGGGCACCTTCTATGTATCGCTGCGTGCTTTCAGTGATCACCGAAAGCGCCTCGTGCAGCAGCGCCGGGTGACTGCGCAGCTGGCTGCCGAGAACCTCGCCGCCGGCAATATGCTTGGCCTGGCCCAGGGGAGCGAACACCGTGGCCAGCATGGGAACCTCAGGGCCGATTCCTTCGCGTACCAGGGCCAATGCTTCGATCTCCATCGCCAGCTTGCCGCGCGCCGGGTCCAGCGGCTTAAGCAGCGCCCAGTCTTCAGGCACCTGCACCGGGCGGAACGTCGTTTCGCGCACCCCTTCGATGTGTCCCACCCAGCGGTCTTCGACGCCCCAATCTGTGACCGAAAAATTACTGTCAGGGCCGACCTTGATCAGATCCCAGTCGAAGTCTTGCTGCCATTTGATATGCGCGGCGGCCAGCGCCGCCGCATCCTGATCATCGCCCGGCCAGTGCCGCCACAACGCTACCGGCAGGCGATCTGGCTTCTCGCCGCTGATGATTGCCTCCAGACGCCGTCGTTTTTCCCATTTACTCATGGTGGTACTCCCGCTGTAGGGCACAGTTTTCAGTAGGCGGTATTCAGTTGGCAGTTCTCAGCCAGACACGGCCGACTGCCCACTGACTCACTGTCCACTAACTCACTGGCTATGCTGGCTCTGCTTCCAGCTCCTCCACGCCCTGGGGACCTTCCTGCTTGACCGCAGCAGCGGGTGGGCGCAGCAGTACGCCGCCCACAGGGAGGTATTCGTAGCCTTTGTTGACCAGTGCCTGGTAGTCAGGAATCATGCGCCGGCCGTCGATGACAAGATAGGGCGGGTTGACCGTATTCTCGATGGTCCTTGATAGTCCACGAAACTCTTCCCAATCGGTGGAAACGTAAAGGGCATCACTGCCGGCAATAGCTTCCTTGGCCGAATTGTGATAGCTAATGCGCTCAAATAGATGATTATCCTCGGGGTTGAACCAGTAGTTCTGGGCATCCTCCATCGCCAGCGGATCGTAGGCGCGAATTGACTTAACGCCGCGCACCAACAGCGACTCAACCACGCGCAAGGCGGCAGAATCACGCATGTCGTTGGTGCGTTTTTTGAAGGCCAATCCCAGCAGGGCAACCGATTTCTGGTTAAAGTTGAAGCCGGCCTCGTGTACCGCACGGTCGATCAGGTAGGTTTTCTGATATTCATTGATGTTATATACCGCCTGCAGCAAGTCGGTGGAACGACCGGTGCTGTTGACCTGGTAGATTAATGACTGTATATCTTTTCCAAAGCAGCTCCCACCAGCGCCATTGCTGACATAAGAGCCCCAGGTGCTGATCCGGTCGTCCGAAGTGACCCCAATCTTGAGATCCTCCATGCGGATGTTGGGGAATGCTTCGCCCAGACGCGCTCCAACGCCGTTCCAGAACGATATATAGGTCAGGAGCAGCGTGTTGGCCATGTATTTGATCGCCTCGGCTGTCTCCGGAGTTGTCTCCAGATAGCGGATGCGCACGTGATTGACGAATTGTGAATAGATGCGACGCAAGATCTCGAAATCCTCGGCCGTATCCGCGCCGATGACCACGCGATCCGGTCGGCGCGAACCGCTGATGGCGTTGCCCTGGGCGAGAAATTCAGGATTGGAGGCGACGCCAAAATTCTGCACGCCATATTCTTCCATTGTGTTTTGCAGCAGACGCGCCGTGCCCACTGGCACCGTACTCTTATTGACCAGCACCACGCGATTTGAGGCATCCCGCTTGGCCAGCAGACCGGCAAGATGATGTGCGGCTGAGAGGTAGAAGCTGAGATCAGAGGCGCCGTCCCGCTTTGGCGGGGTGTTGAGGCAGAGGAAGATGACGTCGGCGTCGTCCACGATGCCGGTGATATCAGTCGTGAAAAAGAGATAGCGATCGATGTTTTCGGCTACCGACGCGGCCAGGCCAGGCTCATTCACGTAGCGCTCAATTTCTTCGCGCTGGGCTGATTGGTAGGCGGCAATGCGATCTTCATCAATGTCATAGGCATAGACTTCATGCCCATATTCGGACAGCACAGCGGCATGGGGCAGGCCCACGAACCCGGTGCCGACAACGATAATTTTCATGATTTTACTCTCCTAAAAGCTCTTCTGGCGCGCGACCCGTGAGGTCACGCCGAGCCGATCTGTTCTCTTTACTTCCGGCGCAGGTGAAACATCACCTCGCAGCGCCGCTGCTCATCTTAACACGAATCAAGCATCCTTGGAAACGGCCGCCTATTGGCGCTAAACCTATGAGGCTCCTACGCCGGCGTCCGCCAGGATCAGTGCCGCCGCACGACGACCGATTTCCACCGCGAAATTGGTACCTCGATCCCATGGATACACCTGGCTCATACTGGCCAGGTATAGGCCCGGCAGCGGCGTGCGCAGTTCCGGAACGTGCTGCGAATGGTTGATTTCGGGCACCGGCTGGGCGTAACGCTCGCGGAAGAGCCAGCTTTTGCGCACCCATTCCGGCTTGAAGTCCGGGTTAAACTTGGTCAGTACGGATGTAAACAAGCTGGCTAGCTCTTCATGACTCATGCTGAAGTAAGGATGGTCAGCGGGCACGTAGTCACCACAGTACACAATATGGTCGCCGCCATAATGTGCGCGATCGATGTAATTAGTGTGCTCAACCAGGGCCAGAAATGGGATTTCATTCTGGCTTTTGTCCGGCGAATCAGCGGGGATATTCAGCCAGTAGGTATGGCTTGCAGCCAGTAAAGGCTCTTTCAGCGCCAGGGTCAGCACCACAGCGCCCATGCTCTTCAGATGACGCAGGCCGGCAGCATAATCTTCGGGCAGATCAGGCGCGATCCGCGCCAAGAGAGCAGGTGAGGTAGTCACCAGGACACGGTCAAAATCGGCTTCTCCGCCGGCTGTCTGTAGGCGCAGGCGGTTGTTTTCTGCCTTGTGGACAGCCTGAACCGGCGTCTGCAGGAAAATCAAACCGCCGCGCTCTTCCACAGCGGCGGCCAGGCAGTCGATAAAAGCCTGAAAGCCGCCCTTAAAATATCCGAGTTTAGGCGAACGCACGTGCAGGCGGGCCCACATCCAGGCCATATTCGCATCCTGGTAATATGGGCCGAACTTGCCAATCAACATGGGCTGCCAAGTCATTTCGTAGATCTTGTCTCCATACCAGCGCCGCAGCCAATTATCGGCCGTCTCTTTTTCCAGCGTTCGCCAGGGCGTGCTGAAGCGCAAGTAGGCGCTGACCAGCCCAAAACGGGCCACATCGAGAAGGTTGAAGCCCGGAAAAGTAATCCAGCTCTGGGGTGAGTCGAAGGGCACGATGCGCCCCTTGTAAATGACAGAGGTTTTTGGGCGAGGAAAGAAGAGCTCATCGCGCATACCCAACTCGTCGACGAGGGCGATGATATGTTTATCCGAGGTGAAGAGGTGGTGATAGAACTTTTCCAGCGGCCATTCCCACGCCTCGTCTTTGAAGCCTGTGGCCAGGCCGCCGACCTGCGGCGCTGCCTCATAGAGGACAACTTCGTGGCCCGCACCCAGGAGATCATACGCGGCGGACAGGCCGGCGATACCTGCGCCCACTATGGCGATTTTCATACGACTGCTTCTTCCTCCGAGTTATCCATTGCGCGGCTTAGCTCTGACCAGCTCATGCCGTCACGCAGCATGTAGTAGAAGCCCAACAAGGTAATTGGCAGCCAGAGCGCGGCATGGAGCACCAAAGTATAAGCGGCGGCCGTTTCCCCTTGGACGCCGTACAATTTCAAAATCTCGATGCCCGGCTGGTCGAATGTGCCGATATAGCCTGGCGCCGATGGCAAGGTGGTAGCCAGGTTAACCACGCCGTTCATCAACATCAGGGCGATGAAGCTGACTTGAAAGTCAAAGGCATGCATCACGAACCAGTATTTGACTGTTTCCAGCAGCCAGATCAGGACCGAGGTGAAGAAGATCATGATCACATTGCGGAAACTGCGCAGCGAGGCGAGGCCTTCGAGAAAATTGTGCAGCAGGTCCAGCAGCGGTTCGCTAATGCGCTGGGGCAGCAGGCGGTCGCTGAACCAGGCGGCCAGGTTCATGAAGCGATCGGGAAAAGCAGCCAGGGCAAAGAAGACGATCATTGCCGCGAAGAAGGCGATGCTGGCCAGGGAGACAATACTGCCGATACGGCCGTCGTTGTCGCCCGGGATTGGCGTCAGTGGCAGGGCGATAAAGACGAAGGCCAGCATAACCAGGCCATCAAAAACACGTTCCACGACCACGGTAGCCAGGCTGGAACTGATCGGTATTTCTTCGCGCCTACGCAGCACGTAGGAGCGCAGCAGCTCACCGGCGCGAAAAGGGAAGATATTGTTACCCATATAGCCGATGACCACCACCGGAAACAGGCGTGGCACGGAAACTCGTTTTAAGGGACGCAACATGAAGGCCCAGCGCCAGGTACGTACGACTACTGCCAGAAAATAGACCAGGACGCTGGGCACGAGCCAGATGTAGTTGGCGCGGCGGATGTTGTCCCATACCTGCTCCAGGTGCAGCCCACGCAGCGCCAATACCACAAACACGGTGCTAATGAATACGCCCAGCCAGATTTGCCACCGTTTCAAATAATTAGTCCTTGCCCACTTCACTAAAAAGCTCGCACACCAAACCGGTAACCATGAAGAGGCTCTCGAACTGCCCCTACTATCGCCGATACTCAGCTCGACGTATTAGTATATACACGCTGGCGCGGGAGCCGGCTTGCTAAACACTCAATTGTATCAAAGCGAACGATAGGGGCATGCCAGGAGCGCCAGGAGGGCCCGATACTCAGGTTCAACTGAGAATTAGGCTTGGCCGGCGCCAACATGAGAGACGGCTGCAAGCCGCCCATGTTTTTGGCAATCGAGAGTGCATAATCTATAATTCTAAGTCGCTCGGGGTGTGGCGCAGCCTGGTAGCGCGCTTCGTTCGGGTCGAAGAGGTCGCCGGTTCGAGTCCGGCCACCCCGACCAAAAGGCCATGTGACTTTGTTGCATGGCCTTTTTCTTTTTCTGAACGGCGGCCACGCGAACTTGCGCCTCGCGCTTTGAGGGCTTTGCGCCTATCTGGACGAGTGCTGCGCGGGCGGCTATGATTGTGTCATGAGTGACGAGACGGTCTGGCGCAGCGCCGCAGAAGTCGTGCGGCGGACGATGACTGCCCGGGGCCGGGCAAGCAGTGGCCTTTATTCCATAGAGGGCATCCGCCTGCATGAGCGCGCACTGCGCGCCGGTAAACGGGTGCAGACTGCCGTAGTTGGTGAAGCTTTCTACGCCACCCAGGAACCGCGCATCCAGGCGCTGCTGTACGATTTGCTGTTGGCTGGATGCGAACTGGTGGTCGCGCCTGACGCCTTGCTCGCTGAACTCGCGGAAGGGCGCGACCTCGGCGCCATAATCGGCGTTCTGCCTATCCCGCCCTCACCTGACTTGGCGTCATTTCTCGACCTGCATAACCGGGAAGCGCCTTTGTTCCTGGTCGCCGCCGACATCAAAGACCCGGGCAACGCTGGCGCCCTAGTACGCACTGCGCTTGCGTCAGGCGCGACCGCCTTGATCGCCGGCGGCATTTGCGATCCCTATCACCCCAAAGCGGTGCGTACCAGCATGGGCAGTCTTTTTAAGCTGCCCATCATCGCGGTAGAAGATACCGTGGCAGCGCTCGAGCAGCTCGCCGAAGTTGGCATTGAGTGCGTGGGCCTGGCTGTGGACGGTGATGTGCTGTTGCCTAAGGCGGAATTCGGTGATACCGGACTGGCCGTGGTTGTCGGCAGCGAGGCCTTCGGGCTTGATGACGCTTTGCGCGAGGCGGTGGACATCATCGTCGCCATACCCATGCGCGAGGGGGTCGACTCCTATTCCGTGAACACTGCGGCGGCAATCGCTTTATACGAGATTGGCCGGCGGCAGGCAGCAAAAGGTGGCTAGAACCCCGTTTGTTTGGCTGGGCGCAGGACGCGCGGCAAAGCGCGGCGTGGCCCGGCCCGGTGTGCTGCTGGATCGCCTGGCGCGAGCGCAGCTTCCCGTGCCGCAGGGCGCCATACTGCTCAGTGACCTTTATCTAATCTTGATTGCCGAAGGCGTTATAGAGCAGCATGCTGGCCGTGTCTATGCACCGGACACACAATGGCTCTGGGACGTGCTCTATCGAGACGTTCGCCTACCACATCTGCGGGCTACGGCCGTTGTCCGTCCTCTGTCAGAGAGTGGTGAAGAGGGTCCCGGCCAGGAATTGTTTGCCACGACGGGCGTTGATGTGGAGGATCCGCAGCAGCTCTCGCGTTCTCTGGCCAAGGCGTGGTCTTATTTCCCGTCACAGGGCAAGAAACGGCGTGACCTACTGCTGGTCGAAGAAGTGCTCCCATCCACGACGGGCACTGTTCTTCTCGTGGACTCGCGGGCGCCGGATATCGTCAGCGTAAATGGGTGTGAGGAAAAGCTTTTACTGCCGCGCTTGGGGCGTTGGCAGCGGCCGGCCGAGGAATTGCCACCCTATGCACGCCGCCTGCAAATGCTGGTGCGCGGCGTCCGGCGCACGCTTGGCGGCCTGCAATGCCGCCTCACTTGGTCTGACGACGGCGAAATTTGCTGGATTACGGATGTTTTCTAACGCCTGAGTAGAGCGACCTTGGTTCCTTGTGGGGCTAGCGCGACCGCTAGACGTTGAAGCGGAAGTGGATGACGTCGCCGTCCTGCACGACGTAGTCCTTGCCCTCCATACGCATCTTGCCCGCCGCGCGCGCCGCACCGCTGCTGCCGTAGGCGGCAAAAGTGTCATAGTCGATCACTTCGGCGCGTACGAAACCCCGTTCAAAATCGGTATGGATCACGCCCGCAGCCTGCGGCGCATGCCAGCCATCCTGAATGGTCCAGGCGCGCACCTCGTTTTCATTCATGGTGAAGAAGCTTATCAGGTCGAGCAGGCTGTAGCTCTTGCGAATGAGCTGTGCCAGGCCGCTCTCTTCAGCGCCGGTAAGCGCCAGGTATTCGCGCCGTTCCTCGTCGTCGAGGCCGACAAGTCCCTGCTCCATCTCCGCGCTGAGCACGATCAGTTCAGCGCCGCTTTCCGCCGCCACTTGCCGAACCTCAGCGATGCAGGCGGTATCGCCTTCCAAGTCCTGTTCACCCACGTTCACGGCATAGATGACGGGTTTGCCGGTGAGAAAGCGCATTTCCTTGTTAAAGGCCTGGAAAACGGCTGTATCGCGCTCGGGGAACGTCGCGGCCGGCTGCCCTGCTTCCAAGTGGCCCTGGAGACGGGCGGCCATCTCCATAACTGGGCCGTAGGTCTTGCGATCTCCTTTGACCTGGCCTTCCAGCCGTTCCATTTTACGTGCGAGTTGTTCCAGGTCAGCCATGATCAATTCCAGATTCACGATGTCAATGTCTACACGCGGCGAAGGTTCTGGGCTTACGTGCACCACATTAGGATCGTCAAAACAGCGCACCACGTGCACCAGGGCATCCGCATCGCGAATATTGCCCAGAAACTGGTTGCCAAGCCCTTCCCCCTGGCTGGCCCCTTTCACCAGCCCGGCGATATCGATGAACTCAATCGTGGCATAGATCCTGTCCGGCACACCCGCCAGTTCATGCAGCTTATCCAGCCTCACATCCGGCACGGGCACGACAGCCTTATTAGGCTGGATGGTGCAGAAGGGATAATTGGCGACTTCCGCGTTTTGCGCTTTCGTCAGCGCGTTAAATGTTGTGCTCTTGCCCACATTGGGCAGGCCGATAATGCCAATGTTGAGAGTCATCTGGTCCCCCTACATACGAAATGTTCCATAACCACCCGTCGGCAGCGGTGCATAGAGCGTGGCAGCGAAGGCTAGGGCCAGGGCATCCCGCGTCTGTACCGGATCAAGTATGCCGTCATCCCATAAACGCGCGGTGGCATAGTAGGGGCTGCTCTCACGCGCGTACTGCGCCAGCACCGGTTCCTTGAATACCTTCTCGGCTTGCTGCAGCTCGGCCGCGGTCGGTTCATCCGGCTGGTGAAAGAATCGATTCTTGCCCACGGTCCACAGCGTGTCAGCCGCCGACTCCCCGCTCATCACGCTAATACGGCTGTTAGGCCAGCTAAACAGGAAGCGCGGGTCATAGGCGCGTCCGGACATGCCGTAGTTGCCCGCGCCATGGCTGACCCCATGCAGAAGCGTGATGCGCGGTACATTGACATTGCTGACCGCCATGACCATTTTGGCCCCGTCCTTGGCTATGCCGCTGTTTTCATACTGTTTGCCGACCATGAAGCCGGCGATATTTTGCATAAACAGCAGGGGGGTGCCGCGCTGACCGCAGAGCTGGATGAAGTGCGTTGCTTTGAGCGCCGATTCGCTGAACAACAGACCGTTGTTAGCCACGATGCCCACCGGAATCCCCTGGATGTGCGCGAACCCACAAACGATAGTTGGCCCATAGCGCGCTTTAAATTCGCTCAGTCGCGAGCCGTCTACCAGCCGGGCAATGATCTCACGCACGTCGTAAGCCTCGCGGCTGTCGGCGGGAATCACGCCATACAGCTCCTGGGGATCGTAGATAGGCGCTTCCGGCGTCTCCATAACGGCGCCAAGCTGCTGCCGCCGGTTGAGCTGGCCGGCGATCTCGCGTACTGTTTCCAGCGCGTGCTGTTCATCTTCGGCAAAATGGTCGGCCACGCCGCTGAGGCGTGTATGCACATCGGCGCCGCCAAGTGCCTCAGCCGTTACTTCTTCGCCCGTGGCCGCTTTTACCAGCGGTGGTCCGGCAAGAAAAATGGTGCCGTTCCCCTGCACGATAACAGTCTCATCGGCCATAGCGGGGATATAGGCGCCGCCGGCCGTGCATGAACCGAGCACGGCCGCGATCTGCGTGATGCCTTTGGCCGACATACGCGCGATGTTATAGAAGATGCGTCCAAAGTGTTCGCGGTCGGGAAAGACATCGGCCTGCAAGTGCAAGAATGCGCCGCCGGAATCGACTAGATAAATCGTCGGCAGCGCGTTTTCTTCGGCAACAGTTTGCGCGCGCACGTGTTTCTTCACTGTCTCCGGATAATAGGTGCCACCCTTCACAGTCGGATCGTTGGCGATGATCATGCAGGTCAGCCCGGCGATACGGCCGATGCCGGTCACAATGCCTGCACCGGGGGCCTCATTATTGTGCATCTCCCAGGCAGCCAGCGGCGACAACTCCAGGAAAGGGCTGCCAGGGTCCAGCAGTGCCTCGACGCGCTCTCGCACCAGCAGCTTGCCGCGTTGTCGCTGGCGCTCGATAACACGCGCCGGCCGTTCGGTGGCCACCGCCTGTTGGCGCTCGCGCAGCTCCATAGCCAGGGAGTGATTGTGGCTGAAGTTAGTCTTAAATGCTTCGCTATTCGTGTCGATCCGGCTTATTATTTCACTCACAGGAATACTCTCTTCCGCTGCCGGCAACCGTAAGGCAACGCGACGATGCCAACATGATAGAATTATGCCTGAAACCACGCAACTGAGAAACAGCAGACGCAGTCCCGCTAGCCAGTCGCGATTAACCTGATCAGGGAAAGCGCCGTCCCAAGGCAAGAAATCGTTCTTAGCTAAGATGAATTCAACCGATCTAGCCGCTTTTATTTCCGAAAACGCTATCGAGGCCGAGATACTCCATCTCAATGCCCCGACGCTGACTGTTGCCTCTGCGGCGGAAGCTCTGGGCGTCAGACCGGAGCAAATTGTTAAATCGGTCCTATTCCTGGCCGAGAGCCAACCCCTGCTGGTCATCACCAATGGCCTTAGTCGCATACAGCGCAAACGCTTGGCGGACGAGCTTGCTATGTCGCGCCGGCAGGTAAAAATGGCCAATCAAGAGCAAGTAATGGCTATCACCGGTTATCCCGTTGGGGCTGTGCCCCCATTTGGTCACCCGCATCCATTGCAAACGCTGATCGACGCCGGCGTGCTGGATCAGGCCGTGGTATATGGCGGCGGCGGGGAGACGGATGCGCTGATGCGCCTGCGCAGTAAGGAGCTGCAGCATGCCACCCGTGGCCGGATTGTGTCCGTGTCCGAGGAATGATCCGCCATGTTTCCCTTTCGTAACCTAGCATTTCAAGGAGGCGGATCCAAAGCGTTGGCGTACCATGGCGCCGTGCGCGTCCTGGAGAATGAAGGCATTCTGCAGAAAATCGAGCGCGTAACCGGCACATCCGCCGGAGCAACCATCGCGACCTTGCTGAGTATGCGCCTGGACATGGATGAAATCCAGAGCATCTACCGTTCCTTTGATGTGGATGGTTTTAACGAGGCGCTTGCAGGCTGGTCGGTGGATGCGGCAGCACAGAGGCGTTTCCTGGGACGACTGCAGGGTAATCTCTCTTCAATGAGCCGCCTGGCCAGGCGCTTTGGCTGGTACAGTCTTAATTTCTATTATGACTGGCTGCAAGAAGCGCTCTCCTATTATTGCAAAGGGCAGGCGAAGGCGACTTTCGCCCAATTCCGGGCCTGGGGCTATCGCGACCTCTATATCGTTGTAACCAACGTGACCAGGCGTGAGACGGAGATCTTTTGCGCTGACCGGACGCCCGACGTGGCGGTGGTCGATGCGTTGATCATGAGCCAATCGCTGCCCCTTTTCTTTGAAGGCCTGCAGTTTGATGGCCATGAGTTTGGCCGGGGCGACCATTACGCCGACGGGGGGATGATGCTCAATTATCCGCTGCCCCTTTTCGACGAACGGCCGTTTGCGCGCAACAATCGCTGGTTTGTCAATGGCGTCAATTGGGAAACGCTGGGCTGCCGGCTCTACCGGCCCGCCGACTGCCTGCGCGTACGAGAACCGATTACCAATCTACTGGCGTACACACAGAGCACGTTTGAGACGTTAGTTGAGGCGCAGTCGGTTGCTTATCGCATGAGCCAGGCGGCGCAGCAGCGCACCGTGAACATCAATGATTGCTGCATAGATACGACCGACTTTTCGATCCGGCCAACACCGGAAGACGAGCGATACCAGATGCTTGTAGCCGCTGGAGAAGAAGCGACCCTGTCCTATCTGGCCAGCTATAAGCCGCCCTTGATTCAGCCTTTAGTGCCGGTTTCTGACTATGTCGAGCGTGCCTGGCGCCGTTTGCAGGAATGGGCTGCAGCCCACCGCTAGATGGCCGCGCCTAGATGAACAGGGCTTGCTAAAGTGGGGCACTTGCCTATTATTCCGCTACGGTAAGTGAGAGAAGCTATTCATGTCCAAATCAGATAACGAGACACGCTTTCGTGAAAAACTTCTGCGCGCCCCAGGGCGAGCTTGGCGCCGGCTGCGCGACTATGTAGATGCCAGTGACGCCCACGTGCGTAACTGGCGCCGCCGGCTGCAGCATAGTTCACTGGATTATGTATTGATGACAGTAGATGGCTCACTGCCGGAGCGGCAGGCGCCCCAGCCGAAATTTCTTGGCAGGAGGCTGCCCTGGTGGCCGCAGCAGTCACTCAGCCTGGAGTATCTCAACGGCCGGTTACAGCTCATTGCTGATGCGGATAACGTTGAGGGCGTTCTTTTTATTTTTGAAGGGCTCGATGCCGGGCTAGCTACCATTCAGAATTTCCGCTCTGCATTATCGCGCCTGCGCGAAGCAGGCAAGCATAGTATCGTTTACACGCCCTACTTGGATCTGCGGCATTATTATGCCGCCTCGGCTGCCGACAAAATCTACGTTCCGCCGGGGGCTACCTTCAATGCCCTTGGACTGCATGCCGAAGTCACTTTCTTACGCGACGCCTTGCAGCAGATTGGCGTCGAGGTCGACGTCGTGCAAATCTCCCCCTATAAGACGGCGTTTGACACCTTGCAGCATGCGGAAATGACCGCCGAATATCGTGCGCAGCTGGACTGGCTGCTTGACGACCAATACGAGATCATCACGGCCGGCATTGCGAGCGGCCGCGGCATGACGCAAGAACAGCTTAAAGAATTGATTGATGGTGCGCCTTACAGTGCTGAGCGTGCCCTGGCCCTGGGTTTAATTGACGGTCTGGCCTACGAAGACGAACTGGCGCAGTTACTCGCGGCGGATGAGCCGGAACCAACGGAAAAAAATGAGGAGGGTGAACGTTCGGTAGGAGATAACGTGGCGGACATCAAGCCGTGGCCAGAGGCTTACCACCTGCTTATGGAAAAGCCTCGCCGCCGCCCTGCCAAATTTGTGGGCGTGCTGAGCCTGGAAGGCATCATTACCACGGGGCCCAGCCGCCGCCCACCGGTCGATTTGCCCATTCCACTGCTGGGTGGGGCCACGGCCGGCTCGCAGACGATAGCCGCTATGCTGCGGCAGGCCGAACATGTGAAAGAGATGGCGGCCCTTGTTTTCTACGTCGATTCCGGCGGCGGTTCGGCTCTTGCCTCGGATATCATCGGCCGTGAGATTGAACGAATGGCGCGGCGCATACCGGTCGTCGTTTACATGGGCGACATCGCCGCTTCTGGCGGTTATTACGTTGCCGCTCTGGCGCAGCATATTATGTGCCAGCCGGCAACAACTACTGGCTCTATCGGCGTCATCTCCGCGCGGCCCGCGACCAGCGATCTTCTTGACAAACTGCACATCAACCGCGTGACGCTCCAGCGAGGTGCTCGTGCCGGATTGTATAGAGATACCTCGCCAAAGAGCGATGAAGAACGCGCCATCTTCCAGGCAGAAATTGAACATACTTACGGCCAGTTTAAGGAAGTTGTTGCCCGTGGTCGCGATTTGCCATTGGAGGAACTTGATCCCATATGTGAGGGCAAGGTGTGGACCGGCAACCAGGCCATGGCTAATGGTCTCGTTGACAGCCATGGGGATTTCGTCGATGCGATTCGCAAAGCCGCCGAACTGGGCGGCTTGCCAGTCGATGACGAACATGCCATTCCCGTCGCCAACCTGCGCTCAGGGCACAATGGTTACGAGTTACCCAAACCATTCCCGGACGTGCAGCAGTTCGCCGGGCTGCTGGCCGGCAGCTGGCGGCGCGAACTGGTCGGCCGTCCTTTGTGGCTCTTGCCATTCCACATTAAAATCAGCCCATGACCAGACACGTGTTTCTAGGCGGCCTCTTGCTGGCTGTTCTGTTCCTTGTCTTGGCGGTCTTCGCCACTTCGCGCGCCGGCGCTCGTTCCGGTTGGCAGCAAAAAGTGGATGAATGGGTTCTTGATACGGTCGCGAGCGATGGGGAAGTAAGCTATCTCGTTGTCCTGGAAGACCAGGCTGTTCTCAGCGGCATGGACGCGGGCCTCTCGAAATTGGAGAAAGGTGAGCTTGTCTATGCGCGCCTGACGGCCGTGGCGCGGCGCACCCAGCCGGCGGTGATCGCTTCCCTGGAGCAGGCGGGCGCTAAATACCGGCCGTACTGGATAAGCAACATGATCTGGGTCCGCAGCGACGGCGCGCTTGTTGAGAACCTTGCCCGCCGTTCCGACGTCGCGCATATCTACGCCAATCCCTGGACCGAGCTGGAAGCCTTGGGCGAACCGTTGGTCTTGCCGGAATCCACTGAGCTGGCGACAGACGAATGGAATCTGGAGCTCATAAACGCCCCATCGGTCTGGGATGCGGGCGTCACCGGCCAGGGCGCGGTCATTGGTGGTCAGGATACGGGGTACGACTGGCAGCATCCCGCCTTGCTGGCCCAATATCGAGGTTGGAATGGGCAGATGGCCGACCACAGCTACAGCTGGCACGATGCCATTCACGAGGACAATCCCTTCACGGCGCCAGGCAATCCGTGCGGTTATGATCTGGCCGCGCCTTGCGACGATCGCGGGCATGGCACCCATACGATGGGTATTATGGCCGGCAGTGATGGTGCGGATAACGTTATCGGCGTCGCACCTGGTGCGCGGTGGATCGGCTGCCGAAATATGGAAGAAGGATGGGGTACGCCAGCGAGTTATGCTGAATGCTATGAATGGTTCGTTGCCCCCTATCCGCAGGGAGGCGATCCGTTCGAGGACGGCAATCCGGCGTTTGCACCGCACGTGATTAACAATTCTTGGAGCTGCCCGCCCGCTGAAGGGTGCACCGATCCAGACATCTTGCGCGCGGTGGTCGAAAATGTGCGCGCTGCAGGCATCTTGACTGCCCACTCGGCCGGCAATAATGG
>JBJYWX010000450.1:0-6441 GCA_046259695.1 Promineifilaceae bacterium (SeqCode) | reverse complement strand
TGTGGCAGCGTTTCGCAGCCTGCGGCGATATATGACGCTTCATTCAGCGTAGGCGCGACCAATAACAGTGACGCGATTGCCAGCTTTAGCAGCCGCGGACCCGCCGTGCAGGATGGCCTGCCCCAGCTTAAGCCGGATATCTCTGCGCCAGGCGTATCCGTCCGTTCCAGTTTGCCCGGCGACAGCTATGGGCTCCTTTCCGGGACCAGCATGGCCGCACCGCATGTGGCCGGACTGGTCGCGCTGCTTGTTGATGCCCGGCCCGACCTGGCGGGCGACGTGACAACTTTGGAATCCTTGATAGAGCAGTCGGCCGTGCCCCTCACCACTGCCGAGGAATGCGGCGGCGACACACCGGCGAGCGTGCCCAATCATGTCTTCGGCTGGGGACGGATCGACGCCCTGGCCGCCTTCGAGGCCGCTCAAGAATCGCCAACGCCTACCCCAACAGCCACCGCGACCGTTACCATTACCACGACACCACCCGCAACGCCTACGCCTACGGCTACCGTGCCGGTGACGCCCGAGTCGCCACAGCAAGGAATCTACCTGCCGCTTTTGTTCGCTCCCTAAAAAGAGTAGAATTGGATTATGAACTGCGGGACGCCTCGTCCTGTTCCCGGTGCAGGGTCGCCCAGTGGGCCGCGTTTTAGCGCTCAACCAGAAAAGAGGAAGGAACCCAATGAAAACGGCCGTTAGCGTCAGTCTAGGGGGCTCAGACCGCGATAAGGCGGTGGAAATTGAGCTGTACGGTGAGCCGGTGCGTGTGGAGCGCCGCGGTACCGATGGCGATGTCGAACGAGCCACGGCATTGTTCAACGAACTTGACGGCAAGGTGGATGCGCTCGGGGTTGGCGGCATTGATCTGTGGGTGGAGATGGGCGACTACCGCTTCCCGATTACTGCCGCGCAGAAACTGGTCGCCGGCGTTAAGGAAACCCCCGTGGTTGACGGTTGTGGTTTGAAGAATACCCTGGAACGGCAGTCAGCGCAGGCCCTGGTCGAGGAGCTTGGCCCCGATTATCGCCATGGCCGGGTAATGCATACAGTGGCTGTGGACCGCTATGGTATGGCGCTGGGATTCTTCGACCTGGGCTATGAGACGGTCTGTGCTGACCTGATGTTTACCGTTGGGCTGCCGGTCCCGATCCACAGTCTCAGTGCCCTGAACCGCCTGGGTCGCACGATTGGCCCGGTCATTGCCCGCCTACCGATCAGCATGCTCTATCCGACCGGGGAGAAGCAGGAAGAGATTATCCCTAAGTTTACCAAGTATTATGACTGGGCCGATGTGATCGCCGGAGATTGCCACTTGGTGAAACGGCATATGCCCGATGATCTGGCGGGAAAGGTCATCGTTACCAACACGACTACCGAAAAGGACATGGACCTTTTTCGCGAGCGTGGTGTGCGCCATGTTATGACCACAACGCCGGTTTTTGACGGCCGTTCTTTTGGCACAAACATGCTGGAGGCGGCGCTGACGGCCGTGGCCGGCAAGGGACGGCCATTAACGCACGAAGAACTCAATGTCATGCTCCAGGATTTGGACATTAAGCCCACTATGCACACGCTGTCTTAGCGTCTGCGCACAGAAGCGCCCGATTCTTAGTCAATGGGAGACGAGAGAAAATGGATTGTGTGGTAATAGCAGGTGGCTTGCCTGGGCCAGAAGATCCCCTATACGCTTACACGCAGGGCAAACCAAAAGCGCTCATAGACATGGAAGGGCGCACGATGCTGGAGCGGGTCATGGACGCGCTGCAGACAGCGGGCGAGGTAGAGCGTATTGTGATTGTTGGCCTGGGCAGCGCCATGGGTATGCAGTTCTTGCGCCCGGCGGATAAACATATTCCTGATCAAGGCAGTATGGTTGCTAACGTGCTTGCCGGTCTGGAATGGCTGAGGCGCACCGATCCTGATATCGAAGCGGTCCTTTTTTGTACCTCTGACATCCCGACAATTACAGGGCCCATCGTTGATCAATTCATTGCCCGCTGCGAACCGTTTGATAAGGGTGTTTATTACATCCTGGTCACGGATGAGGCGATGGAAAAGCGGTTTCCGCTATCGAATCGCACTTATGTGAAACTTAAGGACGCCAACGTGGCCGGCGGCGACATGGCAGTCGCCCGCGTGGAAGTAGCCGACGCTCATGAGGAGCTCTGGGTGGCGTTGAGTGATGCGCGCAAGCATGCCTGGAAATTGGCGCGCATTGTAGGCTTCGGTACGCTGCTGCGCTATGTGACTCGACGGCTGGGATTCAAGGAAATCGAAGAAACGGCGCAGCGTATCATTAGGATGCCGATACAGATTGTTCTCGACCCGCCAGCCGAGCTTGCCATGGATGCCGATAAACCGGCGCAGGTCGAGCTGCTGCGCGCCGAGCTGCGGCGCATGGAGAAGGAAGCGTAGGATGAATGCACGCAACGGACATGGGCGGCGATACGTCGCGATCGAGGGTGTTATAGGCATTGGCAAGACGACGCTCGCGCGTCTGTTGCAGCCTTATTTCGATGCTACTATTTTGCTTGAGGTATTTGAAGAGAATCCTTTCCTGGCCGATTTCTACGGCGACCGCGAGCGCTACGCTTTCCAGACGCAAATCTTCTTCTTGCTCAGCCGCTATCATCAACAGAATAAAGCGGTGCCGGAGGCCCTGCGTAAGGGAATCCTGATCTCCGACTATACTTTTGCCAAGGACGAATTGTTTGCCTGGCTGAATTTGAAAGATGACGAGCTGGCGATGTATGGCCGTGTACATGCTGCACTCAGTGAAAAGATTCCCAAGCCGGACCTGATCGTCTATTTGAAGGCGGAACATGATACGGTCATGCGGCGCATTGCTCTGCGCGACCGGCCGTATGAGCGTGACATGGACCCGGATTATATCCGCCGCCTGGCCGCCGCCTACGATGCCTGGCTGACTAACCTGCCGGATATCGCCGTGCTTACGCTCGACGTGACCGATCTTGATTTCCTTTCCAATCCCCAGGACCTGGATTATGTTGCCGCCCATGTGAACGCGGCGCTCAACGAACAGCCGCGCCGCGTGGATGCGCATCCCGTGGAACGTGAACTGCTCGATCAGGGGCAGTTGGCGGCATACCAGGAATTTCACCAGCAGCTTGACGATCGCAAACAGTTCGATCCCGACATTTTCTTCAATTACATCTTGTTGACTGAAGAGTTAGGCGAGATCGCGCAGGAGCTGGCCAAGATCTGGCGCGCGGGCCGCAGGCTGGAGACCAGCGGCCGGCCGGCTGCTGAGGCGCATGCCGAGGCCCTGGCCCAATACCGCGGCCAACTGCGCGAGGAGCTTGCCGATCTGCTGGCCTACACGCTGAAGCTGGCTAATTACGCTGGTATTGATCTGGAAAAGGCGTACCTGGAGAAGATGCGCACCAATATCGGCCGTGACTGGCCCGTATACGATCCCTCAACTTAGCTGCCGGTGTATCAGGTCTGAGAGCGGTACCCGAGGATAACAGGTCCATTCTGGAAAAACTGGCAGCGGCACCCGACCGTCCGGGAGAACTCATGTGCAACATGCATTCGACGCGGCTGCAGCTTCGAACAGACGAAGAACCGTGCCGGCCGATCTTGATCGAGAGAGCGGGAGACGCCGCTCTAGAGCCCTCGCAGCGTTGATGTGTGTCGGATAGTGTAAATAGGGCCGCCGGGGGTAAGGTCGCTCTGCACCAGGTGGACGGCCGCTACCGGGATAGGCAGCGGCTCGACTGTTTCAGGCCAGCGCTGTTTGTCCAGCCGGCTCGCATCTTTGACGCGCCCGAGGGTTAGATGCGGGGAAAACGGTCGTTCCTCCCTTTCCCAGCCAAATGGCACTATCGCCTCATCAATCGCCGCTTTGAGCCCGGCGGCGGCATCAAGATTCCCGCCTAGTCCTGCCCACAGCACCCGCGGCCGGCGGCAGTTGGGAAAGCAGCCGAATCCTTGCAGCTGCAAGGAAAATGGCTTGCGGGCCTGCGTGACGCTGTCCAGGGCATTTTGCAGCTCTTGCAGCAGGTCCTTCTTCGTATCGCCCAGAAATCGAAGCGTCAGGTGCATCTTGTCCGGTTGCGTCCAGCGCACACTGCGTGGGGGCACCTGCGCGGCCAGGTCCTCGATCAATTTACCCAGATAGCCAATGACTTCTTCGGGCAGGCTAACAGCAACAAAGGCGCGAAATGTCTCTGCCATCGACAAAGTATAGCTGGTTTCCAACAATCCGCCGCTGTCACCCCTTCACGCGGATACGCCCTGGCGCGACCGTGCCTTAACTCTATTGCCCGAAAGATAAACTACCGAGGATTGCCTCAAAGGTCGCCGCTTCGCGCTCATAATCAAAAGCGGGCGCGCAAAGGGCGGCCATGTAGAGAAAATTCTCCGCAGGCTGAATTTGCTGGCGGCACATAAGTGGCGGGCTAATGTCCTGTTCAACAAGCATCATGGCGATTTCATTCCCGGCAAAATT
The DNA here is from genome assembly GCA_046259695.1 of Promineifilaceae bacterium (SeqCode). Lineage (GTDB taxonomy): Bacteria > Chloroflexota > Anaerolineae > Promineifilales > Promineifilaceae > JAACFF01. The sequence goes on along the minus strand of JBJYWX010000450.1, from coordinate 1,967 downwards.
GCGGCCCCGTTCGGCGCTCTCAACTGATCCGGAGGTAAAATCCCCGTCGGTAGCAAAAGCCAGCACGTCTTCGACGCTGATTCCCGCCAGCCGCTCGCTTCTAGCCACCGCTAGAATACCGGTCTCTGCTTCGGCCAGCAGTAAGAGCTCGGCATCGGGCGCGCGTGACAAAAGAGGCTGCAGGGCGGCTGGGAAGCGGGCGTCACCGGCCATTATGGATGCGCTGCGGTTCGGGCCATACCTGGCTTGTGGGAAGTACCAGACCAGGCCGGCGGGCAGATCGACTGAAAAGGAGCCATCCGGCGCGCGCAAGGTGAAGGCGGTAGTTTCATCGAGGGCGAAGCTTGTCGCCAGCCGAGGCTGTTGGCCGAGGGCATGTACGGCCAACAAAAACCCGGCGGCGGCAAAAACCGTCATCGCGGCGAAATAGAAAATGCGCAGCAGCGCGGCACGATCTGCCGCGGCCGAATCATCGGCGCCCGCGCCGGAGGCCGGCTGTTCGGGCAGGGAGAAGGCGAGCTTGGCCCCACAATGCCAGCATGTCCTGTCGGAGCGCAGGACCGATTGGCCGCAGTTGGGACAGGATTCCGTTACATTCTCCGCGTCCATGTAAAGTAGTTTACAGCTATCGTGTAGTGCACTTGCCACTGTTTTGTGGCAAATGTCATAAAATATACTTAACAGCGTAATTGGCCGGAGTATCCGGCAGATGAGCTTAACAAGTTTTCCTCCTTTTCTCCTCTTCCTATAGAAAGCCCCGCAGCGCGGGGCTTTCTATATTCTATCGCAGGCTGGAGGAAAGTCGGCGCCCCGCCGCGCCTAGCTTGTTCTTTTGACGCTTACTTCCACAATCGGCCGTCGCCGAGTTTCTTCATATAAGTAGCGACCAAGCGATTCTTTCAAGCGCTTGGCCAGGGCCGCCTGATCGGCGCCTTTGTCATTCTGGAGGGTGCGCTTGACAGTCTCTTCTGCTCCGATGTTTAGCTCGTCTATCGCGTCCTTTTCTACAAATCCACGTGTTGCAAACTCCGGACTGCCGACAAGTTGGCCGGCCTTGTTGACCAACAAGGTCGCGAAATAATATCCGGACTGTGCCAGCTTATCGCGGTCGCGCACAACAGACCAGCCGATGTCGCCCACGCCCGCGCCGTCCACGAAGACATAGCCACCTGGCAGCCTGGGACAGACTGTCAGCTCATGCGAAGTGAGCTCGAGCGGCGTTCCATTTTCAACCACGGCGATATTTTTTTCGGGAATGCCCAACTCCATGCCTAACTCAGCGTGGAGGCTGAGATGGCGCAATTCGCCATGGACGGGGATGAGATACTTAGGCCGGATGAGATTGATCATCAACTTCATTTCCTCGCGGCTGGCATGGCCGGAAACATGAACATTGGCGATCTTGTCATAGAGCACAATGGCACCGCGCTGGTACATGCGATTGATCGTGCGGTTGATCAGTTCCTCGTTGCCGGGTATGGCGTGAGCGGAAAAGACAACGGTATCCCCTTCCTGAATGCTCAAGTTGCGGTGCCGTCCTTGTGCCAGCCGCCCTAGCACGGCCGATGGCTCACCTTGCGCGCCGGTAGCCATAATGGCTACTTTGCTCGGCGGCATTTTGCTAACCTGGTCAATATCGACAATCAAGTCATCGGGAATGTCCAGATAACCGAGGTTGCGCGCGATTTTGGTGTTCTCACGCATAGAACGCCCGGTAATGGCCAGCTTACGCCCATGCCGGACGGCGGCATCCGCTACCTGCTGAATGCGTGAAATGAGTGAAGCAAATGTAGCCACAATGATGCGGCCTTCGGCTTCGCGGAATACCTTGTCGAACCCTTCCTCTAGCACCGCTTCAGATGGGGTCCAACCAGGTTTGTCGGCGTTAGTGCTGTCAGCCAGAAGTGCCAATACGCCACGCTCAGAAAATTCAGCCAGTTTGGCGAAATCCGGCGGCCAGCCATCGG
>JBJYWX010000449.1:0-6570 GCA_046259695.1 Promineifilaceae bacterium (SeqCode) | reverse complement strand
GCTAACCCTATATAAACGAGGGGACGAAGACAACTACATCGTGCGCGGCTCCTGCTGGCAAGACCGGCAGCCCACGCCCCGGATTCCCCTCGCCCGCTACAAATACCGGCCGGATATGATCTCCAGCACCAAATATGGATTCCGTGTAATAGTTCTATAAACCTATCTAGCAGGTTCCAGCGGTTGCAATATTCATACCGCAAATAACATTTACGATCATTTATCAGCGGCGCCTATTATGCCAAAACTCGGATCGTAAACATTCTCTCGACAAAACACCACTTAGACTGCTATCTAACATTCTTTTATACAGTCCTGCTTCAAGTACAAACTTCTCTAGAAGCTCACTTCATTGTCATCCGGATGAGGGTATGCAGCCTTTGCGTCATTTCGCAGAGGACATTTTGCGCGTCTAGCTGCACACCGCCTTCCAGCAGAATAACGACAACATCACGCGCATAGCGCTCCGTCACAAGCTGAAGCGCCATGTTGGGCATATTCTTTCTTATGGCATCGACCAGAATATTGTTTCCAATCAACACAGATCTCCTAGTAAAGCCCCGGAAACAACCGGTAGCGCACGCGATGCGCATATTCCTTATACCCTGTCAGCTCTTCCCGCAGCGTCCGGTCTTCTAGCGCCGTTCTGATCACCGCGATGAACAGCGCCACTGCTGCCGGAATGAGCGTCCACAAGGAGCTTAATGCCAGCACAATCCCTAACAGAGGCGGAATATTTCCGGCATAGCCTGGATGGCGAACGATTCGATATGGACCGCTGTCACACACCACATGACCTCGTTCTGTTTGAATACGCACCACGCTAGAAAAGAAACGATTCTCCACTATGGCCCACACCGCAAAAGCGTATCCGATCGCGATTAGGAAGAAACCGAGCAGGATGAGCCACAGCGGGAAAACAGGTGACCAAGCAAAGCGATGGTCCAGCCCGGCCATAATGACTAGAGGGAGGCCTATACTCAACGCCATCAACGGGGCAAGCAGTTTATCCCACGCCTTCACTGTATGGATATTGTCAATATTTTGCCGTTCTGCCATCAATCCCGGATGCCGCCGTTCCGCCAAATAACGCCCTCCCAGACCAGCAGCAACAATTAGCAATGAATAGACCCATGCCTGCCACCATCCGATATCCCCTGCACACACAAATAGAGCCAGGGGAATGGAGAGATATACCACAATCAAACCGATCCACTGACGAGGGGAATCTGCTTGAACTGCCTTTTGACCAACTACCTCTTTCGACGTCATACCATCCTCCGAATCACGCGAGAATCAGTCCGCGATTCCATCATGATGTTAAGCGAAATGAGCAGCGTTTCGGCCACGCCGCTCATAGCTGGATCAACCAAGGGGACCTGTGTATTTCCAGTTTACTGTTTTGAGCTCCTATTCGTTTCAGCCAACGTTGAGGCTTTCAAATACCTGCCGCTCCTCCGAATCAAGGCGAGCCAGCATATCTGCTCCAAGTCGGGAATAGATGCGCTGTGTAAACATCTCCATCCATACAAACTGGCGCGCTATCATGACAAGGTCGGCGTTACGCGTTACCGTGGCTATCATCTTCTCAGGCGACTTGGTACTTCCTATGAGCACTTCATTACCGTCAGCTACGGCGACTATGGTCTTGGTCAAATCTTGCAGCTCGCTTTCAAGGGGTGGGTGATAGGCAACACGACCCAAGTTTAGCTTTGACTCCCCCGTTAACAGAACTTGGAGGTTCACACCGCGTTCGTGAGCAGCCTGTAGCTCTGAATTCAGTCCTGCCAGCGCATCATCGGTGAGGACAAGATACAGTTCCTCTTGAGCCTCGTTGATCAGTTTCGCTGCGTACGTGGTAACGGCCGTATGCCCCTGAATCGTCCAGACCTGATTATCTGTCTCATTTTCGTACAAGGCAGTTAATTCCGTACGCAAATCTCCAATTACCTGGTTGAAATCTTCGGCGTGCTTGGCCAGCAGCGCTTCCGGCGGAAGAGGTCGGTAGAACGTTGCCCTGCCCTCGATCGTCTCCAGCGCTGCGCCCTTAGCATGCAGCCGCTTCAATGTTTCGTACACCATTGAACGTGGCACCCCAGATTCCTTACTCAATTGGTACCCCGTAGCCGGGTAGACGCTAAGCATGGCCAGGTACACCTTGGCCTCATATTCGGTGAAGCCAATCTCCATCAGTTTTTTCTGCAGTTCCATATTGACACTCGATGTAGTTGTTTTTATAATTACTATTAGTTATTTAATGTATTACTAACAGTTTACTATAGCTTGAACAGTCAGTCAATTGCTGGCTACTAACGATGAAACAGGCAAGCAGAGATAGCGACGCCCAACCGGAACCAACTGTGAGGAGAACAGGCGAGCATACCCGCTCTTGGTGGCTGCCGTTCATTTTCAACAATCCTCTGCGCAGATTCGTTCATGGCCCTCATCAGATCTTGGATCTCTTTATCGAGCTGGGCAGTCCTGGGTGCGGGTGCGGCACGGGTTTCTTCACGCTTGGTATCGCGCAGCTGTTGGGCCAGCAGAGTCGGTGAGTGCCGCCGATTTACGCCGGCAAATGCTGGCCGGATCACAGAATAGGGCTGCATGGGAAGGGCTATGGGGGCAAAGGACAAGGACCTATATCATGCGTATTGTTAGACTGCTGGTCCGTGGAACGTCGCGAACGGGCGGAGGAGTGAGGTCATGACGACTTTGGAACTGCAACGGGATGTGGCAAAAACTGTCACCGATCAGGCGCTCTATTTCGACATGCTGGCCGAAATGGGACATACGAAGCACATCGGGGGGCTGGCAGCGACGATGCGCCTGATGGAACTCATCGAGCCCCGGAAAGCTGATTATATACTGGATGTAGGCTGCGGCGTGGGCATTGCCCCGGTGTTCCTGGCACAGCAGTATAGTTGTCGTGTGGTCGGGGTGGATATCACGCCGCGCATGCTGGACAGGGCACGCGAGCGAGCAGCGCGCAAAGGAGTAACGGAGTTAACGGATTTCCGTCTCGCCGACATGCACGCGCTGCCTTTTGACGATGGCCATTTCGATGCCGTGATCGCAGAATCGGTGATTTGCTTTAGCAGCGAAAAGGAGGCCGTGCTGGCAGAGATGATGCGCGTCGTTAAGCCCGGTGGTCACGTAGCCTTCACAGAAGCGACGTGGCGAATGCCACCACCGCCGGATATGGCGCGGCTGATGACGCATGCCCTGGGCTTGCCGGAAGGGATGCTGGCGCACGAAGCGTGGCGGGCCGTTCTGGAAAGCAGTGAGCTTGAACAGTTGGTCGCCGAAGAATACCCGATTACTGTCCGCGAAGAAGCCAGAAATCAATACCATCGCATTGACATCAGCGATTACCTGCGCACGTTCGGCCGTTTCTTGAAAGTGTTGGTGAATCCAGCTTACCGCGCTATCTACCGCGAGGCACTGTCCAGTCAACCGGCAACCTACTACAACTATGTCGGATATGGTGTATATGGCGGCGTAAGGCCATAATGAGGAAGCACTGGTATTTCAAACAAACAAGGATGATTTTGTCGCATTTTAAGGAGCTTGGAAAATGAATTTGCCCGACTATGTCACTATTGAGGAAGTGCAGCGCGTTTGTCGTGAGTTAGGTTTCCGAGATTGGACCCTATTGGAGGATAGTGTCGTGCTGCCGGAAGAGGCGGAAGTCCTGCAGACTTTAGTGGGTGCAGAGGCTTTGCAGATTCCACTCGATGAGTTCCAGCGCGGTCTGGAAGTCGAATTGGAACACGGTGTTGTCTTTCCCGAAGCAAACGTCACCAACAACCACCCTTTGCTGACAGCGCGCATCGTGCTGGCGCATCTAAAGGAAATGCTTGACTATTACACCCGTCTGGAGGTAGCCGAACTAGAAGGTGATATGCTCAAAGCGGCCCTGAGCGGGAACCAGGCAAAGCTGGCACAGAAATATGATCGATTGTTGGTTGCGCGGCGCCGCCTAAGTGCCTGGGAGGCAGAAAAGGCTTCATAGGATCGGGCATATCGTGCGCCCGCAATGGGGGTAAAGATGGGCAGTCAAGAGTCTGACCTGGAGGGGGCGCTCTACGAGCGTCCCGACAGCGTGCATGGACGCCCTGATGGCCCGCTTCGATTTAACATCGAAAACAATTTGATGCGTCGCGACGGCTGGCCAGCCTGGCGCCGCTGGATCTCCTGGCTGGTGTGGAGCTTTCCGTACATGCAGGCTTTGCGCCAGGATATCATACAGACTTTCACAACTCTGGATGAGAACCCGGCCGATCCGCAGACAACGATAACGGCCGGCCAACTGCGCAACTTCGAAACATTGGCTTACTCGTATGGGGTCGGTGCCATTGGCTATACAGATTTACCGCTAGAGGCCATTTTCCAGGAAAAAGCGGTACTCTTTACGCATGTGATCGTACTGGTGATGGAGATGAATGCGGACAAGATCGCCCAGGCACCGAGCTCTATTACATTCCGTATGATCATGAAGAGCTACTATGATTTGGGGCAGGCAGTTGAGAAATTGGTTACGCATCTGCGCCACAATGGTTACGCGGCGCAGGGAGGTCATCCCCTAAACGGTGTGGCGCTGTACCCACTCATCGCCCAGCGGGCTGGATTAGGTCAGCTTGGCGCGCATGGGCTGTTGATCTCGCCCCAGTTCGGCCCGCGCCATCGCCTGGCGACCATCTATACCAGCATCAGCAATCTGCCTGATACGGCAACGGATGAACACAGGTGGGTGAGCGCGTTTTGCGGCTGCTGCCGCCAATGCCAGCGCAAATGCCCGGGCCGGGCTATTCATGACGAACCCATCAGCCGCCAGTCTGGTATCGTCTCGCACATTGACGCCGAGCGCTGTTTCCCCGTTTTTGCCAACCAGTATGGCTGTTCAATTTGTATACAGGTCTGCCCATTTAACCTGCACCCCTACGAGCGGATCCGGGACCGCTTCGCTGCGCGCATTGCGAAACGCGGAGTGACAAGGATACGTTGACCTGGTCGCCATTGGCTCGCACTTTCTCTCTACTAGTCGGGCTGATCCAAATGGTGGTGTTTCCAATCTTGACAAATGCCTGGAGATCCACGGATTGCACTCTAGAAATCGCTCCCGCAACTAAGAAACGTCATGTCCTGTAGAACCAAAAGAACCCTCAACTATTCCTGAGAATTCCTTATCCTACAGCAGCTTACCGTAGGCTAGACGGGAGCGACGGGATGGGGTACTCGCGTGTAGAATTACGGTGGCAAAGTCTCAGCCCCGGGTATATCGTTCAGAATCAAGTGTCCGAACTTGCTTCATATGCCGATATCCTAGCAGCTCACCACCTGGTGTACCAAACATCGGTTCTTTCCTGATTTCTTGCTGCAGTTCATATCTTTCTCGGGCTATTGCGTGGTGTGTTCCCTACATTCCCAGCCTCTCCATCACAAATCCAAGAAATGCTCTCAACCATAACCAATAGGGGTTACTAAATATTAGTAGTTGGAAGAAATATATACAATATATTGACAAAACATAAACACTCTTGTAGGATATAGCGAACTACGCTGGATAAGCTAGTCTGGAAAACACCTCCGATATGGAAGGTCAGGACAAGATGGACAACCGGGTATGTACAAAATGAACGGAACTGTACGAGCGCAAGATTTGGACGCTCCACTATACAATTTGAGCGCAGTTGTCAAGGAGACAGGCTTAAAGCCGCCAACAATTCGGGCTTGGGAAAGAAGATATGGATTGCCACGCCCGCAGCGCACGGATGGTGGTCACCGCCAGTACTCCCAACGGGACATTGATATGTTAAATTGGCTCATCGCCCGCCAGGAAGAAGGTATGTCAATCAGCCATGCCGTAAAACTATGGAGAACCTTAAGTAATGAAGGTGACAATCCCCTTCATGAATCAGTTCCTTTTCTGACAAGTGACGCGGGCCAGGCGATCTCCACTCAGGCTAGAACCCAGGTAACGAATATGTGCGAAGATTGGGTAAACGCCTGTCTTTCATTTGATAGGCTGTCTGCCGAACAAGTTTTAGCACGCGCTTTTGCACTATTCCCTCCCGAAGTCGTTTGTGTCCAACTCTTGCAGGCCGGGCTGTCAAAGATCGGCGATTCTTGGTACCAAGGTCAGGTTACGATTCAACAAGAGCACTTTGCTTCGGCAATGAGCGTTCAACGATTAGAAATGTTAATTGCTGCCACTCCTCCGCCCGCACGTTCGGAGCGGATAATTATTGCTTCTGCAGAGGACGACTTTCATGTATTTAGCCCTCTGCTATTTACATTCTTGTTGAGGCGTCGGGGTTGGGATGTTATTTATTTGGGAGCAAATATGCCTGCGGCTGCACTCGAAGAGACAGTTGCCCAAGTGAAACCGCACATGCTGATCGTATCAGCACAGACTCTATCCACCGCCACTTCCATCCTTGATATAACGGCTGCGTTAACCGGTCACGAGATTATCATAGGTTACGGTGGCATCATTTTTAACATGCTGCCTCAATTACAGGAACGGATCCCCGCTCATTATCTTGGCCCAACAATTGACGGCGCCGTGCC
>JBJYWX010000448.1:0-10842 GCA_046259695.1 Promineifilaceae bacterium (SeqCode) | reverse complement strand
TTGCGGGGCGGCCCGGCGGCCGCCCCGGTTACCCTAATCTCTAGTACCCTTCGTAGCCAGGAATCTGCTTACGGCCGATGCCGCCGGCATAGGAGGCGATGTCGCCAATAAGCATCAGGCCAATGAACAGCCATTCCCAGCCGGTAATACCGCCAGGTGCTACAAGGACGTACATCAGCGTGGTCCAGGGCAGGAAAATGATGCCCAACACGGGCCACAGCCACCAGAACAGGGGCCAGCCGTTAAAAGCCAGGTTCCAGCGCGCCTGCTGGAACAACCACCAGAATATATTCACAATACGCGGACCAAGAATGAGCAGCGAAAGAAAGAAACAGCACATGCGAACAGCCTCCTTACGGCTTTTGCGCTATCCCGGCCCGCGCGGCCGGCCACGATAGCGAACAACAAGTTATCCTGGATAGTTTACTCGCTAAACGGCGCTGTGTCCTTTAAGAAAGAGTGAAAAACGAAACTCGGAGGGGTGAGGATGAGAGGGAGCGAACGGGCGCAGGGCGAGGAAGCGCGGAGAGCATGGAGGATTTCTTGTTTCCTCCGCGCTTTCCGCGCTCGTCCGTGGCCCATTATTATTGGGCGATGAAATTCAGATAACCGCTGGTGCCGTCAGCCAGGTTGTAAAACAGGCGGCCGCCGGTTAGCGGCCCGCTGCCGGTTTCGGCCTGCAGCCACTGGTAACCGGCCGTGCCCTGCAGCGCGGCCAGGAAAGCCTGCTCCTGTTCCATCACCCCGGCGGGCTCAACGCATTCCTTCGCTGTCACGGCGACGGAACCGATGGTGAAGTAATCCTCGACGGGCGTCACCGTGCCGGTATAGTCATTGCAGCCGGCACTGCCGCTGACCGTGGCGCCGCTAAAGAGTGCGGTAATCGAGGTGCCCTCGATCGGGCTCTGCTCCGCGCCCTCCGGTCCGTAGGAGACCAGGGTGAACAGAATGTCCTGCGCCGAAGCCGTTGGTCCTGTGGCAGCGGGTGCAGCCGTCGCAGTCGCGGCCGGCGCCGGGGCTGCCGCGCTGCCGGCACTGAAGCGCATCGTGCCGCCGTCGGCCATCAGATCCATGTACAGGTCGCCGCCCTGGAAGAAATAGAGCGCCGCCGCTTCCAGCCCGCCCAAAAAGCGCTGGTCGAGCGAATCGTCAGCGCAGGCGGCCAGCGTTGATGGGCCGAGGGTGATGCTCATGCTGCCATCTTCGGCCGTGTAGCTGGCACCCACGTTGTTACAGTCGGCCCGGATCGATGCCGAGCCGTTGGCATTGAACGTAATCGTGTAGTTTGCCGGATTCTCAACAAGGGTTTCTTCTACAGGCGTCGTTGTTGACACCCACTGCCAGGTCACGCCAGTCAGCGCCGGCTGGGGCGTTTCCACCTCTTCGACCGGCACTGCCTCAATAACCGGCACGCCCGCCGTGTCGACTGCGTCTACCCATTCAGCCGATACCCAACCCGTTTCATTTTCAGCCAGGAAAACCGGCACTGGTATCGCCCACCAGCCGCCGTCCTCGCTCTTGCCAATAATCTGTACCGTGGTTCCGTTCGCCGCGACATCGATGTCCGGAAATTCAACCCCCGGACCGCTGCGAACGAATACGCCATCAGGCGCGGTAATCGTCCCCGACGCACCCTCGACTGCGGTGGCCGCCGGCGTGGGAGTCGCTGTCGCTTCCGCGGCGGTTTCCTCACCACCGCCGGCACCTGTTCCGCTCTCAGTATCTTCGCCCGCCTGCTCGCCAGGCAGGGGGAACGTCAACGACGCCGCCAGCGCATCCAGGGAAGCCAGGTCGGGCGACCAGTCGGCGGGCGCTAACGCGTCCAGGGCAGCTTTCGTCTCTTGCTGGTAGGCCGCATAGGCATCGGTATTATCGAGTGCGGCCGTCTGTTCCTCGCTGGCATCCGCCGGCGTGTTGGGCAGCGCGTCCGTAGTGACTGGCCAGAACAGCGAGACATAGAAGGTCTGGTCGGTCGTCAGTCCCTGGTAATAGTAACCCGTCGTCTCATTGGTCCACAGGCCAATAGCCTGGCGGGATGGCGAATCGGACACGTAGCGAACGCCTTCACCGACCCCAAAATCGAGGTCCAGGAACTGCGCCCAGCGATCCATGAAGCTGTTGGGCGGCGGCAGCAGGGGCATCGGGCTTTCCGGCGGCTCGCTGCGGCTGCCGGCGGTGGAGATCAACTGCCCTAAGCGGATCACCTGATCGGCCACAATCTGGTTGCCCGCAGCCTGGTATAGGTTTACATAAGCTTCTGTGGGGAAGATGTAAAGACGCGGCAGGCGGGTATCGGCCAACACTTCTTCGGCCGTCGCGCCGTTGAACGTCAATAAGATATACGGCGGGAAGCCCTGACCGCCAGGTCCCTGGACAATGGCGCTGCCCGGCATAACCTGCCAGGCATAGCTGTCTGCCAGCCCGTTCAGATCGAGCTGAATGGCGTCGGATGGAATGCTCTGCACTTCTTCTTCTCCCGGCAGCGGAATGTCAGCATTGCGGAAATAATCCAACGGCCCGTCGGCCGCCCAGGCGAAGACCAGAACCTGGCCGTCTTCTTCCAGGTAGTAATTCTGAACCTCCGGACTAAATATCTGGCTCATTTCTGGGGCAAGGCTGCCTTCCGGGCAGGCTACCATCGTCATCGGACCCAGCTCCATAAGGATTGTGCCTGGCGTAGGCGTAGCGTAGACGCCGGCGCCGTTGTTGCAGTCCAGCGTGGTGCTGAAGGTGCCGTCGGCACTGAAGGTCAGGGTGTAGTTCTCCGGGTTGGGAACGACGATTTCGGCCGTATCGGTGCCGTTGGCATCGCGGCGCACCCATTCCCAGGTGATATCGATCAGGTCAGAATCGGCCTGGTGATCCATCTCGGCTACCGTCGCGGCGACCGCCGCGGGCGCTTCTTCCGTGGGCGCTTCGGCGGCCGGCGGTGTTTCCGTGGGAGGCAGCTCCGTTGGCGCCGGCGCCTCTTCCGTGGGCGCCGCCTCGACCGCTGCTTCGGTCGGCACCGGCGTGGGTTCCTCCTGGCCGCAGGCAGACAGGACCAGGGCGAACAAGATCATAATGAGAATAACTCGTTTAATCATGAAATCTCCAGAGGCGCCCTGCGCGCAGCACAAAGAAACGCCGTATTAGGCGGCAAACATCCGCTCCTATCGGTGCGAAACTATAGCAGACTGGACTGAGAGCTGTTTGCTAACTTACGTTTGGTTAAGTTTGTCTGGAACCGTGGCAGTTCTTAAATTTCTTGCCGCTGCCGCAAGGGCAAGGGTCATTGCGGCCGGTGCCGGCGTACGGATCGGCCGTCGCGCCGTAGAGCTGCATGATCTCGTCCGCGTACCGGCCATTTTGGATCAGGTTGGCCATAACACGCATCGGCTGGCGGACATGGTTGAAGAAATGCTTATAGCCGGCGCAGAGGTAGTTCAACCCTTCCTCACCGTCCGGGGTGCGGATGAAGCGGTTGCGCGGGCAGCCCCCATTGCAGGCGAAGCGCACTTCGCACTGGCGGCAGTAGCCCGGTAAGGTATCCTGTTTATCACGGCCGAACTGCCGCTGCTGTTCCGAAGCGACCAGCTCGATCATGTGCGTTTCCTGGATATTGCCCAGCAGGTAATCGGGTTCCACGTAATGATCGCAGCTGTACAGATCGCCATTGTGCTCAATGGCGAGGGCGTTGCCGCAGGTGGGCGCGAAGATACATAGGCTGTACTGGCCGACAAAAGACGCCAGCGTTGAATCGAAAATCTGCACGAATATTTTGCCCACGTCCCGGCGCACCCATTCGTCAAAGATGGCGGCCAAGAAGTTGCCATACTGGCGCGCGTTCACCGAGCGCTCGGTTACCAGGTTGCCGTGCTGCGTGTAAAGCGGCCGTTCGCCGCCGGGCCGCTCACTCCAACCGATATTAGCCAACGGAATCATCTTTTCGTCGACCCGCTCGATGATGGGGATAAACTGCATGAACTCCGCGCCCAGTTCATCGCGGAAGAAATGATAGACCTCGAGCGGATGATCCTGATTCGCGGCGTGCACGGTGCACAGGATGTTAAAATCGACATCGTGGCCTCTGAGTACTTCCCAGCCACGCATGACCTGGTCGAAGCTGCCTGCGCCGCCCTTGTTCACGCGATAGGTATCGTGCATGGCCCGCGGGCCGTCGACACTCAGGCCGATCAGGAAGTTATGCTGCTTTAAAAAGGCGCCCCAGGCGTCGTCCAGCTTCGTGCCATTCGTCTGCATCGTGTGCAGCAGGCGCTGGCCGGGCCGTTTGTATTTCTCGGCAATGGCCACAGCGCGCTCGAAGAATTCAAGGCCCATCAAGGTGGGTTCGCCGCCCTGCCAGGCTATATTCACTTCCGGCACGCGGCGATGCGCTTCTATTAGCTGCCGGATATACTGCTCCATGACCTCGTCGCTCATGCGGAACTTGCTGCCCGGATAGAGCATGTCCTTGGAGAGGAAGAAGCAGTATTTGCAGTCCAGGTTGCAGATAGCGCCGGTTGGTTTCGCCAGCACATGAAAGGCCGGCGGCGCGTTGCGCGGCAGCGTCAAGGCGGGAAAGTCAGGGGCGGGGATAGTTTCCGTTTCGCTCATAACCAGCTTTATACCGCAATGTGCGGCCACAGGCTACTGCGACCATGTTGCCCGGTGATAAGGAGTGGTTGCCAACTGCCAACAAAAGGGTTAAAAACCCTCATGCCGACTGCCCTGATCGCCCTCATGTCGCCGCCCTTAGTTGGGCCCGCCTTAGATCAGCTGCCGCCCGTGTATAAGTTCGCCGAAGTGGCGCGCGATCACGGTTATGACGTCGTTTGGACCTGCAGCGAAGCGATGGCGGCCAACGTGCGCCGCAGCTACCCAAGTGACCAGTTACGCACCTATCCCAATCCTACCTTCCTCGGCACTTCGCGCTTGCTGCAGCCGCTCTTTCGCCGCGTCCTGTCGGCCGATATTCCGCAGCGTATGCTGCCGGGCAATCCGGCGGAGCGCAATTATGAGTGGCTGTTCGACAGCTATGTCATGGTCGGCTTCGATGACGAGGCTTTCTTCTTCTCGGCCACGGAAATCACGCTGCGCGCACTGGCCGAATTCACGCCCGAATTCCTCTTCACCTATGGCTGTCCGGTCGGCCTCACCGCCGGCCACATCAGCGGCGTTCCGGTTGTCACTTTTGATAATCTCATGCGCCTGCGCAACGACGGCGGAGAGAACTATAAGCGCATGAACGACACTGTGCAGAAGGCGATCACCATTTTTAGTCCGGTAGAACTGCCCCCGCTGCCGCTTGAAGACATTGTGCGCAATGAGCGCCAATTTCGCATTTTGAGCACTATCCAGCACCTGCACCGTAAGCCGTACCTGGATAACGAAGTGTTTATAGGAGGATTCGAACCACCGGAGGCGACTCTCAATTTTGATGAAAAGCCTATCAAGCCTACGGTTGACGGGGCGACGCAGACTGTCTACGCTTCATTTGGTTCGGCGTCCATTTCACACCGGGTGGTGCGCAAGGTCTTGCCGGCGGTTTTTGATCAGGTCAACGGCCTCTGCGCTACCCCGTATGACTGCTATGTCAGTTCACCCTTTGTAGAAAAGCCATACCGCGAAGGGCCAGTATTTTTTGCGCCCTTATTCGACGCCGCGCATATTGTGCCGCACTGCTCTTATGTCATGTCCCACGCGGGCATCAACTCGGTGATGATGGCCTTGGGGCACGGGGTGCCGCTGGTCATGACGCCCGGCGCCATCCAGGAGCGGCGGCACAACGCGCGCGAAGTGTTGTCCGTCGCCAGCGGCATCCTGGTTGAAATAGAGGATTTCACCGTGCCGCGCCTCTCAAGCATCTTGTTGGATAGGGCGCAGGAACAGGTGTTGCGGCAAAATGCCCGGCGCACCCAGCAGCTTATCATTCAGGCTGGCGGCATGCGCCACGCCTTCGAAGAAATGACTGCGCGCTGGCTGGCGCCCTATGACAAAACGCGCTTGCAGACGATCGGCCACCGGCTGGAACTTTCCTGACCACGACCGGCGCTACCGCGGCGGCTCGTCCCGTTTGCCAGCACTAAACCTGGATTCGGGTGTCATCTCCCCTGGCCTGGTCATAGATTGGCTTCGCGCGGCTGCTTCACCTACGAAACGCTATCCAGGGCCATGGCGCGTATGTAGTTATCGATGAAGGCCGCATCCGTATCCAGGTCGATCTGCTGTGCCTTTTGCGCGACGCGCAAGGCGTGCGCGAAGCCGGCATCGCTCAAGAACTGCGCGGCACCCAACCCGGCACCGTTAGGGATATTCTCGATCACCTGCGGATTGACCGGCGGGATTAGACCCAACCCGCGCGCGGCGGCGATGTCGATCTGGCCACCAAATGAGCCAGTCAGAATGAAGCGCCGGATATCGCCGGGCCGCAGACCCAGGCGTCCCATGAGAATGTCCACCGAAGCGCGGATGGCGGCTTTCGCTTTCTGTAACTCGCGAATGTCCCACTGCGAGATATAGAGGTCGCCGCCTGTGCTGAGTGGCATAGCGCGAATCGTGCGGCCATTGCGGCCGGGCAGGCTGATGACCGGCAGCGACGACTGTTCGGTAATACGGCCGTTGGCTTCAATAGCTCCTGCTTCGCGCAGTACGAATACGGCACTCAACAATCCCGATCCCGTTAAGCCCACCGGAGGCTCGTCATTAATGGTGTGCAGCTTTAACCTGTCTTCGTTCAAGACCACCTCGGTTATAGCCCCATCCACGGCGCGGGATCCGCAGGAGATATTTACACCTTCAAACGCCGGCCCCGCCGCCGTGGAGGCAGTCAGAATACGGCTGCCGTCGGTGACCAGTACCTCGCCGTTTGTGCCCAGGTCGATGGCCGCCATTGGTTCGCTCGCCGTGTCAAAGCCAAAATAGGTCAGGCAGGCCAGCGCATCGGAGCCGACAAAGCCGCCTATCAGCGGGGGAAGGGAGACGCGCGCCTCGTCGGGAACGATCCCGGCCAGCAGGCCGCCCGCGTTGGTCACGGCGGCCGTGCTATGTGGCTGGAAGGGTTTCATCGCCAGGCCGGCCACCGGCAAGCCGCTCAACAGGTGGTGCATGGCCGGATTGCAGACGATAGTCACCCGTTCGACGCGCGAGCGAATGCGCGGCCCCAGGTTAAGCGAATCGATCGCCTGGTTAATCGAGGAGAGCGCCAGACGCTGCAGGCGCCGGGCGTCCTCTCCGCTGCTGTCTGCCGCGGCCAGGCGGGAGATGACATCGGCGCCGAAGACGGTTTGCTGGTTGAGGCTGGCTGCGCCGGCGCATACTTCCCCGTTGTCCAGCATGGTCAGGAAGGCCGCCACCGTTGTCGAGCCGAGATCGATGGCCAGGCCCAGCGGTACGTCCCGATCGCGCTTGTAACGATTGCTGGACCTGAAGCTCTTGTTGGAGTAGATGACCACGGGCGCCAGCACCACCTGCGCGTCGCCGGCAATGCGCGCGCGGCAGGCCAGGCGATTGCCCACCGCCAGCTCGCCCGCGGTCAGATGCGCGTGTTCGATCTCGTCCGGGGGCAGCATGCCCCCTTCGCTGAGCACTTTGCACTTGCCGCAGCTGCCGCGTCCGGCGCATGGTTGTTCCAGCGGCAGTTCCATTGCAGCAATGGCTTCGCCCAGCACGACGCCGCGGGTAACGGTGCGTTGGTAGGTCTGTTCCCCGATAATGACTGTCAGGGTCGGCATCGTTTGCTCCGGCATCCTGCGCCGACCGACCCGTTACCGGGACCGTTTCGGGTGGATGATGGCCGGATTGCTGGCCTCATGACGTGGCAATCGCTTTTTGCATCTGGCGGTAATGCTTGATATAGCGCATGGAGTAATCGTCTTTGCCCAGCAGCAGGTCAACAGCGCGAATGGTGCTGCTGAGATGGGCGGGATTGGTGATGGCACAGCTCGCGCCTGCCTGAGCCACCAGCGCCAGGAAAGCCTGATTGATGATCTGGCGCTGTGGTAGGCCAAAGCTAATGTTGCTGGCGCCCAGCGTTATGTTAACACCAAACTCGCGGTGCAGCAATTCTATCGTGCGCAGCGTAATTGTGGCCGCGGTGTGATCGGCGCTGACGGCCATCGCCAGCGGATCAATGACGATATCTTCGAGCGGGATATTGTGCTGCGCGGCGCGCTCGATGATTTTGGCCGCGACTGACAGGCGCTTTTCGGGATCCATAGAGATCCCGTCGTCATCAATGACCAGGCCGATAACCGGTACCGCAAATTCTTCCACGACCGGTAGTATGGCGCTTAATGCCTTCTCCTCACCGTTTACCGAGTTAACCAGGGGCCGCCCCGGCGCGGCGGCCAGTCCCGCGGCCAGGGTCTGCGGGTTGGGGGAGTCGAGACAAAGGGGGACGTCGAACGCTTCGGAAACGGCGGCGACTACCCCGGCCATGACCGCCGGCTCATCGATGCCGGGTACGCCAACATTTATATCTAGTACATCGGCGCCGGCTTCAATCTGGCTCTGGGCCAGTTCCAATACATAGTCATACGCGCCTTCGGCAAAGGCCGAGCTGAGTCTCTTGCGCCTTGTGGGGTTGATGCTCTCTCCGATGATCGTGAAGGGGCCGTCGGTAGCAATCGTTACGCCCGTTGTTGTTGCTCGTAGTTCTGTTTTCATAGCCTGGTTCGTTCCATTTCTTTAGGCGCTTCCGCGCCGGACTTTTCTAAGTTTCGGTGTCTGGGGGGACTGCTTTGATCAGCCGCTCGGCCGTGTAGTCTTGTCGAATAGTATGGCCGGGCGGCACGACCAGGAATTCTTCGTCGGACCAGTCGCCGCCGACCAGGGCCGCCAGCAGCCGCCGGTTGCCCTCCAGCCGTTCAAAGATCCAGCCCTCTCGCTCGGCCTTGGCCCGCGCCATTTGTACGTACGGCTCGGAGTCACCCAAGTGGGTGTCGATAAAAGCCGCACGCGTATAATGCTGGGACCATTTGCGCATCTCTTCAATAAGCATGTCGGCCGTATTCTTGCCGAACTTCTTCACATATTCTTCGTACTGCGCCTCCTGATCCTCCAACCCAGCCGCGCCCAGGGCCACGCTCGCGCCTGGTTCCGTGCGCTCCATGTAGTCGACGCTGTACCAATACGTTCCGGGATGGCGGTTAAACTCCTCGGTGTACCGTTCGTGGGACCCCAGGTAGAGGGTAATGCAGTCGTGCGCTCGCGGCATCACCAAGGGCGTGTCACGCGCCGTCAGCCCTATGGTTGACGTGCCGCACATACCATAAACCAGCAGAATGGCGTCATACCAGTCGCCCTCAACCGCGTCAATTTGCTCCTGCAGGACCACGCGCAGATTTTTGGGCCGGTTGTGCAGCCCCTGGCGGAACAACTGGGTGGTAATGATGTGCGGCGTGTCCGCCGACAGGTCATAGATTGAGCGCGCCAGCGCTTCGCAAGTCAGGGCCAGATAACGTGCCATATTAACGAATCTCCTCTACTGCCCAATGATCGCCCATTGCCCGCCGGCCGGCGGCGAGCCCCGGACCTTCCGAAATTTCGCGCGTCAAGTCGGCGCGCGCCAGCGCTTCTTCGTTCAGACGCACGCCCAGACCGGGCCCGGAAGGAATGGACAGGTGCCCTTCATTTACGACCGGCGCCAGGTCACTCAGGAGCGGGAAATAGCCCTGATAAAAGGCGCGCGCCGACTCAACGAAGAACAGATTGGGTATGTGAGCGCCCAAGTGCATGCAGGCCGCGTGGCAAATCGGACCGGCCACATTGTGCAGCACCAATGGCACGCCGAACGTTTCGGCCAGAACGGCTATTTTGCGCGTTTCCGCAATACCTCCGTTCCAGACCGGATCAGTCATCACGATCGGGGTCACATGTTTTTCCAGCCATTCACGCAGCTGCCAGCGCGTCATCAGCAGTTCTGAACCGATTATAGGAATGGTTGTGCGCCCGCCCAACATCCTGATTTCGTCTGGATAAACCGCCGGCATCACGTCTTCCAGAAAAAGGATGTCGTAGGGCTCCAGGGCGCGGGCGATGCGTTCCATGCTCACTCGGTTCCAGCGGAAATGGCATTCAATACCGATCTCCATCTCCATACCCACGGCGTCCCGTACTTGGCGGACCGGCCGCAGCCCCTCTTCAACCTCCGCCATTGAGATGTACTGTCCGAAACTATGTTCGCTGAAGCGATCGAAAGGCCAGATCTTCATCGCCTTGATGCCCTCGGCGAGCAGCGACTGCGCCAGCGGGCCGGCATCCTCGTGCCAGGCGTCGTAATCATGATTGGCGCCGAAGCCGATACACGTATTGTAGGTGGGTATTGCCTCACGCGTCTTGCCGCCGAGCAGGTGGACCAACGGCGCGTCATATACCTTGCCCATGATATCCCAGAGCGCTACCTCAACGGCCGAGAGCGCGCGCGTCTCCGCGCCGGCATAGCCGTGATACATGATATTGTCCATCACGAAGCGCCAAACGCCTTCGATATCTAGCGGGTCCTGGCCCAGCACCAGCGGGGCGACCGTGCCATGCAAGGCGCCCTTGGCCCCAGGCACCTTGTCCACCGTTTCGCCCAGGCCGACGATGCCGCTGTCGGTGTGCACGCGCACCACCAGGATCCGCGGAAAAGCGTCCCATTGCAGCGTTTCAATTGCGGTTATCTTCATCGTACACTCCCTGCACCCCTGTTGCTCAGGCCAAGCGCCAGGTCACTAAACCGGCGTCGTTGCGGCCGGTTTGCAGCCGGCCCCGTTTGGTCAGGTACTCCAAGTTGCCAAACAGACCGTAGCTCAGATCCTGGTTGTTTTCGGCCGGCCAATCGCCCAGAGAGGGGCCTAACGTCGCAATCGCTTCACGCAG
>JBJYWX010000447.1:0-2453 GCA_046259695.1 Promineifilaceae bacterium (SeqCode) | reverse complement strand
GGTTGTGGTAAGAGTACTTCCCTCCGTATGCTCGCCGGTCTGGAAGACATTAGCTCTGGTGATATGTATATCGGCGGTAAACGGGTCAATGATTTGCCGCCATCTCAGCGAGGGGTCGCTATGGTGTTTCAATCCTATGCGCTCTACCCCCATATGACCATCTATGACAATATGGCCTTTGGCCTGAAACTGGCCAAGGAAAGTAAAGAAACCATTGACGATAGGGTTCGCAAGGCTGCTCGAATTCTACAAATCGAGCATTTGCTGCAACGTTTGCCCAAAGAATTATCCGGTGGCCAACGGCAACGGGTTGCCATTGGCCGTGCCATTGTCCGCAATCCAGGTGTTTTTCTCTTTGATGAACCGCTATCCAACCTTGATGCTGCGCTGCGTGTGCAAACCCGAATCGAGATTTCCAGGTTGCACAGGGACATGGCAGATACCACCAGCATGATTTATGTCACTCACGATCAAGTGGAAGCCATGACGTTGGCTGACAAAATCGTGCTACTCAATGCCGGCAAGGCAGTAATCACCGAGGGTAGTGTGGCCCAAGTAGGAGCCCCCTTAGAATTGTATCATTTTCCCACCAATCTCTTTGTCGCAGGCTTTATCGGTTCACCGAAAATGAACTTTCTTCCGGCCGAATTAACCCACGCTGACCCCAACCTGGCCAAACTCAGGCTCCCTGATGGTGCAATGGTAAGCGCTGCTGTTAACGCCAGCGAGGCGCAACCCGGTGCTAAAGTGACGTTAGGAATCCGTCCAGAGCACCTTGTTCTTGGCGATACCGGCAACGGCTCCACAAAGGGAGAGGTGCTATATCTCGAACATTTAGGTGAGGCGTCTTTCATTTATCTGACGGTCCAAGGCGTGGACGGCCATGTAGTAGTTCGCCAGTCGGGTGATACGCCGGTCGAGATGGGTGATGTGCTTAGCATTACTTTTCCGGCAGAGCATTGTCATCTGTTTAATGATCAGGATCGCGCCTATAAACGCATGATCCACCCAGAAAGCCAAACCAAGCCAATACTGAAGTCAGAGTCTACACAGTAACGTTCGCAATCATTTTTCGACATACAAAAATACCCCGGAAGCACCATTACGAAAAGCGAACTAAAACTAATGAGGAAAACCACCATGAAGTTGCTAAGGCAATGGGGCATGATTCTGCTGGTAGGGTATGGGCTGGCGCTGCCGGCAGAAGCGGTGGAACTGACCATCTCCTGCGGAGCAGTGGGCCAGGAGCGGGCGCTTTGCGAACACGCCACACAAGCCTGGGCGCAGCAGAGCGGCCATCAGGTGCGGGTAAGTAGCCCCCCCCAGCGCACCAACGAACGCTACTTCAAGTACCTGATCGACTTGGGCAACAGCGATCCCCAGGTGGATATTTACCAGATCGACATTATCTGGCCGGCGCTGCTCAGTGAGTATTTTCTGGATCTGCGGGAATTTTTGCCACAGGCAGAGATTGCCCAGCACTTTACCAACCTGATTACTTATAACACGGTAGACGGACGGCTGGTGGGGCTGCCGTGGTTTACCGACGTGGGGCTACTGTATTACCGCAAAGACCTGCTAAAGCGGCATGGTTTTGACGTACCCCGCAATTGGGCGACGCTGGCGGAGGTGGCGCTGGCGATTCAAAGCGCCGAGCGGGCCCAGGGTAACGAGGCTTTATGGGGTTACGTGTTTCAGGGCGGCGCCTATGAAGGGCTGACCTGCAACGCCCTGGAGTGGTTGAATGCCTATGGGGGGGGCACCATTGTCAATACGGATGGCAACATTACCGTCAATAATCCCCAGGCGGTGCTGGCCCTGGCGCGGGCTGCCAGCTGGGTGGGACTACTCGCCCCCCCGCGGGTCACCTCCTTTGACGAGGAACTGGCGCTCAATACCTTTCAGCTGGGTCAGGCCGTGTTTATGCGTCACTGGCCCTATGCCTGGGCGCTGCTCAATGCTTCCGATAGCCCGGTGGCCGGCCAGGTTGGCGTGACTGCCCTACCCCGCGGCGGCCCCGCCGGGCAGGCCGCCGGCACCCTCGGCGGCTGGCAACTCGCCGTTTCCAAGTTCTCCCGCCATCCCGCCGAGGCCGCCGAGTTGGTGCGCTACCTCACCAGCGCCGCCGTGCAAAAGCAGCGCGCCATCGCCGGGGCCTATGCCCCAACGCTGGTGGCACTTTACGATGATCCCGAGGTGCTACGCGCCAATCCCTTCTTCGCTCAGCTGCGCCCCCTGCTGCAAGCCGCCGTCGCTCGCCCCACGCTGGCCACCGGCGCGCAGTATATGGCTGTCTCCACCCGCTTCTGGGAAGCCGTGCACCGCACCCTGCTCGGCGCCACCTCCGCGCCCGATAGTCTCGCTGCCCTCCAGGATCAGCTCCAGCTCATTAAAGCCCGCGGCGACTGGTAACGGTTTATCCGTTCATTGTTAGCCACGATATCTTGCCAGGG
>JBJYWX010000446.1:0-4619 GCA_046259695.1 Promineifilaceae bacterium (SeqCode) | reverse complement strand
AAAAACGATCGTGTGGCCGTCCATATGCATGTTCCAAAGATCGCCGCTTGAAAAGACGTGCATGCCCGTCGCTGCGCCAGTGGTTTGCATACGGCCGTCGAGTGTGTACCTCAGCCGCGCCTCTCCTTCAGTGATACGGCCGATGTCGGCCTGGTCAACATCCCGTGGTGCCGGGTGGGCATCATAGCCCTGCCAGACAGCGTCCCAGCCACCTTCGGTGAAGTAGTTGTTGGGCACGACGATGAAGTCCGGGTGCTGAGTGGCTAATGTTTCATATGGCTCGAGATACCAGGAATCGGCGCAGATTAACACGCCCATTACGCCTGCCGGCGTGTTAAAGGTAAGGTGTTGGTCCATGTGACCTGGGCTAACAAAAGGCAGTTCATCGTGCGTTAGAAAGATCTTACGGATAAGGTTTGGATAGAGTGTGCCATTAGGGAGAAACACAGCAGCAACATTCTGAATCTTACCGTCGCCCAAAAGTAGTTTGCCGTCTTCAGAGCGCGGTTCTGGCAGGTAAAGCGACCCGGCGACAATGGTTACACCATATTTCTCTGCCAAACCGGCAAAAGTCTCTTGGTATATTTCAACGATCTTAGCGGACTTCATGCGAAAAATGCTGTCGACGATCTTGTCCTCACCCTTGGCCTCGCTATAAGCTTTTAAGAAGGCGGGGGTGTTGCTGAGGACCATTAACTGCATTGCTTCGTCCAAGTTCTGGGCCGTGTATAGTTCTTCCTTTTCGTCGGCTGCAACCAGCCATGTGCCGATCGATTCAGGGAAAACGACGATCGTGTCCGGCTGCAGCCAGCCCTGGGCTTGCGCTTGAGCCAGGTAACCGTCTATCTTGGCCCGGTAAGCTTCGGCCGAGGCGTAGTCGGGCGGTTCCATGTAAGTTTGAACGGCGACCAAGTTGCCGCTGCCAGTATCTGTGCCAAAGCTGCTGGTATCGTCGAGATAGAGGTTGGGCGCGGCGGCGGCAGCGGTGCGGCCGGAAGCGCTCCACAAGAAATAGAGACCAAGCACACAGACCAGGACAACAAGAAGGATAGTAAAAACCTTTTTCATTGGATGACCCCCCTTTATCCAAGAGCATAAATCAGTCTTTCACCCTTAACGGTCGATGTGGCCCGGCAGCACATAAGGGTATGGCTTGCCGAGAAGGCGATGCAGGCTGCGGTCCAGGCGGCGCGAAGAAAGATAGATGGACCAGATGCGCGCATCCTCGCGATAATAGCCGGCCACTTCCTCGGCCGTCACCGGCTGGAATCCGGCGCTTGTCGCTGCCGGTTCCAGGAAGTCGTTGGCCATCTCTATCAGGTCGGGGATGACATCTTCACGTTTTTCTTTATACAGGTTGCCAATGACGTCGATGACGATCTGCCGGCGGACGTAATAGCGGTTCATCACGTCATCCACAAACAGGAGTCGTATGACCGGGCGCAAGAAGGAAGGCGCGCTGCGTAGAAAGAGCTCGGGATCGAGCTGGTGTTGGCCGTGCACCTTTAGCAGCGGTGAACTGGTATCTATGTAAATCAGTTCAACAGAATCAGCTAACTGCCCCTGGCCGGGATCGAAGTTGGCAATGGCCCAGTTGGACATCTGGGCATCAAGGCCCAGTTCGATGCCGTCTTGCTGGGCATCGTTATAGGCGAAAACGCGGCCAATGTTAGCCAGAATGGCCGCAAAAAGGCGCGCCACATCCGCGGCCTGCAGGGTGTGAATCGCCTGATTGATCAAGGCACGGCCGTCTAGCTTCTCCTGGATGATGTAGACGACGATATTGCCGCTCTGGGGTGTGATGGCGGTAATAGCGGCGGGGACGACGTTGATGCCCGCGGCGGTCATATAATCCAGGCAGCTGTCATACACGGCCAGGTACTGTTCCAGTTCGGCCGTGTTTTGGAACATGGGCATGCGTTTGTAGACCAGGTTAGGGTTGGCCCCGTCGATGGTCATGACGGTGCTCATTTCACCATAGCCCAGCACCTGCGCCGGGATCTTACTGCGCTGCGGATCCAAGGGGTCGATCCCCGCTTCAAATTGGGCAAGGAAATCGTGATCGTATTCAATCGTATTTGTCTTGTCTCTTAACATGGTAGACTCTCCCATGGCTGCCGCCCGTCTATTGGCGGCTCCAGCATCCGGCGCCTTCTCGTTTATGCCGGGTTCAAAGGCCCAGTACCTCGCTGACGCCGCTTAGGGCGTGATCCACCCTCGCGATAATCTCTGCCACATCCTTTTCCTCTACGATAAGCGGGGGAAGAAGCTGGGACACGCGCGTATCGTTATTGGCGTACACGGAGAGCACTCCGGCCTCAAAAGCAGCTTTGGTGAAAAGCGGGCCGCACATCTCGTTGGCCATTTCAATGCCCATCATCAGGCCCAACTGGCGCAATCGTACCAGAAGTGCCGGGTGTTTTTGCTGCAGCTCGGCAAATCCGGCGGCGAAGAGGGCGGCCATATCACGGCCGTGGGCCAGGAATGCGGGGTCCGAGCTGATTTCCAATACTTTGAGGGCGACCTGGCAGCCCACTTCGGAGCCGCCGAAAGTGGAGATATGGATGAAGGGATCGGCAAAAAAGACTGATTCCAATTCGGCGCGGAAGCAGGTAGCGGTGATGGGATAAAGACCGCCAGAAAGGCCTTTGCCTGTGACCAGGATGTCGGGTTCAACGCCGTAATGCTGCACGGCCCAGAGCGCGCCGGTGCGCCCCAATCCAGACTGCACCTCGTCAGCAATGAGCAGCGCCCCGTGCCGGTCGCATAGTTCGCGGGCTCGCGAAAGGTAGTCGGGATCGGGCACGTAAATGCCATAGGTGGCCGGGACTGTCTCGAGCAGCAGGGCGGCCGTGTCGCTGTCCAGAACCTGGTCGAGAGCTTCTAAGTCATTAAAAGGAATCTTGACAAAGCCGCTCGCAGGCGGGCCAAAGGGGGCATAGTACTTCTCATCCCCAGCGGCCAGGGCCAGGCCCGTGTGCCCGTGATATCCGCCGTGAGCCGAAACGATTTTCGGCCGGCCAGTGTAGCCGCGGGCCACCTTGATGGCCAGGTCGATTGCTTCACCGCCGCTTACACCGAACACGGTATAGTCAAGCCTGCCGGGAGCCAGCTCGGCCAACTTCTGGGCCAGGATGGCGCGCTGGCGGCTCATAAGATGGTGGTTACCGATATCCAGTTCATCGAGCGCGGATCGCAGTTGGGCCAAGATGGCCGGGTTGCGGTGGCCCAAGTTAAAGACGCCGCCGTTGCAGTGGCAATCGATCAGGCGTTTATCCCCGCTGATATCCCACATGTAGATGCCTTCACGCCGGCCGGGGACAAAATTCACGCCGGCATGGGCATAGAACTGCACCTTGCCGGAGGAGACGTGGCGGCCGAAAGCGGTGATAGTTTCAACCCGTGTCTGGTCCTCGAGTAAAGTCGTTGCCATGATTACGCGCTCCTTATTAAACAAGAGAAACCTTGGACCTTGGAAGAGGAACCGAAATAAGGTACCTGGAAAGGCGGAAGGAAAGCTGTCAAATTTAGCGGCATCACTTTGACTCCCCAACAAAATCAGACGCCGGATAAACCCATTATACAATAGTCTTTGGCACAAATATGGCGACTTTGTGCGACTTTGTGCCTGCTTCGTCTGTATAGGTGAGCAGCCGCCTTATCAGGCCCGCCGGCATTGCTCCAGTACTACGGAGCAATAGAACACGGACGAACGCGGATGGAAGCGGATTGTTTACCGGAGATTGTTGAACACGTCCCCTAGAAACCGAGTTTTCGGCAAAAACTCGGTTTCTAGGCGCTGCTATTCGGGCAGCCTGTAGTTAATGGCGGCGCTGTGCGCGGAGGCCGTGAGGGGGTCCCGATGATTGTTTTTGCGGGAAACAACCATCGGGATTCTACTCTTTAGGGCTCGAAGCCGTCGGAAAGGGTCTTCAAGAAGGCAACGATGGCGGCTTCATCGGCGGGCTTGAGATGCAGATCGCCTAATTCGGCCGTGTTGACGTTTTCCGCGACCTCGGGCGGCGGCCAGCAGTTGGCGGCCAATGCTTCGGCTTCGGTGTAGTTGCCAAGGCAGGTGGGCAGCACGTCACGCGTGTTGTAGAAGTGGACGAGACCTTCAAGAGTCTTGAAGTAACCGTTATGGGTGTAGGCTTTTACAAAGTCCGGGGACGGCCGCAGGTCGACATTGCGCAGCGTAGGCACCTTCTGTTTGCCCTTTTCCGGTTCGTAGACGTCCTCATCGTAGCCGAGTGCCATCAGGTTGCCGCCCAGGCCGAGATCGACGAAGGCAGGATCGGCGGCGTAGAAGGGGTTCTCGGGGTTCTTGGGCACGCCGAGGTTGTCGAAAGTGTAGTCGGTGAAGAGGGGCTGGTCACCCTTGTCGGTGTGGCAGCGCGCGCATTTCCCTTTGCCGCGGAAGAGGGCGTAGCCGCGGCGCTCTTCATCATTCAGCTTGAGCTGCTTAACCAGGCTGAGGTCGAATTTGGAGCTGAAGGCGTTGACTTCACCGGAGGCTTCATAGGCGGCGATGGCCAGGGCGATTTTGTCGAATGTTTGGTCTGACGTGGCGCGGTCGTCGGCGGATAAGGGCACGGCTGCGCCTTCGGTGGCGCAGAGGG
>JBJYWX010000445.1:0-2965 GCA_046259695.1 Promineifilaceae bacterium (SeqCode) | reverse complement strand
TGAGCATCATTATCTAGGAAGGAACTTGCGCCTTGCGGTACTAGTCTTCTGCTCTCCCAGTCATTGGCAACCATAATATGATGGTAGTGCCTATATCTACCTGGCTGCGGATCTCGACGCCCCCACCGAGTTGTTCCATTATACTCTTGACAATCGGCAATCCCAGCCCGACGCCAAAGCTCTTGGTGCTGAACAGCGGCTCAAAGATTCGACACATCACCTTGTCGGGAATGCCACACCCGGTGTCGTGAACGCGTATCTCCAATCTCTTACCAACGACGTGCGTGCTTACCGTCAGCCGATTCTCTCCCTGGTCAAGCCCTTTCTCTTGCATCGCGTCGACCGCGTTGCTGACGACGTTGATGACCGCGCGGCGCAGGTGTTCGGTGTCTGCGAAAACCTCGACGTTGGCGTGCAGTTCCCTGATACAGGTGATCCTCTCGGGGATGGTCCCTTGAGCGAGCAGTTCAGCCAGCACGCCGTTCAGCCAGGCATCGATGTCGGTAGGGCTGCGTTGCAGCACTCGGTCGCGGGTGTAGTCCAGTAACTCGGTTATGATGGCATCGCAGCGTACGATGTTGCGTTCGGCCAGTTGCAACGCGCGTTCGACACGGTTCATCTCGTCGCGTTCGATGGCATCGCCGATAGAGAACACAGCGGTACGCACTGTACCCAGAGGATTGCGAATCTCGTGGGCGACGGTGGCCGTCAACTGCCCCAAGGCCGAGAGTCGCTCCTGGCGTACCAGCTCTGCTTGCACACGCTTCATTTCGGTGATATCGTGCGAGATGCCGAAGGTGCCGATGATCTCGCCATTTTCGTCGCGCAATGGCATCTTGGTGGTCAGTGCCCAATGTCCTGGCCCGTCAGGTTCCTCCAGGTTTAGGACCGGCTGTCCGGTGCGGATGATCTCTTGCTCCTGCTCGAACTTGACCTGCGCCTGTTCCTCCGGGAAGAAATCAAAGTCGTTCTTGCCGACCTCTTCGGCGGGACTGCTGAATCCCAACTTGCCAGCGTGTGCTTTGTTGGCCCGTGTGATGCGGCTCTCCAGGTCCTTGAAATAAACGCGATCCGGGACATTCTCCATAAAGGTATCCAGGATGTACTGTTGCCGGGCCAGCTCTGCTGAACGCTCTTGCATCCGCTGCAGCAGCAGAGCCCCTTGTAGCGTATTGCTGAGATAACGCCGCAAAATCTCATACACTGCGTCGTCCTTCGCACCAACCTCAAACAGGGCAAATCCGATCTGTTCACGCTGGAAGTAAAGGGCCTCGACGATCATACCTCGGGCTTGTTCGAACATGCCGAAATCTTGTGGCAGAAGCTCTTGCGTCGGAAACCGCAATCCTTCTGGCGGTAAGATGCTCCTACCCTGGGCATTGTAGGCCAGGATCAAGCGCGACCATTGCGGAACTGGCTGCGGAAATTCATAGGCCGGAGGATCTTCATACAAGCTCAGATACGCGCTGCGAATCCCTAAGCGGGGCAAATCTTCGGCCAGGATATCCATCAATTCTGCGACATTCAAGGTCGAGAGGAGCCGTTGGCCCAGGTTTTGAAGAACCTGGGCTTCAGCCCTATTCTGCAAGGACTGCAAGATGGCTTCCCGCAGGATTGTGCGGATTCGAACTTCGGGCGTGTCAGCCGTGAGGTGTTTCGCATCAGGCGGTGATTGGCTCTGTTCATCCCGTAACAGCGTCAGGGCCTCATTCCACACCCACATTTCATTCCATACCCACATTTCATTTTCAATGGGAGCACCGCCACTGGTAAAAAACGTTTGATTAAGTTGCTGAAAGAAACGCTGTGGGGATTCTTGGAAAGTTTTGTCCAGTCTATCTGGCGGCATGTCGTCCACCGCCTGATGAGTGTCCAGTGTAGTGCAGCCACACGAACGGCGTATCATAACCTCAGCCGCAACGCAGGTTAGTTCCGGGACCGATTGCCCGGTCATCTGTGCTAATAACAATTCTGTGGCCTGCTGACCAATTTTGTAGAACGGTTGGCGGACTGTCGTGAGCGGTGGGGTAAAAGACTGGCTTACAGCAATGTCATCGAAGCCGACAACGGCAATGTCATCTGGAACTTGGATGCCACGGGCTTGTAATTCTGAAATTGCCCCCATAGCCATATAGTCGTTGGCCGCGACAATAGCTTCAATATCATGATGAGGATGCAACTGACGTTCATCCAACCAGTACTGAACGACTTGCCTTGCGGAAGTATATAGAAAGTCACTGAAAATCACCAAGTCTGGGTCCAGTGGGACGTCATACTCTTGTAGCGTTGTGGTAAAGGCTCGATAACGTTCTTGAACTTCCGGATGGTCCTGGGAACCACCTAAAAAGGCAATACGACGGTAATGATGTTTCTCAAGCAGATGCTTGACCACGGCGGACATGCTGGTGAAATTATCCAGTATTACACTGGGCACAGTTTCTAAAGCCACCCCCATACTCACCATAGGTAAATGCTGATATCGGCTAAAGAACGCCTCTAGTTTGGCTACGGATGTGTATAGCCCGGTCAGATTTGCTGCAATGAGGATGCCATCAATGTTCGTCGCGTCCGCCATCTCGTACAAGATATTCGCTTGAGTTTCAAAGTACAGCGGAGATCGTACCGGATTACTGGAAAAATAAAGTAGATTCGCATCCGCCGCGTTTATCGCAGCAATGGCTGATTTAAGAACCATTGTGGGATTAAGGAATTTTAGTTCATTCCCCAATACCGCAATGGTTGGACGTGTGTTGTGCCCAATAGATACGTTATATTCAGCTTTACTCATAGTGGTCTGAAATCACTGGCCCTTCACCTTGGTGTTGCAATAAAGTCGGTCCCCTAAAATTGTACCAGTAAGTGTTGTTCTTACAATATGGCGAAGTGGAGTGCGATTTTGCGTACGATGCGGACACCTAACATCACCGGCCTGCCGTGAAGTGCTGGCAGGCCGGTATGGGATTTG
>JBJYWX010000444.1:0-4345 GCA_046259695.1 Promineifilaceae bacterium (SeqCode) | reverse complement strand
CAGGCGTTACCAGCACCAGATGGCGCGCCAGGCCAATCTTGTGTCCCACAGCTACGGTAAGGAGCCGCGCCGCCACGTCCGCATCTTCAACACCCGGCGCAATCAATAATAAGTAGCGCGGCCTGCCGCTCTTTGGGCGGCAGGCCGTTTTAAAAGAGCCAACCACCATGTTTATCACCTTTGAAGGGCCTGAAGGCAGCGGCAAATCGACGCAGCTGCCCCTGCTGGCCGATTATTTGCGCCAACAGGGCTACAAGGTCGTGACCACACGCGAGCCGGGCGGCACAGAGATTGGCGACCAGATTCGAGCAGTCCTGCACGATGTGGGCAACACGAGCATGTATCCGGCCAGCGAATTCTTGCTTTACTCTGCCTCGCGCGCTCAACTGGTGCGCGAACTGATCGCTCCGGCGCTGGAGGAGAATAAAGTCGTGCTCTGTGACCGCTACGCGGACAGCTCCATCGCCTACCAGGGCTACGGCCGCGGCCTTGATCTGGATGCGCTCAACGAGATAACGTGTTTCGCCACTGGTGGCCTGGCGCCCGACCTGACTATTCTACTGGATCTGGATGTGGAAGCGGGGCTGTCGCGGCGCATTGCCGGCGATGAGGAGATGAATCGCCTTGACCTGGAGACGATCGCTTTTCACAATCGTGTCCGTGACGGTTACCGGCGTTTGGCGGAGGCCCAGCCTTCACGCTGGGTAACAGTGGATGCCGGCCGCGATCCCGCTGCTATCCAGCAGGACTTGCGGGCAATCGTTATGAGGCGACTGCAGGCGGGTGCAGCCTGATGCGCGCGCTCACAGCGTTTCGTCCAGATCAGGCATGGATGCTTCAATTTCGTCCGCCGGCTCTCCCTTTTCCAAGCGATCGACGACTTCGTTGAACGTATCATCCATCTCTTCGCCCATTTCACGGCTCATCTGGCGCATGAAGCGGCCGAGCGCGCGCGGGTCATCTTCCATACCGGACAGGTCCGGGTCGGACAGCATCGTGTCTAGCCGCGCGTCTTCCGAACGCGCCACACTGACGCGCGTCACCCGCCGCTTTAGCTCCTTGCTCTGGCAGTAAGGGCAGTGCGGTTCCGTCGTCTCATAGTCACTGTAGGATATGAAGAGCCGTACCAGACGCCCGCAGGCCTCGCAGCGATAATCGTAATAAGGCATATTGTTTAACTCCGCCACACGCTAATAAAACCTGAGAATGCGTGCGTTTGACCGTTGATGGCTAGAATCTACGTCAATTATTGGTAAAATTATTATACTGATTCGCTGCCAGGGGGAGCAATTGCTGGTCCTGTCATCTTAGTTACCAAGAAGATTTCTTTCATGTCACCTAACGAGACCGTCTCCTTCAGCTGCCCTGACTACCCTGTTTTGGTATTGATATCCGGCCCGTCGGCCGTGGGCAAAGACACTATCGCCCGCGGCGTTATCGCCCGGCGACCCGATGAGTTCTTCTTCGTCGTCACCGCCACGACGCGCGAACCGCGTAACGGGGAAATAGACGGTTATGATTACAACTTCGTTTCACATGACGAATTCGCGCGCATGATTGATGATAACGAACTGCTCGAATATGCCGTTGTCTATCGCGATTATAAGGGTGTTCCAAAACAGCAGATCATTGACGCCCTGGCCAGCGGCAAGAACGTGATCATGCGCGTGGACGTTCAGGGTGCGGCAACCGTACGCGAGATAATTCCCGATGTGATCACCGTTTTCTTGACGCCGCCCTCGGA
This sequence comes from Promineifilaceae bacterium (SeqCode), assembly GCA_046259695.1. Classification (GTDB taxonomy): domain Bacteria; phylum Chloroflexota; class Anaerolineae; order Promineifilales; family Promineifilaceae; genus JAACFF01. Next base: position 2,601 of record JBJYWX010000444.1, on the reverse strand, counting down.
GGAAGAGTTAGTCCGGCGGCTTACCGCGCGCAAATCGGAGAGCGACCAGGGCATTAAGCTGCGCCTGGCTACGGCGCGCGACGAAATGAAACACTTGCCCGATTTTGATTACTGCGTTGTTAATGTGCGTGATGATCAGGATGGGGCAATTGACAAGATCCTGAGCATTGTCGACGCTGCGCGCTGCCGCGTACACCAGAAGCCGATAATCTTCTGAGCGCGGCCGCCGCTTACGAGGTGAAGGCGGCCAGGCCAAATACGATCAGGCCAACCGCGATCAGGATCAGGACGCCCGTCTTACTGACCAGCTTCAGTACCACACCCTGATTCGCACCCTGCACCGTGCTTGTGCCCACAATCACCTTGGCCGGCGCGAAGTTGCTGCCGACGGCGCCGCCGGCGTTCTGTGCCGCAAGTATCAGGGGCACGGATAGGCCCAACTCAACCGCCGTTTGGCGCTGCAATTCACCAAATATGACGTTGCTGTTCGTGTTGCTGCCGGTCATAAACGCCCCAAGAGCGCCGATGAACGGGCTGAGAAACGGGAATAGGACGCCGCTGTGGCTAAGCACGCCTGCCAGCAGGCTGGTCATGCCTGCGTGTTCCATAATCACGGCCATGGCCACAAGGCTGTAGATGCCGATTGTCGGCCGGATGGAGCCGCGTACGGTCTTACGCAGGATTGTGCTGGCGCTGTAGGCTTCTTCCGGCGCCCCTGGCAGCGTGCCACGCCATTTGTACCAGAGAAAAATGAGCACCGTGGCATAAAGCAGCAGCGCGCCGCCGTGGCCAAAGACGCTGATTGAACGGGCGTGACCCGCCGGCGTGCAGTAGCCACCCGCCGTACAAACGGCCGGAAACGAAGGGTTGATCACAATGCGGTCTAGAATATCCGCAAGTAGTAACTCGCCTATCATCACCACGCCAATCAGGATACCGTAGGGTATAAAGGCAACCAGCAGCAGGCGCTGTTTGGCGCTGCGTCTTTGTTCGGGGGTTGATATGCGGCGTGTTTCGCGCGAGAGCAGCGGGATGGCGACCAGCAGACCGGCCAGGCCAGCCCCCAGTGAAGCTAACGAATAAAGACCCGCACGGGCGATCAGCCATTGGGTTCCGGCCATAACAGCGGTTAAGAACAGGACAAAGAGTATGCGGCTGCGCAGTACGGGACGGTCCTCCGCCAGCCAGAGCACGCCCAGGCCACAGCCCAGGGCGACCAGGGCCAGCAAACCCGCTACCGGACCGGCCAATTCTTGCCCAGGCACGCCGGTGACGGCAATGAGTGAGAGAAAGGAGGAACCCAGCGAACCAAACGTAACGGCCCACATGTGGCCTACCAGGGCGATGGCCACCGCCGGCGCAGCGGCAAAACCAACGCCCACCAAAAGCGGGGCAACCACTGCCGCGGGCACGCCGAAACCGGTCGCCCCTTGTAAAAAAGATCCAAATATCCAGGAAAGCAGCAGGGCCTGTGCCGCGCGCCCCTGGGCAAGTCCGGGCATCTCTTGCCCAATAGCCGAGATAGCGCCGGCGTCGTTGATCGTGTGGTACAGCAGGAGCGCCATCCAGATGATGTAAAGCACAAACAAGGCGAGAAGCAGCGCCTTGGCCGAGGCGACCAGAATAAGCTGGAGGCCCGCCCCAAAGAAAATTACGCTGCCGGCGGCCGCTGTCAGCCAACCGGCTGGACCTGCGCGGCTGCCGCCCCACTGCCGCCCCAGCATCAGGTAGAGTACGACCAGGATGGGTGCGAGGGCGATCAGCACCAGCAGGGGGACGGGTAGGGTGACCACGGGCATGGATGGGAGTATAACTGATTTGACCGGCGCAGATAAGCCAATTAGAATGCCTTGCCTTGCTGCCTGCGGCCCAAACCTATCAAGGATGGTACCAATGTCTATGAAGCGACTAGCCGCCTTAACAGCTGCCCTATTGATGACAATGAGCCTGGTTTTTGCGGCGACGGCTTTGCCCGCGCCTACGCGCCCGCCCGCCCCGCGATTGCGGGCGCTGCTGCTGGACGACGATGGGCTGAAAGCGCCGGATTATGTCCTAGCGCCACGGCCGTCACGCATACAGGTCTTTGTGCAGCTTTCCGGACCAACGCTCGCCGAATCGTGGCTAAGCAGCGCAAAGCTGCCCGCCCGGCAGCGCGACGTTGTGCTGGACAACCAAAAGCGGACATTGGCCGTTGAACAGGCACGTATGGCGGCACGCCTTGAGGCGCTGGGCGGCCGTGTGCTTGCCACCTACAGCAAAGTCTTCAACGGCCTGGCGGTAGAAATAGACGCCGCAAGCTTGGAAGCGCTGGCGGCCACGCCGCAGATCATTTCTGTCGAGCCGGTGCGCGATTTTGAACTTGCGCTGGACAGCACGGTGCCCTGGGTGGGAGGAACGGCTGTGCAGAACGCGGGCTATGATGGCACAGGCATTCGCGTTGCTGTGATCGACAGCGGCATAGATTACACCCATGCCCACCTCGGCGGCTCCGGTCTGCAATCCGACACGAACAAAGCGATTGCCGGTGCTTCGCTGGCGCCCGATCCCACTTTGTTTCCTACGGCGAAGGTGATCGGCGGCTACGATTTTGTGGGCAGTAGT
>JBJYWX010000443.1:0-12619 GCA_046259695.1 Promineifilaceae bacterium (SeqCode) | reverse complement strand
CAGGCGCGCCAACCTAAGTGCTCTTTTTAAAGGGCATCGGCAAGTATACCATTTACACCGCGAACGTCAACATGCGGCGCCCGAAATTAAGGATTGCTGCACGACCAATCATCTGGCATTAAGCCACCTATTTTGTTTTGGCTGCCGGCGCTCTTTTGAGCGGTGGCGGAAGGGCATAAGTCACTGAAATCGGGCCCACGCCATTTGTGAAAATTATCACAAACAAGTGATCTTCATCAGCTGATATCCTGACAAATGTCACTGTGTTGGGACCTTAATCTGGCTAGCATATGGTTAGGATCGAAGTGGTATCGTGGCCATTCTATGGTAGCACTCCTTACCATTTCGTAATTGGCTAGCCGCCGCAGAAAAGTGAAATTCTCGGCGTCTTTTTTTGAGCTATGCGCGCGCTGGGGCCTACCCTGCGCTGCAAAGGGGACGGATGTGCCAATATGAGCTTCAAGATTATGCCAAAGGCAGTCTTTGCTGATTGGGTATCCCGGTTACAACAGAGCTATCGTGTGGTTGGCCCGGTGGAACGCCATGGGAAATATGTTTTCGATGAGGTTGAATCTACAGATGAACTTCAGATGGTCTACCCGCCGACTGTGCTGCCCCCAAAAAAGTACCTGGTTCCTCCACGCGAAACTTTAGTCCGCTACCGGCTGGACGGCACGCATATCGCGGCCAATATCAATGCCCAACCAACCGTTATTCTGGGCATACACACCTGTGACATTCATGCCACCAAGCTACTTGACCACATCTTCGATCGTGGTTTTGATGACCAGCATTACTTGGCTCACCGCGAGCAGACGTATCTGGTAAGCATCGAATGCTTGCAAACTTGCACCGAGGAATCATTTTGCCGTGATATGGGAACCGCCAGCGCTACGGACGGCTTTGACCTCCATTTCCTTGACCTTGGCGACGTGTACGCCATTAACGTCGCTACGAGGAAAGGACTGCGGCTGATGGACGGATTCCATCATGCTTTTGATGCGCTGCCCTCGGACATGGCGCGCGTGAACCGCCGTTTGAGCGAGAAGTGGCAGCAATTTGCTTATCGCCTCGATTTCGATGTCCACGAGCTGCCGGAATTGATGGGCAAGAGCTATCACAGCAATCTTTGGAATGAGCTGGGCGATATCTGCCTGGCCTGTGGTATGTGCACCCAGGTTTGCCCGACCTGTTACTGCTTCGACGTTACCGACGAGGCCGACCTGTCGTTAACCGAAGGGCAGCGCGTGCGCCGCTGGGATTCCTGCCAGATCTACCAGTTTGCCCTGGTAGCCGGTGGGCATAATTTCCGCGAAAAGCTGGCGACACGGCAGCGGCATCGTTTTATGCGTAAAGGTAAGTACCAAAAGGACGCGATCGGTATGGTTGGCTGCGTAGGCTGCGGGCGCTGCGCCTCATCCTGCCTGGTTCATATTACGCCGATTTCAGTTTTTAATGCCTTGTACGAGCGAGCCCAGGTCGCGGATACGCGGGCTGTGGAGGAAAAAGCAGGTCTGGCTAAGGAGGTCGCGGCATGAGACGTCTCATTGAAGAAGTGAAGCAATCGGATTCAATCTATATGCCTGTACCGGCGCGAATCACAGAGGTCCGCCAGCTTACGGAACTGGAAAGCCTGTTTACGATTGAACTGCCACATGATCTGACGCTGCATCATTCACCGGGCCAGTTCGTGCAAGTCTCGCTGCTGGGCGTAGGTGAAGCACCCATTAGCATTTCCTCGTCTCCCAGCCGCAGCAACGGCATTTTTGAATTGTGCGTACGCCGCGTGGGTGATGTGACCGGAGCCATGCATCGTCTGAAGGCGGGCGATATGCTTGGCATCCGCGGTCCATTCGGCCGTGGTTTTCCGGTGGAACAGTTTCGCGGCAAAGATCTTCTGTTTGTAGCCGGCGGACTGGGCATGGCGCCGCTGCGCTCGCTGATCAATGAAGTGCTTGACGAGCGGGGCAACTACGGCCGTGTCTTGATCCTCTATGGCGCACGCAGCCCCGACGATCTACTCTTCCGCGAAGAGCTGGCGGAATGGGCTGGGCGCCAGGATATTGAACTGCATCTTACCGTGGACTGCCCTGACAGCAGATGGGAACACTGTGTTGGGGTTATCACGATGCTTTTCGCCGAGGTTGAAGTATTCCCGCGAAACACCGCGGCCGTTGTGGTCGGCCCTCCGGTTATGTACCGGTTTGTCATTCGCGAGCTGCAGAAAATCAACATCCCTAAAGGCAATATCTGGCTAAGCTTTGAGCGGCGCATGAAGTGTGGCGTAGGTAAGTGCGGCCACTGCCAGCTTAATCATCTGTATACCTGCCAGGCGGGGCCATCGTTCTCCTACATTGAAGTAGAAGGGCTTGAGGAGGCATTGCAATGAGCGGCGGCGCAAAACCGAAAGTGGCATTCTTTGATTTCACCGGCTGTGAAGGTTGTCAGCTCACCGTCATCGACGCCCTGCAGGAGTACCCCGAACTACTTGAGGTAGTGGAAATTGTCGAATTTCGTGAGGCGATGAGCGAAAAGAGCGACCGTTACTATATTGCCTTTGTAGAAGGCTCTTGCGCGCGTGAACGGGATGAAGCGCGCCTGCGCGATATTCGTGACCAGGCGGCGATCGTGGTGGCCTTGGGCGCCTGCGCACATTTGGGCGGTATCAATGCCATTCGTAACTTGCATAACTTGCAGGAAGCGCGGCAAATCGTCTATGGTGACAAGGGAGACCTCTTTGAGGCCTATCGCGTGCGGCCGATCTCAGAAGTGATCAGAGTGGACGCCGTGATCCCCGGCTGCCCTATCGATCGCTATGAATTTGTTCAAGTGGTGCGCACGCTGCTGCAGGGAAGGCAGCCAAAACTGCCACTGTATCCCGTATGCATTGAGTGCAAATTAAGCGAAAACATCTGCCTCTATGATCGCGGCGAGGTATGTCTTGGCCCGATCACACGTGCCGGCTGTCACGCCATTTGTCCCGCCAATGGCGTGGGCTGCGATGGCTGCCGGGGTTTGATCCCATTTCCTACTATTGATTCGCTGCGTGACGTTCTGGTGGAACGAGGACTTTCGGACGCGGAAATCGAGGCCAAATTCTCTATGTTTCTAACTAACCAAATCGCGCTTGCCGAGCGGGAGGAGGAAGCTTATGTCGCCTAATCTGAAAATCGATATTCATCACATTACACGAGTCGAAGGACATGGCAACATTGTTGTCGATGTGGTCAATGGCGAGTTAAAAACTTGTCACCTTGAGGTTACCGAGACCCCGCGCTTCTTTGAAGTGATGCTGCGCGGACGGCCGTATCAGGACGCTTCGCATATTACCTCTCGCATCTGCGGCATTTGTGCTGTTGGGCATGCAACAACCTCGCTGCGCGCCACGGAGCGCGCTTTGGGGGTTGAGCCGTCGACCCAGACGCAGCTGCTGCGCCGGTTGAACTTCCTGGGTGAGATACTGGACAGCCACATACTGCATGTATATATGCTCGTGGCGCCCGACTTCTTGCAGGTCGGCAGTGTCATTCCCTTGGCCGCCACCGCGCCGGACGTTGTGCTGCGCGCACTGCGCATGAAGAAGCTTGCTGGCGACCTGTGCAAGATCATCTGCGGCCGGCATACCCATCCGATCGCCATGACCGTTGGCGGGTTCACGCAGTTCCCGACCATGGCCCAACTCTATGAAATGCGCGACCGATTCGCCGCTGTTTGGCCTGATGTCCAGGCGACAGTAGCGCTTTATCAATCATTGCCTATTCCGGATTTCGAGCGCGAAACCGAATACATTGGTCTGCGAAATGAACGCGCCTACGGTTTTATTGATGGAGATATCGTGAGCACCGATGGCGGGCGCTGGCCGCTTAGCTACTACAGGTCGGTCACCAATGAACGGGTTGTACCCCAATCTTCGGCCAAACACTGCGCCAACCAGCGTGACAGCTATATGGTGGGTGCGTTAGCGCGGTTTAACCTGAATTATGACCAGCTGCACCCGAAGGCAAAGGAAGCTGCGCAGCTGCTCGGCTTAGAGCCTGTCTGCTACAACCCGTATATGAATAGTGTGGCCCAGGTGGTAGAGATAGTCCACTGCATTGCCGAAGGAGAACAGCTGATTGATGAGCTGCTACGGCGTGAAGTCGCCTGGGAGCAGCCGGTTGCGCCCACGCGCCTGACCGGTTCGGGCGTCGGCGCTTGCGAGGTGCCGCGCGGTGTTCTCTTCCACGATTACACCATCGAAGATGGGGTGATTACTGCCGCGAACTGCATTATCCCGACCAATCAAAATGTGGCTAACGTAGAAGCGGATATGCGCGTTTTGGTGCCTTCATTGCTTGGGTTGCCACAGGCGGAAATCGCCCAACGCCTAGAAATGCTGGTGCGCGCGTATGATCCTTGCATTTCCTGTTCAACGCACCTGTTGGATGTCCGTTTCGAGTAAGCAGCTGTCTTTCACTACTCTGGTCTTGGGCTTGGGCAATTCGCTGCGGGCAGACGACGGGGCCGGACCGGCGGCCGTCGCGTCATTAAGCATGCTCGACATTCCGCAGCAAGTAGACCTGCTTGACGGCGGCACGGCGGGCCTGGATACTTTGCTCTTATTCGAGGGCTATAGGCGGGTCATCATTATTGACGCCGCAGAGATGGGCCTGCCGCCGGGACAGTGGCGGCGCTTCACGCCGGATACGGCCGTCCTGGCTCAAAACGAAAACGCCTTCGCAGGCACGCTGCACAGCGCCGGGCTTGCCGAGGCGCTTGCCTTGGCCAAGGCCCTCCGGGCGCTTCCCCCTGAGCTGATCATTTACGGCATCCAGCCGCAGCAATTGACCTGGCGAGAAGGTCTGTCTGCAGAGATAGAGGCGGCGCTGCCCGGTTTGGTGCAGGCCGTGCGGGACGAACTGGCTCGATAATCATCTCTAGGGCAGGTTATCGTGTGGCAACAAAAAAGGCACAGCGGAAAAACTGTGCCTCTTTGTCTGTCAATGGAATTCGTCGTATGCCTAGGCAAGGTACTGCTGCCGGTACTCGTCGATACGGCGGCGCATTTCATCCCGCTGCGATTTGGCCTGCGCCACAGGCTGCGCGACCTGGACTTGATAGTCATTGTTAACTTGCTGTGCCTGGACTATCGCTTTATCCGCTTCCAGTAGAACGCGCTCACGAATTGGTTTCACCAACGTGCGTTTTAGGGCGGGTTCGCCATCGCTGCGCTCCAACCAAAGGTCAAGCGGCTGTACAATGAAATCATTGAGCCCGGCAATGGTGCGGGGTGTTTCTTCGACCAGGTCAGCGAACGCACCCACTACGGATGCCGCCTTTTCGCCAATCCCAAAAGGCAGCCATTTGCGAACACCACTAAACCACTCCTCGACCATTTCCAGGAAAGACCCAAGGCTGTCAAGGGCGTTCTGCAGAACCATCTGTACGGCTTGGTAAAAGGAATCCAGCTTATTGATCTGGGCGTCCAGCCACATTCGGCCGTCTTCCAACGCTGGCAGGTGGGCCTCAACTTCTGCCAGTGCCTGTTCACCTGCGGCGATGCCTTCGCTCAATGTGGGCGTGCTGTCCATTAGATTGGCGATGGTACCCGACACCGTGTTGATTCCAGCCTGGATCGAATCGGTCACATCCGCCGCGTCAAGTTCTTCGTACAATGCAACCAGCCCGCCTAGAATGCCGATCTGCTCATTCGCGCTGGCGAGCTGCAAGGATAGATCCTGCGTGGCAGCACTGCCGTCGCTGTTGGCCAGGCGCAGGGAATCGAGATCGCGCTGCGCTGCGTCCAAGGCGGAACGCAGGCGCACGTTCTCGGCCTGCGCCTCTGCCAGCCGGGCCAATAACTGCGTGGCATCTTGTGATGCCTGAACGGCCATTTGCGCTGATTGCACGGCCGGAACCGCTTGTACCGGCGGCAAGGTTTGGACAACTGCAGGCGCGGACGGTCCTGAACTGATCACCACTTCGCCTGGCTCTCGCCCGGCGAGAAAGGCCGCACCCGCGCCCGCGGCAGTGGCCGCCAAAGCTGCCAGGCTCAAATTGCGCAAAAAGGAACGGCGATCCACGCCTTCCTCATCATATTGGTCACGGTACTGCTCATTCATGCTTTTGCTGTTCCTCTATTTCCCGTCACTACCTGTTTTCATCACCATAGCCAAGGCGCTTCATTGCTTGTTCGTCACGGCGCCAATGCGGTTCCACCTTGACCCATAAATCCAAAAACACTTTACCACCCAGCATTTGCTCAATCTCTTTACGCGAAGCTTCACCAATCTGGCGCAGTTGCGAACCCTTCGCACCGATAACGATGCCCTTGTGCGAGTCACGCTCCACGACGATATTGGCGCTGACGTAGGTTGGCTCGTCCTCTCGCTCTTTGAATTCGAGCACCTGCACGGCCGTTCCATATGGCACCTCTTCACGCAGCTGCAGCATAAGCTGCTCGCGGATCATTTCCGCGGCGATATCGCGCAGGAAACTTTGCGTGATTTGCTCGGGTGGGTAGTACATCGGCCCTTCAGGCAGCGCCTCATGCAGCATTTCGAGCAGCTCGCTGACGCCCGCTCCTTGGAGTGCGGAGAACATGATCCACTCCGCGTCGGGCAGCAGGGCGCGATACACCTCTGACTGCGGGATCACCTGTTCGGCGTCCAAACTGTCGATCTTATTAATACCCAGGATAACCTTTGTGCGTTCGCCCAGGGTTGCGAGTTTGGCAGCGATGGCCCGATCCTCGCCGCCAGGCGCTTCGCTGCCGTCCACCAGCCATAGCACGACATCGGCATCTCTCAGGGCCTCCTCGGCGGCGTTCAGCATGTATTCATCCAGTTTGTGGCGCGGCTGCTTGATGATACCTGGCGTATCGACAAATATCATCTGGTAGCCCGGTTCGGTCACGATACCAAGCTGCCGAGTGCGTGTGGTTTGAGGGCGTGGCGTAACCATGGCGATCTTCTGGCGCAAGAGAGCGTTCATTAATGTACTCTTGCCCACGTTCGGACGTCCGGCTAAGGCCACAAAACCTGATTTGAACCCTTCAGGTGTTTCGTCAACTAACTGCATATTTCCTGGCTTCCGTTTGAACAGCCCGCGCACCCGCTGCCAGGCATGGCAAACGGGACGTCAACCGCTCTTACCTTATATACGTAACGCTCTTTACAAAGTTGCTGCGCCGCTCGCTCAGGGCCGCTTCTTCCAACGTATAAAATCGTGCGCTGTTAGTAGGCTGGGCGTCGCGCCGAGTATTGTAACACCGTCAGGGCGCTCACGGCGCTCAAGACTAATAGAGCATCAAGCAATAGGTCCAGCCTGATCCGGCCAATAGAGAGCAGCGGATCGCCGCGATAAAGACCGGGCAGCAGGTGCGCCAGAGATAGCAGGAGCAGAGCACTGCAAAAAAGCTGTGCGTCCGGCAGGCGTGGTGAGAGCCATAGAATAAGGCCAAAGGCGATGACAGAGAGCAGAAGCCCGGCCAGCTGTGTGCGGAAGCGTAAGGCGAAGACACCAAACGTATCTGGTAAATCAGCGGCGAGCGGCCCAATAATCGTTTCACGCCCATAGGCGCAGCCGTCAAACCAGCAGGCCGCCCAGCCAAAGACGGCGATCAACGCCAAGCCCGGCGCGAAGAGAGCCGCATAACGATAAAAGCTGCGATCGTTTGCCATGCTCCACAACAACAGGCCGGCCAGGCCCGCCAACAACGCCCCATGATATGAAAGGCCGCCACGCCATACTTGCCAGATCTCCAACGGGTTTTCCTGGAAATAGGACCATTGCCCGAGTATAAAACCAAGCCGTCCCCCGGCAATAGCTGCGGCGAACGTCCACAATAGGGCATCGAACCAGGCGGGCGCCGGGCGGCGCCGGGTTAGCTCGGCCGTGACGTAAACGGCCAGCGAGACGCCCAGCGCCAGGACAACCGTGAAAGTATAAATAAAGATCGAATCGTAGCGGGCCAGTATCGGAGCCATGCGCGTCGATCTTATGCAGCACGCTGCCATAAGGCAAGGTTCACTCAGAACGGAGTGGCCAAACACCTCGCGCTATTGCTGGCGAATTGCCCGCATTTTGGGGACAATGGAAGCTGCCTGCCCTTTGAGCACAGGCAGCTTCTTAGCCGGGCCGCACTGCTTGTCGAGGGCCTGGCGCTGTTAAGCATTCATACGCACAGAGCGGCTGCTAAACAGGCGCGATCGTGCGTGTAGAGCGTACCGCCTTGCGGCAGGCTGCCGCATGGCAGTACGCCAGGAACTATACACAATGGCATCTGACATTCTACCCCCCCGCAAACGTGTGGCCCTCGTGGCCCATGACAACCGCAAAGATGAGCTGCTTGACTGGGCACGAACCAACCGTGAGAAACTCATACAACACGAACTGTATGGCACCGGTACAACCGGCTGGCTGATGCAGAAAGAACTGGACATCGAAGTGATTCGTTTCCAAAGTGGCCCGCTTGGCGGTGACCAGCAGCTGGGCGCACGCATATCGGAACGCGGCATCGATGTACTAGTTTTCTTCTGGGACCCACTCGAAGCGCAGCCACACGATCCCGATGTGAAGGCGCTCCTGCGCATCGCTGTTCTGTGGAATATTCCGATCGCCTCCAATCGCTCGACGGCCGACTTTCTTTTCACGTCACCCTATATGTCAGGCGAATACGAACGGCTGCTCACTGAGTATGAAGAGTATGTGCGGCGCCTCGACTGGCGCTTGAGCGAGCAGGCGCGGCAGCTTACAGGAGAAACGGACAAGTAAGCAACAATGTGAACGGCCCCGGCTCTATTGCTGCGGGAGAAGGGCCGGCGAGGAGAGTTATTGTGGAAATCAAAATTGTACCTTTGGAAACAGCGCAGCTGCACCAGGCGCCAGCCCAGCATTTTGGTTTTGGCAGCTTGTTCGCAAATCGCATGTTTACGCAGTACTACGATAAAGGAGAGGGCTGGCATGATGCGCAGATTGGTCCATACCAGGACTTTTCGCTGCCGCCGGCCACGGCCGTCTTGCACTACGCCCAGGAAATCTTTGAGGGCACAAAGGCCTACCGCCGGCCGGACGGCGACATCAACCTCTTTCGCCCCTGGGAGAACATGAAGCGCTTCAACCGCTCGGCGCAGCGCATGGCCATGCCCACTGTGGACGAAGAAGAGCACCTGGCGGCCATTGTCAGGCTGATTGAACTTGAGCAGGAATGGGTGCCTTATGCGCCTGGCGCTACACTCTATATTCGCCCGGCCATGTTTGCATCGGAGGTTGCGCTCGGCGTGCATGCCAGCACGGCTTATATTCATTTTGTAATCGCCGGGCCGGTAGGCGCTTACTTCAAAGAAGGGTTTAACCCGGTTCCTGTTTATATTTCCAGTAGATACCGGCGCGCTGTGCGCGGCGGGGTTGGCGCGGCCAAAACGGGCGGCAACTATGCCGCCAGCCTGCTTGTCGGCGAGGAGGCTGCGGCGAAAGGCTACTCGCAGGTTCTATGGCTTGACGCCCTGGAAGGCCGTTATGTGGAAGAGGTAGGGGCCATGAACATCTTCTTCGTTTACGAGGGCAAGCGCCTGGTTACGCCGCCCCTTAGCGACAGCATTCTGGCCGGCGTGACTCGTGACTCAGTCCTTCATCTGGCGGCCGATCTTGGCTATGACGTGGCCGAAGAACGTGTTGAAGTGCATGAGATGCTCGCGGCCATCAAATCCGGCCAGATAACTGAAGTATTTGGCTGTGGAACGGCGGCCGTAATCGCTCCCGTGGGTAAGTTCGAATTCGATCAGCAGATCGTGACCATCAATGACAACCAGTCCGGTCCTGTGGCCACGCGTCTCTTCAATACCCTGACTGACATCCAATATGGGCGCGTCCAGGACCCCTACGGCTGGACGCTGCGCATCAATGTAGCCTGAGAGTTGGTAGCTTTCGACAAGCCCCTGATAGTTTCTGGCAGAGAATCCGGCTAGACTAAATGAGCCGGGCGCGCGCTGCATTGGCAGGGAAAGCCGGCGCTCCGCCCTGTTGGATAACAATCAATTGAGGTTACCTCTTATGCATCAGACAGCTATTCTGGGTGTCGGCCAGACACCCGTGCGCGAACACTGGGATCTTTCGATTCGCGACCTGGCCGTAAATGCCGCGCGAGCGGCGATGGAAGACGCGGACGTGACGCGCGTCGACGCGATCTATGTCGGCAACATGACCAGCGGCGAACTGAGCCAACAGCGCCAGTTGGGCGCGCTGGTTGCCGATTACTTGGGGCAGTGGGGCGTGGAAGCAGTGAAGATGGAGGCGGCCTGCGGCTCGGCGGCGTCTGCCATGCGTATGGGGCTCCTGGCTATTGCCAGCGGTGAAATGGATGCCGTACTGGTGGTCGGCGTGGAGAAGCTGACCGAATCCCTGGGGGCCAAGACCACGGCCGCCCTGGCGACGGCCGCGGATGCCGATTACGAGGTGGTGCAGGGCGTATCCTTTGTCGGTTTGAATGCTCTTGTTATGCAGCGCTATATGTATGAATATGGCTATACGCGCTATGACTTCGCGCCGTTCGCCTTGAACGCCCATGCCAACGGCGCCAAGAACCCCAATGCGCTTTTTCGTGCGCCGATTAGCCAGAAAACATTCGATCGGGGGCGCATCGTAGCCGACCCGATAAGTCTTTTTGACGCCTCGCCCATAGGCGATGGTGCGGCGGCTTTGCTGCTTGTTCCGGCTGAGAAGGCGCCGGCCGCCGTGCGCGTAATAGGTTCCGCGTCGGCTATCGATACCCTCGCTATCCACGACCGCGAAGACCCGCTGTGGCTCAAAGCGGCGGAGCAGTCAGCGCAGCGCGCCTACCAGCAGGCAGGTGTAGGGCCCGAAGAGATCGATTTTTTTGAGCTGCATGATGCCTTTTCAATTATGGCAGCATTATCGCTCGAAGCGTGCGGCTTTGCTGAACCCGGCCAGGGCGTGCGTATGGGCCTGAATGGTGACATATTGCCTACCGGCCGTTTGCCTATTGCCACGATGGGTGGGCTTAAGGCTCGCGGCCACCCCGTTGGCGCTACCGGCCTTTATCAACTGGCTGAAGCGACACTGCAGCTGCGCGGCGATGCTGGCGAGGCGCAGATTGAGGATGTCAAGGTCGCCATGACCCAGAACATCGGCGGTAGTGGCGCCACCGTGGTCACCCACATTCTAGAGAAGTCAGAATAACAGCGCGCCGTTACTTGCGCCTGGCAGTTGCCGGGCGCGGAAAACGGGTTTGAGGAGAAAGATGACCATGGAGTATCGACGGCTGGGCCGGACTGGCCTCAAAGTATCTACGATCTGTTTGGGAACGATGCAATTCGGCTGGTCCACCGCGGAACCGGAAGCGCATAAGATTATCAGCGAGGCCGTCAGCCTGGGCTGCAATTTCCTGGATACGGCCGATGTCTATTCTAACTGGGTCGACGGGAACCCGGGCGGCGTGAGCGAAAAGATGATTGGCAGCTGGATCGCCTCCGGTGCCGTAGTACGCGACAGGGTAATTATCGCTACTAAAGTGCGCGGCAGAATGGGTGATGGCCCGAACGACCAGGGCCTTTCGCGCGCGCATATTCTCGACAGCGTGCAAAACAGCTTGCGCCGCTTGCAGACTGATTACATCGATCTTTACCAGGTGCACTTCCCCGATGAGGATACGCCTCTGGATGAAACCTTGCGGGCGCTGGACGACCTGGTACGCAACGGCATGGTGCGCTATATCGGCTGCTCCAACTATCCGGCCTGGCTGTTGGCGAAAAGCCTTTGGATCAGCGACGTGCGCGGACTGGCGCGCTTTGACAGCCTGCAGCCGCATTACAGCCTGGTGCATCGCGCCGAGTTTGAGCGCGAGCTGCAGCCGCTATGCCTTGATCAGGAGATCGGGGTCATTCCCTACAGCCCACTGGCCGGCGGATTCCTGACCGGCAAATACCGCCGTGACGGCGATCTGCCACGCTCAGATCGTGCCCACGGCATCCGCGAACGTTACATGAATGACCGGGGATTTGCGGCCGTGGAGCGGCTGGAGGAGATCGGTCATGCCCACGAGGCGACTGTTGCCCAAACGGCAATCGCCTGGGTGCTTGCCAATCCGGCCGTCAGTTCGGCGATCATCGGCGCCAATTCGCTGGCGCAGCTTCATGATACGATAAAAGGGGGGGAGATCGCGCTTACCGGCGAAGAAAAAGCGGCATTGGATGCCGTCACAGCCTGGAATTAACCTATTGGTAAGTGCAGATCGCTAAGCGCGGTTACCTCACCTGCTCTGCTTCAATCAAGAAGCGACGGGCGTGAACGGTAAAGGAACTTTGCTCAACAATAAATATGCTGGTGTAGGGCCGCCAGCGGGTCACGATATTTCCCAGCCGAAAAGTCGGGAATTTGCCAGGCAATAATCTTCAAGAAGAAGACAATGGCGCCAATGTCATAGAATTCAGTAATAGGTTGCGCCTCTTCGGGCCGGCAGCCAGGAGAAATCCCAGCCCGAAAATTCCTGGCTGAGGGCTTGCGCGACAAGCTCGTCAAAAGTGACATCACTGCCGCACCTCAACTCTTCAGCAATCTCTCGCTAGTTATCGGATGGTGAACCCACACATTGGGCTCCTGGTATAGGCCGATGTCCATCTCC
>JBJYWX010000442.1:0-4759 GCA_046259695.1 Promineifilaceae bacterium (SeqCode) | reverse complement strand
GTGATTCATGTAATTCCCTCACTGAGTAATTAATTGGTTATCCAAACTCAAGGAAAAACTATGCTGACGATATCGCTAGTATGCCAAGATCAATACTGCTCAAATGAGACCTCCTTTAATCATTGGGCTGGATCGTACAGTCTTATGTGGGATTCAAGCTTGACCGCCAAATCTAACGAATGATCCCGCCCACGGTTGGTTGCAGTAAGGGTAGACTTTATTTGGTTGGCTCCTATTCCCATTAGAAATAGCAAACAATAATGAGTAGTCTCCTGAACTCATTATGAATGAAAAACTGCCCGACTTATCTTATAGTTCATTGTTGCCTGGATTAAGCGACTCTTGGCAAATCAAACCACAAAGGTTGGAGTGAATGGTATAAGAGCTGCGCTATTTGCCAGGTCAAGCTTCCGCCTTCGTAAGTAGATGGCGCGCAATACCTTAGCTCGTCTGGCGACAAAGCGGTGCTCCGACCGGCATGGCTTCCATCTTATTAGGTGCCACTAATCAACATTGTTCAAAGTCAACGGCAGGTATATCGAAATGGTATCCGTAACGGTGACATAATTGGGAGCAAACTTCGTATCGCTGCCGATGGCGTTTGATATGGTTAAGGTCACGTCATAGATCCCTTCCTGACTGTAGGTATGCGTCGGATGTTGCTCCGTTGAAGTGCCGCCATCACCAAAATCCCAGGACCAACTGGACGGGACACCGCCGGACTCGTCCGTGAAAGCGACGGTCAAAGGGGCGATGCCAAAGAGCGGGCTGGCGCTAAACGTGGCCCGCGGTTCCGTTGGCTCGGCGACGATGATGTAGTCTGTTTTGGTCACCGTACTGGGTTCATCTGTTTCGTAGTCGACCTGCAATGTCACCGTGTATCGGCCGTTGGCCGTATAGGTGTGGCTGGGATTCTGTTCGGTCGAGGTACTGCCATCGCCGAAGTCCCAGTTCCAGGCGTTGGGAGCGCCGCCGGACTGGTCGCTGAACTGCACGGTCAACGGCGCGGAGCCGGATCGCGGTACGGCCTTGAAATCCGCCATGGCCGATAGGTCTTTGGCGGAGCGGTACAATTGAAAGTCACCTGTTATAACCACCGGCTCGGGAGCAAGACCCGTCAGCGTTTCGCTGTACACGCCGCTGAGGATGTTGCCATTTTCACTGATGACGCCGCTGTCTAGTACAATCTGGCGGGTGATGCCGGGAGTAAAGTCGTTGGTATATTCCTCGCTCTGCAGGGTAAAGCTGTCGCCGCTCCGCGATCCGGAGAGAGACGGTCCCAGCTTTTTGCCATCGGCAACAGCCAAAACGGGTTGGTCTACAGCGCGGGTTGATTCAATGTGACCGCTTAGTGTTCCGTTGGTGTCCACCAGCACCAGGCCCAGATCCAGCGGCGGCATGTTTAGAGGGTCATTGACAAGTACCGCGCCCATATAGGTACCGGTGAGATCGGAGGCGCTCTGCCTAATCAGCGACTCCTCCTCCATGCCAAGCGAAAATTGGCTTGAAGGTAAGGAAGCGCTGGGCGCTGCAATGGGCCGGTATGTGCGGTTGGGCGGCGGCTCAAAGATGCTGGGCGCGCCCTCGACTTGGGCCGCGTTCATGCTGCTGATACCTTGCAGCGTATAAGCTTCGTGGATGATCGTCAGCTCAATCTCCTCAATGCTTTCAATGTCCAGGTCAAAATTATTCGGTTCATGAACATTGTCGATGGTCAAGGTCCAGGTGGTAAAGGCCACGCTGCGCGTGGCCAGTTCGCGGTTCGCGGCGATCTCAGCGGGCAGCATGTTCTCATTGGTCGCCGCGGTGATTCTCGCCTTTTGCGCCGCGATATTATAGGTGCGGATATCATCAGAGCCCTCGTTTTTGAAGGCGTTCTGCGTGCGCATGAATGACGTACCGCTCTGGGTCAGGTGCAGCACGACCTGCTCATCGCCCAGAGTGCTGCCGCGCACGCGCATCTCGATAGAGGAAATCTTATCATTAAAGACCGACGTGGCGAAGAACTGGTTGCCCAGGAAGATAGACGTCTGGAAAGTAAATCGCACGCTTTCGGGGGTTCCATCATTGTCCAGGTCGATCCAATTGGCCGGATCGCGCAGGAAGGCATTGAACTTTTCTTCACGGGTGACGATACGGTCGAGGGCCGGATCATAGCTGTCCTCAAAACCGACGGCCTGGCTGAGGTAGACTCTGTCCCTGGCTTTTTGTGGTGAGGGGATTTCCGCGCTGCCCAACCAGTTATTGTAAGCGTCGTCCATCTGATCCAGCGCTTTTTTTAGAGATGCCGGGTCATGGATTTGATAGAGATCTTGCAGATGGGTCAGAGGGAGACCGGAATAGGTGATATCCTGGTTGACTTCATAGTCTAACGCCCGCCCCGTCCGGTAGGCATAGTCCATAGCCACATCAAACCGATCGTTTGCCAGTTCCATCCAGTAATCACGCATCACCCGCACGGCGGGATCCTGCCATAATTCCAAGAAGTTCTTGGCCTTGTGCCGCTCGGCCTGCGTGTATTGCAGCTGGGTTATTAATCCTTCCAGTCGGGCCAGTTCTTGCTGCAGATTACTCATGGCAATGGCGCGCTCAACATTCAGTTCGGCAAATCTGAGCGCCAGCCTTTTCACGACGGCAGCGCTATTGGCGATTTCTATTTCATGTTCTTTATTGATTTCCAGCCCTTTGAATTGAATTTCAGCCGCCTGCAGTTCTTTGAGGTCTTTAAGTAATTGTACTTCTTCCGAAGGGCCACCCATCTCGCCGCCGATGAAACCAAGTGCCGACGAAACTCCACCGATAACGGAACCCCAACCTCCACCACCGGACAGGGCGCCACTCACGATTGAATTAACGCCCTGCAAAACTTTGCCGGCTGTTTGCAGGCTTTCATCCTGGCTGTCAGCGTCAAAGTCCAGAGCCTTCTGGGTCAATTGATCAACTGCATACCAGGTCGCATCGTAAACCTTGGTTACCTCTTGCAACCGGTCCTGCTCGATATCGATCAGGTACTGCTGATTTTCCATCTGCACTTGCACTAACTGGAGGCGATAGTGGGCTTCATTAATGCGCTCCATCTGCTCGTACATGCGCCCGCCTGGGTTGGTAAAGCACCCATCAAGATCGGGTTCAAGATCGTCATTTGTGCCACAGATTTCTACCTGTTGTTTATCGTACTTATCCCTAATGTTTTCCAAGTCCTTTTGCAGTTTCTCGAAATCATCATCGACCCGACCTTTATAATCTTCAGCATCATCGACTGCTTCTCTTGCGCTTTCCTGCTTGGCAGAGGCCAAAACCGCGGTCTGTTCGTAGTTGTTTTGGCGTTTTCCCCCGGGTTCGTCATTCTTGGGCTGGTAATGAAAGGCGACATACTCGGGGCCATACCCTAAGGGGTTCTTGTTTTCTACCAGGTAATCAAAGAGACGCTGCATACCGGAGATGTTGCGGCCCAGGGCCTGGTAGCTGACATCTTCTTGCAGAATATCGGACTCCGGCCAAAGAGAGGCCAGCAGGGCTTGCTCAACGATGGCCAGCGCGATACCCCGGCGCAGCGTTTCCTCGGCTTCGTCCTTGGCATATTTGCGAAACTGGCGTTCGGCCAGCTCCAGGTAGGCGCGGCTCTTCTTAGCCGAGGCCTGGGCCAGGCGTTCCATGTCAGACATCGTTTGTCCTGAAATGGGATCGGTCCGCTCACCATTTTTGTCAATATAATCGGTATAGCGTCCGTCAGTCAACAGCTCTTTGTATAGATCGGTGGCAGGGCTGTACCAACTGAGTGCATCTACTAAGAAGTCAATTTCATTGCCCAGGGCATCAGGATCGTCTGTTTCCACGTCAAGGGCCTGCACCATCTGATCATTGCCTTGCAGCATGCTGCCGGTGGCAATTTCCCAGCGGGCATTAAAGCGGCCCTCGATAGCGTCCCGTTTCTGGTCCTCGGAAACGGCACAAACCAAGGCTATAGCGTAATGCTCATCGGACTGTTGGAAACGAGTGATCACTGCTTCATTGTAAGCAGTTTTCGTATCTTTAATCGTTTTCGGCGTCGTACTATCCTCGTTATGAAAATCCACACGGTAATCCCGCCCCTGGTCCAGCAGATCATCACCTTTGTCCATCTCGTATCCATAGCACTGTGTCTCATAAGCGCCCATATCGACAGAGTTACCATAAATACGTGCGCCTCCCGCCCGGTCGAGAGGCAGTTGCTCACTGGTGTCCAGATCACCATCCAGGTCAAGCGTGTCCGCCGGTAAGTGGACATCGTTCCCGCTGTCGACGGCGGGCGAAGTGCCTCTTAGCCGCAGGTCGTCGTTGGCTGCATCCACAAACTGCGGATCGATGGTGATGATATTGCTCCCGCAGCCCCATGTCGAATTGCAGCCATGCTGCACCAGGCTGTCTTCCATGACAAATGAGACCTTACTGTAAACCTGCTTTTCGCGGTCGATTAGCGTATTAGCTGTGTTGCCCCACAAGATGGAGTTTTTCAGTGTGGGGCTACCACGATCAATGCAGATTCCGCCACCCTCTTTGTCGGCACTATTGTCGCTGAAGGTGACGGTTACCAATTCCGGGCTTCCCAATGTAGTGTTCAATCCACCCCCACAGCCACTACTCTGATTGCGACTGAAAACCACATTGGCGAGGCTCGGGTTTGCTTCCTCATTATATAGCCCACCCCCGTTGTTCTCCGCCGAGTTGCCTATAAAAGAGACGTTGACCAGAGTCGGGCTACTGTTGTGATTGTACATCC
>JBJYWX010000441.1:0-13164 GCA_046259695.1 Promineifilaceae bacterium (SeqCode) | reverse complement strand
ACCTTGTCTGCCAGCTTCTTGCGCGCTGCGGCAGAGGGTGAGGCCACTATCCATTGGCATCACCTTGCCCGCGGTACCCCTGGTGCACTCCACCGCCTGCAATCGATGGGCCATACCTCCGGCCGTGATGCCTGGAGCGGTTTCATACAACTAGGACGCCGACTGGCGGCCCCTAGTAGCCTTCCGTGATCAAATGTAAGTTTCTTCTTAAGCTGCATCTCCTATTATGAGACGCAGCTTAAGAAAACATTTACCGCCAAATTGAACTCATCACGGCCGCACCTTTTAGCTTCACCCTGATTTGCCGGCCACATTGCGAGATTCGGAAAACCGCCAACCAGGCCGCTGCGCCATAAAGGACTGTTTGAGAGGTATCTATGAGCAAGGGCACGCTTAGCCACATCCCTGTGCAACATCTTTCCACGTATTATGCGCCTCAAGAGTATCACGTTAACAAACATCGCGAAGGCAATTTCTGGCTGCCTGTGGCATTTACGCTTTTTATCCTGCTGCTCGGATCATTTCTAGCGTTCTGGCTGGCCACACCCTTTGCGCAGCGGACGCTTTTCCAGTTCATTGGGACCGATATGATAGAGGTTGGCCGTTTCCAACTTCCTACTCTTATCGTGTCGGCGACGGCCGTCGGTTTGTTCCTGATTCTTGGCCTGCTGGTCGCTCAGCTCTTGCGGTGGAAAATCCTGAAGAACCAGAAGCTCTGTGCGGAGGACGGATGTCCTAGCTGCCGCCAGCAAGAGCTTATCCGGACGAAGCGTTCTTCTACTGATCGGCTGCTCAACAACTATGGCATGCCAGTCTACCGTTATGCCTGCCGCAACTGCCAATGGCAGGGCCGGCGTCTCGGCCTCCTTCCCGCCCTCAATAACCACTCTGGCCAATCCTTTGACTACGAGCTGCGCAATCTTGGCAGTGCGAGACGAGCGGCCCCAAAGACATTTTCGCCGCCAGAAAATCCTTCTTCTCTCAGCCAGACCGGCATAAGCCAAGCAGCAACACTTAACGAGTCCGGTATACGCCCGGCATCCAGCGACACCGGTGCCTCTCTGGTTTCTGAAGACATGGTCGAAATGGACGAGCAATTGGGCCCTATGGTCGCTGCCGGCCCAACAGCGAACGACAAAGCTGGCACACACGTGGCCGTATCCTTCGAAAAACCGGTCGTCGAACCGGTCTTGCTTACCGCGAAACAGCAGAACCAGGTACCCATTGTTACCGGGTCAGCTCCTGCAGACTTTGATCCCGAAGAATTCGAACGTCTTTGTTTGGCCGCTGTCAGGCGCGATAGATAGCGGCACTGCCGCCTGCCCGTCTGATCTTGCACTGCCCCTCCCCAATTACAGCAGGCTGCCCCGGTTCGCCGGCGCAGTTCATCGCTCTTCTTCTCCATAATGGGTAGAATTCGTATGGGAGCACACTACCGCATCCCCTGCTCGTATAGCTCCAAAGGAGAAGAGGTTATGTCAATTAACAAGCACTTGGCTAATGCTTTTCTGATGCTTGGTCTGTCTTTGTTGCTTGTCGCCTGTACAGGTGCCATAGAAGATAACGCATCATCACCGGCATCTTCAGGAGGGGTAGAAGGCGGCATCGAGGTCCGCAACGCGCAGGCCAACATGACGCTTCCAACCGAGACGGGCTCATTTTGGATGGAAATCATGAACCATGGGACGGCAGATGACGCCTTGATTGGGGCATCGGTGGACGGGTGTGCCGTTCTTGAGCTGCACGACATGGTCATGGAAGGAGACACCATGGTCATGCGTGAAGTAGAAGGTGGTCAGATCCCTATTCCGGCCGGCGAAACCGTCTTACTGCAAAAAGGCGGGCTACATGTCATGTGCATCGGCAAAGAAGCGCCCCTGGAAATAGGTACAACAGTCGAGATTGCACTTCAGTTCGCCAATGCAGGCAAAATTACTGCCACCGCGACCGTCGTCGAACCTGGTGACGCGCCCATGGGACAGCAGCAATGACGGCAAGAAAATAGGTGATAGGGGATGGCCTGACGGCGTGGTTTCCTACCACTGAGTTTCCAGTGAAGCCTGAACCCTTCCTTGCTCAACCGTCTGGTTGGGTGACTGTTTCAAGCCAAAGTCAAGGCGGTAGTTCCCTTCCGGCAGGGGGTCCAAGGCCTCCTCTTCATGATCTCTCTTGATCGGAATAATCAGCGCCCGTGTTTCGTCCGCGTTTGTTAGCACGCGAATCGCGATTGACTGGAACACTGAAGGAATAAAGCTCCCAAAAATCAGCTTCCCGCTGTTGTCAACCAGCCCGATTTCGTTGTTCTTAATGCCGCGCAAATTCTTTAGCCACGACGGCGGAGCCTGGTCTCCCTCAAGACCCGAATGATAGGTGCGCTCAACTGATCCTTGCAGCAAGATCTTATTTGCTTTTACAACGGGACGCGCCATCTCATAAATGTTATAGACGCCTCCAGAACTGGTTTCTGTATAGTGTACCAGCCACTCGAGCTGCGCGAATGGTTTGGTCAACCGGTTTAGCTCTGCCGGACCAGATGTTTCCCGCGTATCGGCTAACTCAATAAGTACATCTGATTTGCCGATATCAACGGGCAAGGTGCGCGCCATGCGGGGAACAGGGAGTCGGAATGTACGTTTATTCAGAACAAGGGTCACTTCTCTGCTCAGCGGTATCGGCTGCGGGCTTTCAAGCAGCAGCAGACTTGTATCGTCATTTTGCACTAGCCGGCTGAGGGCAAGGTTCGCACTCTGGCGCTCGTGTGGGAGTTCAAGCCGCTGCATCCACCGATCAAACAATTGCTGTCGTGCGGCAGCGTCGCTATCAGGCGACATGACGTGATCGATTTGTGCCCGCGTGCTCGCATAAAGACCTTCAGCATCCTCAGCCAAGGTGAAAGCCGTAGTATCCAGCTGAACCGGCAAGTCGCTGATCAGTTCTGTGAAGTTAACCGGCGCCTGCGCCAGATGCCCAATGTCGCCTGCTTCTATCTCCGTTTCTGCCGGTACGCCCAGGTCAATGCGCGCCGCTGCCCGGTAGTCGGCCAGCGCCTCTTTCATCATGCCCAGCTTGCTGTACAATGTGGCGCGCCGCATGAGGACTCGTCCGGCAACCGGCTCGAGCTCCAGTGCTTGATCGTAATCGGCAAGGGCGGCGGGAAGATTGCCCAAACGCTCATATATTTCGCCGCGGCGATAGTGGGCTGGCGCATAGCCAGGAAGCAGGCGTAGCGTCGCATCAAAATCACGCAGCGCTTCGTCGTGGTTCTCCAGGCGCTCCTGAATGGCACCCCGCTTGTAGCGGGCGAAAGCATCGTTGGCATCCAGTTGGGCAGCCTTGTCGTAGTCAGCCAGCGCTTCAGGATATCTACCAAGCATCTCCAGTACAACGCCGCGATTGTAATGTGCCTGTGCCCGCGCCGGATCGAGGAGCAGGACCTCTTCAAAGTCCGACAGGGCATCTTCTAGTTGACCCATGTTTTCCAGAGCCACGCCCCTATTGAAGTAGACCTGTGAATTCTGATCGTCCAACTGCTGCGCCTTATTGTAATCCGCAATTGCTTCGTCCATCCGTCTGAGTGCTCTATAGACGTTACCGCGCTCCAACCAATAGGCGCTTTCTTCCGGAGACAGGCGCACGGCCGCATCAAAGTCCGCCAGCGCCAGGCGCAGTTCCTTGCGTTCCAGATGGATCGTGCCCCGCGCGTGATACAAGGCCGCGCTATATTCTGGATTAAGCCGTACGGCTGTATCGTAGTCCGCCAGAGCGTCTCCTATTCGGTTCAGAGCACGATTCGTATCACCCCGTTCCTTGTAGATCACGGCATTCTGCAATCCATGATAAATCGCGTCCTGGTAATCCGACAGCGCCTCTTCCAAGCGCCCGTTACGTCGCTGCAATCTAGCGCGGCGGAAATATGCCTGTGCATAATCTGGTGAAAGCCGTAGCACTTCAGCGTAATCAGACAGTGCCTTTTCCAGTTCGTTGACCCTTTCACATGCCTCGCCGCGGCTGAAAAGCGCGGCGATATTCTCTGGTTGGCGCTCGATTGTCACGTCAAAATCAGCGATCGCCTCTTTCGCGCGCCCAAGAGCCAGCAGCGTATCGGCACGCCTTGCATAGAGGTCGGCCGAGTCAAAGCCCATTTCCCCAGCACGATTGTAAAAGGCCAGCGCTTCGTCAAGATCACCCATGGCTTGATAGCTGTTCCCAATGGCATACACACGTTCGGCCGTGGCTTCGAGTTCGTTCGCGGCTAGCTGATCTTGCAGCGCCTCGTCATAACGTCCGAGAACGGTCAGAACTTCCGCGCGCTTCGTCAGCGTCTGAGCATCCCCCGGCTCAAGTCGCAGCGCCTCGCCGAAGTAGGCCAACGATTCTGGGTACTGTGCCATACGATAGAATAAACGGCCGGCGCCCGCGAACGCTTCTGCGTTAGTCGCGTTCAACGCTGTTGCTTCCGCGTAATCGGCTCGCGCTTCCTCCCACTGGGCAAGCGCCTCCTTCACGCGGGCGCGCGCAGTGAGCACGGCATCATTCTGAGGATCCATCAGCAGCGCATTGTCGTAGTCCGCGAGAGCTTCCCCATAACGGCCGGCCAATTCAAAGATGGCTCCACGTGCACTGTAAGCCCTGGCGTCAGCGCCCTCGTCCAGCGCAATCACACTATCATAATCGATTAACCCTTCGCCTATCCGGTCCAGAGCCACATACGCCTCACCACGCTGGCTCAATGCCGCAGCGTTATTAGGTTCGAGCTCGACGACCTGATCAAAATCCTCCAGCGCGTCTTCGTATCTTTCAAGCTCAAGAAGCAGGCGGCCACGATTGAGCCTATAGGGCGCATTCTCCGGCCAAAGCTCTATCGCCTGACCATAACTTGCAAGTGCTTCATCATAATCTGCCAGCATCTCCTGTGCCTGGCCGCGCTCAAACAGTGTATCTGCTTGCACGCGCTTATCCTTCGCGCCGGAACGCAGGAATTCATTCAGGTCAGCGATCGCCTCATCATGTTGCCCAAGAATGCTATAAAGATTTGCTCGACTGATATATACGCCCTTCTCTTCGCCATGGAGGGCCAGAGCCGCGTCATAATCCGACAGCGCCTCCCGGTGGCGACCCAGCGCTGCGAACGCTCTGCCCCGCTCGTGAAGCATGGAGCTGTCCAAGACACCATACCGCGATGATTCCTCAAAATCTGCCAATGCCTCCGGCAAACGACCATTAGCAAAGTACAGGTGCGCTCGGCCGCCGAGAGCTCGTGCGTCTTCCGGATTAAGCTCGATAGCGACATCATATTCTGCCAGCGCCTCGGCTGTCCGCCCCAGTTGAACAAGGACCTCACCTCGTTCGCTGTGCAGTCCAGCGTCTTCCGGCGCGATTTCTATCACTTGTTCATAGTCCGCGAGTGCAGCTTCCAAATCGCCCAGAGCCCGGTGGACTCGCGCGCGCTGTAAGAAGGCATCCCCGTTTTCGGGATTGATACCAATTGCATCGCTCAAAGCCGCGGAAGCATCGTCCAGCCGTTCTTGCAGAATCAATGTTTCGGCCAAATCCAGGTAGCCCTGACTGTTATCCGGTTCCAGCGACAACACCTGTTCGCAGTCGCGCGTTGCCTCCTCATACATCTCGAGGGCGAGGTGTGTTTCGACCCGCTTCTGCAGTAACTCAGCGGTAACAGGACCCAAATCCATGGCGGCGTCAAAATCGGCAAGTGCTTGAACGAAATCACCGTCAGCCTGGAACAACTTCCCACGCTCAAAATAATTCTCGCCAACATCGGGCGCCAGATCGACTGCCCTGTTGAAGTCCCTCAGCGCCTCTTTCGTCTGTCCCAAACTTACGTAGGCGCGTCCACGCTGGCCGATCAGCGCGGCCTGCTGGGGTTCCAGGTCGATAGCAGCGCTGTATGCCGCAGCACTTTCTTGCATCTGCCCCAACGCCATCAGCGCTTCTCCACGAGTTGCGTGCCATTCCGCCTCGTCCGGCCGAAGTCGCAAAGCCTCGCCAAGATATGTCAGTGCTTCCGGCAGCCTGGTCAACATTAAGTATGCAATACCACTGGCATAGAAGGCCTGGGCCTCCTCCGGATTGTGCCGGATTGCCTTGTCGAAGTCGGCAAGCGCTTCATCGTAACGTTCAAGCGCCAAATACGCCTGGCCGCGCTTGAGAAATATCTGCGCACTTGCCGGATTAAGTAGTATTGCCTCATTGTAGTCCGGCAGTGCCTCTTCATATCGCCCGAGTGCCTGATAGGCATCTCCACGCTCGCTGAAGAGTCTCATATCGTACACGCCAAGGTGGATTGCCTGATCATAGTCCTGCAAGGCATCTTCAATACGGCCGAGCGCAACTTGCGCGGCAGCGCGCTTTGCATATGTTTTCCCGTCTTGCGGCTCAAGACGGACGGCCCGGTCGTAGTCATGCACGGCCTCAGCGAAATCCCCTGACAGACGATATAGATCTCCCCGGTAGCGATATAGTTCTCCGTTGTTGCGGTCGAGCTCTATCGCGCGATCATAATCGGCCATTGCCTGGTCGTAATTGTGCAGCACCTCATAGACACGACCGCGATCGCGGAGCGCGCCGGCATGATCCGGTTCGCGTTCCAGTACATTGTTGAGATCGGCCAGGGCCCGGGCATGTCGTTCCAGGGCTAGGTAAGCCTCACCCCGCCCGTAGAGGGCCTCAATATCTTCCGGGTTCAGCTGCACAGCGGCATCGAAACTGGAAAGAGCGTCCTGATAATGGCCCAGCGCCAGGCAGACACGGCCGCGGCCCGCCTGTACCAGGAAATCACTGCCATCGCGCTTGCGCGCTTCATCAAAATCGGCCAGCGCCTCCTCGTTCCGGCCAAGCGCCTCAAGTACCAGGCCACGATCCCTGAATACGCCTAACTGCTGCGGTCTCAGACGCAGCACCTCGTTCAAGTCGCTGAGCGCTTCCTCATTCCGGCCCAGAGCTCGATAGACGTTGGCGCGCTCATAATAGGCGGTAATGTTCGTCGGTTCGAGAACAAGCCCCGCATCATAGTCGAGCAGTGCCTCTTCCAGTTGGCCAAGTGTCCGATGCGCGTCGGCTCGCCTAAGAATGATGCTGCTGTTTTCGGCATCGATCTGCAGGGCGCGATCAAAATCCGCCACCGCGCTCGCCATCTCTGCTCTTGCAAAATAGATTGAGCCGCGCCGCTGCAGCAGTTCAATATCGTCGGGGTTCAGGTTAAGGGCCGCATCAAAATCAGCCAGTGCGTCACCCGGCCGTTCAAGTTCCAGTAAGATCATGCCCCGGTCTCTGCGCAAGCGTATATCCTCGGCGTCTAATTGAATGGCCACATCGTAATCGGCCAATGCTTCTTCGTAACGCCCTAGGACGGAGTAAATTGCGGCCCTGCGAGCATAAGGTTCCTTTTCCTGTGGTTCGAAGCGGATCACACGGCTGTAGTCGGAAATGGCTTCATCGTATCGCTGCAAAGCATAGTTGGCATCGCCACGGCCGAGATAAGCGGCAACATTATCGCCATTTATCTCCAGTGCCTCATCGAAATCTGACAATGCTTCCTGGTATTGGCCAAGCGCATATTTCGTTTGTCCGCGCCGGCAAAGTGCAATATCAAATACAGGATCCAGCTCAATCGCCCGGTCATAACTTACCACGGCTTTAAGATACCATTGCATTTCGCGGAAAGTCTCACCACGGCTGAAATGGGCCAGTGCATCAGCCGGATTTCGATCAATCGCTTCCTGAAAATCTTCAAATGCCTCTCGATAATGCTTCAGTGCATGGTTGGCGCGGCCGCGCTGTGTGTAGGTGCGAGCGAGGTCCGGATTGAGTTTCAGCGCTTCACTATAATCGGCAATTGCCTCTTCAACGCGGTCAAGCCGCATCAAGATATCGCCGCGCTGGGAGTAAGCTGTAGCAAGCGACGGCTCCGTAACGATCGCCTTACTGAAATCAGCCAGCGCGTTTTCCAGCTCATCGCGCTCCAAGAACGCGACGGCGCGATCGACGTAGACTTGGCCCGCATCCGGCGCTAGGCGAACTGCAGCGTCATAGTTTTCTAGGGCATCGTCGATCTGGCCGGTCTTCATAAATATGCGGCCGCGCTCGCTGTATGCCGTTCTCAGCTCCGGAGCTATCATCAAAGCCCTATCCAAATCATTAAGCGCTTCATCGAAACGCTCCAGTCCGGCATAAGACTGCCCCCGTCCCAAGAGGACTTTGGGATCGTCAGGAACCAATCGAATGGCCTCCTCATAATCGGCCACCGCATCTTCGTATTGGCCAAGCGCCTGATGCACGCGGCCGCGGCTTTCATAAGCAGATGCAAAAACCGCACCAAGCTTGATTGCTTCGTCGTAATCAGCCAATGCCTGCGGCAAACGGCCTGCCGCTTCAAGTACACTTCCCCGGCTGTAATAAGCTATATCATCTGCGGGATGGAGGCGGATCGTTTCGTCAAAGTCGCCGATCGCCGCTTCATTTTCCTCCACCGCCTGATACGCCCTGCCTCGGCCGTAAAGGGCAACTCTGTCTTCAGCATTAAGTTGAATCGCCTCACTGTAGTCGGCAATAGCATTCGCATATGCTTCTTGCAAAGCATGTAGCCGCGCGCGTTTCTTGTACGCTGCGGCGGAGGTGGGCTCTAGTTCAACGACCGCGCTGAAATCGGCAATCGCCTTATCGAAGTCGTTTTTATCTTCGTGCAGCTCGCCTCGCCCAAAATACGCCTGTGACAGCGACGGATCGAGCGTAATCGCCTTGCTATACGCTTCAATAGCTTCCTGATCCCTTTCCATCGCCCCATAGAGCTGGGCCATTTCAAGGAACAGCGCAGCGGAATCGAGTTCTAACTCGGCCAGCGCCTCGTAATCACCCAATGCGTCATCCAGCTTACCTGCGGCCGCATAGGCTGCGGCACGGCCAGAAAGCGCTTCCACATTGTCGCTCTCCAATTCCAGGACCTTGGTGAAATCGGCCGCCGCCGCCCTGTGACTGCCCAGCGCATTCTGGCAGCGGCCGTGCGCTAACCATATACTTGCATTTTCCGGCGCCAGACGAGCAGCCTCACCATAATCTGCCACGGCCTCGGCAAATTGTTCCAGCCCCTCATGAACGCGGCCGCGATTGGCATAAGCCGCCGCTGTTACCAGCCCAAGCTGAATCGCCCGATCATAATCCGCCAGCGCTTCCGGCAAGCGATTCAGCGCCTCTTCGCTCCGGCCACGCCCAGCATAGTAACCGGCTGTTTCCGGCGCCAGCTTTACCGCTCTGTCAAAGTCTGAGTGAGCAGCCTCATAGGCCCCCATCGTCAGATATAATTCACCGCGCCTGTAGTAAGGGTCGCTGTCCGACGGATCAAGTCTGATGACCTCCGTATAGTCTTCCGCCGCGTCAGCGAAGCGTTCCATATCAATGTAGATCGCGCCGCGCCGCGCATAGGCTTCCCGGTGATCGTTGTCCAGATCGATCACCCGCCTGTAATCCTCCAGTGCTGCATCCTTGGCACCAAGTGCATCTTCTAACCGCGCACGCCCGAAGTAGGCCGTCACCAGCGTGTCATCCCGTTCAATAGCTGATGTATAATCCCGTACTGCATCTTCACTGTTCGCCAGAGCCTCATTAAGCTCCGCGCGTACCAGATAAATAGCAGCATCTTCCGGCTTCATAGCCACGAGCTGATCGTAGTCGACCAGTGCATCATCCAGACGGCCAGACTCCCGAAGCAGCGCCCCTCTGCCCAGAAAAGCATCGAAATTTGTCTCGTCGAGTGCGATTGCCTCGCTGTAATCTGCCAGAGCCGCGGAGATACGGCCAACGCCTTGTTTTGCTCTCGCGCGGTTTAACCAAAGATCACCCTCCTTAGGTGCCAGTTGTAACGCGGCGTCGTAATCGGCGACCGCTTGGCCCGGCATGCCAAGCGCCAGGTGCATACGGCCAAAGGCCGCGTAAACCTTCGCGGAATCATCTCCGAGCACCAGCGCTTGTTCGTAATCTGCCAGGGCCTTCTCCGGACTATCAAGCGCCTCATACAACTGGCCCCGCTCATAAAAAATCGCGGCACTTTGCGGCCTCCTTGCCGCCGCTTCGTCATAGTCTGCGACAGCATCTTCGAGCTGCCCCTGCTCGAACAGAAGCTTCCCACGCTCATGCCAGAGCTCGCCATCTTCTACGCCTTCATCAATCGCAGCGCCAAAATCTTGCAGCGCGTCTTCGGACTTTCCAAGCGCTTGTTCCACCATTGCGCGCTCAAAATAGAGCCTGCCACGTGAAGCATCCAATTCAAGCGCGGTACTGTAACTCTGTAGAGCATCTTCCAACCGGCCCAATTTATGGCATACGCGTGCTCGGCCGACATGGCTGTCAACCATTTCAGGCGCCATGGCAGCGGCCTTTTCATAGTCACTCAGTGCCTGAACGCTGTTAGCCAGAGCTTCATTGATCTGCGCCCGTTCCAGATAAATCTGCGCCTCTCCCGGCTCAAGAGTTACAAGCCGATCGTAATCAATGAGAGCCTCATCCAGACGATCTTCTTTATGCAGGAGCCTGCCTCTGCCCATGAGGGCAGCCACACTCGCCTCGTCGAGTTCGATCGCCTCGCTGTAGTCAGTTAGTGCTGCGGGAATGCGGCCGAGACCCTCTTTCGCCCTCGCCCGATTTAGCCACAGTTCACTCTTCCCAGGCGCTCGTTTCAGCGCGGCATCATAGTCGGCGACAGATTCTTCTAGCATTCCAAGCGCCAGGCGCATCCGGCCACAGGCGGCGTAGACCTTCGCGGAATCGTCTCCAAGCGCCAGCACCTGCTCGTAATCCGCAAGGGCCTTCTCCTGGTTGCCTAGCGCTTCATGTAATTGGCCGCGCTCATAGTAGATCGCGGGAGCCTCCGGCATGCGCAAGACCGCCTCGTCGTACTCAGCAGCAGCATCCTGCAGACGCCCCAGCTCGAACAGCAGCTTCCCACGCTCATGCCAGACTTCACCATCTTCTACGCCCGTTTCAATCGCTACAGCAAAATCTTGTAGCGCCTCTTCAGACTGCCCAAGCGCTCGCTCCACAAGCCCACGCTCAAAATAGAGCCTGCCGCGTGACCTATCCAGTTCAATCGCAGTACTATAACTCTGTAGGGCATCTTCCAATCGGCCCAATTCATAACAGGCACGTGCTAGACCGACATGGCCGTCAGCCACCTCAGGGGCCATGGCCACGACGCTTTCGTAATCCTTTCTCGCTTCTTCATGGAGGCCAAGCTGCGCGAACGAAGCCGCTCGCACAATGTATTCAAGAGTCTCCTCCGGTTGCAGCAAAGCCACCGTCTCAAACGCATCTCTAGCCGCGGAATCATCGCCCAGTACCAGTAGTACCTGTCCGCGCCGGAATTGGGCGGTCATAAACTCCGGCCGGCGAGCCAATGCCGTCTCAAAATCAGACAGCGCGCCGCGGAAATCTTCTAAAGCCTGCTTGGCGGCGCCGCGCACGTAATAAGCATCTGCATTGGCTGAATTGAGCGCAATCGCGCTGTCCTCGTCGCTTATGGCCATGGTGTAATCGCCGAGCTCATAGTTGGTCAGCCCGCGAAGATAGTGTGCACCGGCATCATCGGGCTTGATCTGAATGAGAGCGTCGAAGTCTGCCCGGGCCTTTGCAAAAGACCCTCCGTCTTGGTAGATTTGTCCCCTCGACTGCAGCGCATCCGCCGCTTTATCTGGCGCAAGGCGTATGACCTGGGAATAATCGGTAGCGGCCTCATCAGAACGGCCCAGCGCCTGCAAAGTGCGCCCACGCGCCAGCAGCAGTGCCGCGTTTTGCGGATCATACTGAAGCGCGCGATCAAAATCGTCCAGCGCCTCGTTCTGGCGCCCAAGTTGTTGCAGCACGTGGCCCCGCCTGGAAACGATTAACTGTTCGTCTATTCCCAAACGCTGCGCGTCCGCGAAGTCGCTTACAGCCCGCTCAAACTGGCCCAACGCAACATATGATTGAGCCCGCTGCAAGTAGACGTCTGCATTCTGGTCATTGATTTCAAGCAGCCTGCTGTAATCCGCTACCGCCTCTTCCCAGAGTCCAAGCGCTCGATAACTCTCTGCTCGCCCATTGAGTGCGTTTGCATCCTCTGGTATGAGTTCGAGCACCTTGTCAAAATCTTTTACAGCAGCTTGATTTTCCTGCAGCGCCTGCCGCAGCTTTGCCCGCAAACTGTAATAAGCGACATTCTCGGGTTCCAGGGACAGCGCCCGGCTCGCATCCTGCGCACCTTCTTCATATCGGCCTAGATCGTAGTAGATTGCAGCGCGTCGGCCGAACGCTACCCCATTCTCCGGCTCTACAACTTGGAGTTCACCATAATCTGCGAGGGCCGCATCCAGGTTGTTCAATTGGTAATTAGCGTAAGCGCGTCCCGCCAACGCCGGCCCGTTCCCCGGTTGTGTGGCAAGCGCGGCGTCAAAATCTGCCAGCGCTGCCTCCCAATCACTTGTTCTCAGATACAGCTCGCCGCGCCTTATTATCGCCTCCAGCAGCTTCCCATCCTGGCGAATCGCTTCCGTGTAATCGGCAAGTGCATCCCGATTTCTGCCAAGCGTTTCTTCAACAATGGCCCGGCTGAGGTATTTCGTTCCCCCTTTGGGATTGGCACGGATCGCTGCATCATAATCAGCGAGCGCGGCTTCAGGGTTTCCAAGTGCCCGATGCACGTCGCCGCGGTTCGAGTATGCCGCGCTGCCCTTTAGATTCTCGGCGATAGCTGCATCATAATCCTCAAGTGCCTCCTGCAGGCGCCCAAGCCCGTGATAAATAGTGCCCCGGTTATAGTGCGCAGCCGCGTTTTGCGGCTGCAGACGTATACAGGCATCGTAATCCGCCAGCGCCTCGTCAAACTCGCCTTTTGCATGATGAATGGTGCCCCGATTGAAGCGCGCCGTAGCATCACTGCTGTCCAACCGAATTGCCTCACCATAGTCACCCTCTGCCTCGTCGAACTGTCCAAGTGACTGGTACACTGTGCCCCGGTTAGTCAAAGCCGGCGCATATTCGGGATTGGCCGGACGGTCAGCGGCTTTTTGAGAAATCATCACCAGGGATTGCCCTGGCATCGCTGCGGGGTTGCCTCGGCCGGCAATGGTGCGCTGATGCGTATCGCACCCGTGTTGATCCCGCATATCAGGCAACCATCTC
>JBJYWX010000440.1:1395-7385 GCA_046259695.1 Promineifilaceae bacterium (SeqCode) | reverse complement strand
ATGCCAATGTCAATGATTTGCGCGGTCCGCAAGTTTTCGGCGATGGCGTTACGACGTCCTGAGGAGAGCATGCCCACCCATTTCCAATAGAACTGGTTTTCGGTTTCGCTGTGGAAAGCCGGCTTATCAAGCCCAAAGACAGCTTCCATTACAAAAACAACGGCGGCGATAATGACGCTACCCACTGCGATCCAAAGGAGTTTGGGATCAGAGACTATAAAAACACGCGGCAGGACAAGAGCAAGTACGCCGAAAAGGAAGGCGTTGATCAGGAGAGCGAAAGCACCCATTGTGCGAACGAGCAGTCTGGCTGTGAAGAGAAGGACGATCGGGCGGATGAGGGCGTTAATGATGCCAAAAATGGCACCGATGACGAGGTAGGTAGCGCTGATTTCGACAATATCAGGCACCAGCGGTTGAACGTCCAGACCAGGCGTTACGATGATAGTGATGGCAAGGGCAATGGCATTAACAAGTACCCGGATGACGAAGTAGATCATGATGCACCTGCTCTCCTGCTAACCAAACGCGTCACTGCGCTAGCCTAAACGAATAACCATCTGAATTGTAATGAAAAAACAAAATCGCGCACTGAAAATATGAGGGACAGTTCGTGTTATGGGGCTTGCAGGTATGACGGTTACAGCTATGATTGCACCGTCGGCACTTCTGTTCATCATATGGTATCAGGTGACCGTGCAACTTACACTCGCAATCATAAGGAGCGTGGCGTGTCAACTTCGAGAAACAGAGTGGATTCATTAAGTAGCGATATTCACCTACTGGGCGATATCCTCGGCCGTGTGATTCGGCGCCAGGCAGGGGTCGAGCTGTTTGAGCTTGAGGAGCGCATACGCGCATTGACTAAGGCGCGCCGCCTGGATCTCGATCCCTCTATTGATGATCGCCTGAACCAAATCATTGGTGGACTGCCGGTAGATCAGGTCGAGCCGATCGCCCGCGCGTTTGCGACCTATTTTGACCTGATCAATCTCGCGGAGGAACAGCACCGCGTTCGCGTGCTGCGCAGGCGCGAAGCCGAGAGCTATCCGCATCCACTGCGCGAGTCAATCGCCGCGGCAATTGAAACTCTATATGAAACGGGCATCGATGAATACGAGATGGCGCGCCTGCTGGACCGACTGCATATAGAGCTTGTCTTTACCGCCCACCCGACGCAGGCCAAACGGCGTACCGTCCTCTCTAAACTGCGCCGGATTTCGCATGCCCTTTATGATCTGGAAGTCCGTGACCTGCTGCCGGGAGAACGGAGTAGTATCGAAGCGCATATTCTCTCAGAAGTGACCGCGTTGTGGACAACCAGCCGCAGCCGTACTGAAAAACCGTCGGTAACAGATGAGGTCCGCACCGGCCTTTATTATTTTGATGTCACATTGTGGGACGTCGTGCCTGAGATATATCAATCAGCCACGCGCGCCTTGAAGCGCTATTATCCCAGCCTGACACTGCCGAAGCGTTTTTTGACATTTGGCTCGTGGATTGGAGGCGATCGAGATGGGAACCCTAATGTCACGGCCGCGGTTACGGCGGAGACGCTGCGACTGCACCGCGGCCTGGCACTGGAGCGGCAGCGCGAACAGGCAAGGATGCTGGATCGCTCGTTGAGTATGTCGGACCAATTTGTCAATTTCGATCCGGCCATGCTGCAGGCTCTGGGCGCTTTCGACGAGCTGTCCGACCATGTGGCGTTTCTGTACGATCGCTATCCGCATGAGCCCTACCGGCTGTGGGCGGCGGTATTGGGCGCCGATCTTGCGGAGGCTTCGGCGGGAGATATGGTTGCCCGACTCATGGGCCAGGCGAATCCGGCCTTACGAATGCGCCATATGTCGGATTTGGTGGAACCGCTGGATTTAATCGATGAGACGCTGCGCGCTCAGAAGCTGCAGGATGTAGCTGAGGCCGAGCTGGCTGGGGTGCTATCTCAGGCTAACGTGTTCGGGCTGCATGTCGCGCGTCTCGATCTGCGGCAGCTAAGTGACTTTAACACGGCCGTGCTGGATGAACTGCTGGACAAGCTGGGATGGCAAAAGGGATACGGCGAGTTAGACAGCGCGGAACGGGCAGAACTGCTGACAAGCCTTTTCGATAAGCCGGCGCCGAATCTGGAAGAACTGGAGGGTCTTTCGCCCCAGGCACAGGACACGCTGGAACTGTTCCAGATTTTGAAGCGGGGAACGGATTTCTACGGCACGGAGCTGTTCGGCCCCTATATCGTAAGCATGACGCGCGGCACGGCGGACATCCTGGCACCGATGCTGCTTGCTTATTGGCACGGGTTATGCTTGCAGCCCGACGGCGCGCGTGAAGGTCTTTCTTTTTGCCCGCTGTTTGAGACACGGCTCGATTTGGAGAACGCGCCGCAGATCATGCGCGAGCTTTTTAATCATGAGGTATACAGCCGGCATATCGCGCGCGACGGCCGAAGCCAACACATCATGATTGGCTATTCCGACAGCAACAAGGATGCGGGGTACCTGCCGGCGAACTGGGAATTGTACCAGGCGCAGGAGGCGCTGGCCGAGACCTGCGCAGAGAAGGATGTAGTGCTGACGCTGTTCCACGGCCGTGGCGGTACAATAGCCCGCGGCGGTGGTCCGGCCAACCGCGCTATACAGGCGCAGCCGCCGGGATCAGTTGCGGGCCGCTTGCGCATTACGGAACAAGGTGAGGTTATCGAAGAACGCTATGGTAACGCAGCGATCGCGCGGCGGCATCTTGAGCAAGTTGTGCACGCGGTCTTGCTGTCTAGCATACCTGAGCGTTATGGCACGCAGATTACGCCGCCCAGATCATGGCGTGAAACAATGGATAACCTGGCAGCGACCTCCCTAGCAGCCTATCGCTCCCTGATTTATGAGAATCCTGACCTACTCGCCTACTGGGAAGAGGCTACGCCCATTCATGAGATTAGCCAGATGACCATCGGCTCACGCCCTGCCCGCCGCTCGGCGCAGGCGACCTTTGACAGCCTGCGCGCCATTCCGTGGGGGTTCAGCTGGATGCAGAGCAGACATGTATTACCCGGATGGTATGGCATCGGGCAGGGAATTGGTGGCTATGTAGAAGGGTCAAGTGACCTGGATCGCTTACGAGAGATGTATCAAGAAGGGCCATTCTTCCGCAGCGTTGTTAATAATGCGCAGGTCTCGCTGGCACAGGCAGACATGGGCATTGCCAGCCTATATGCAGACCTGGTTAGCGATGCGCGAGTAGCCAAGGAAGTCTTTAGTTTCATCAAGAATGCCTATGAAGGAACAGTAGAATGGATTCTGCGGGTGACAGAGCAGCATGCACTTTTGGACAACGATCCCGTGCTGCAGCGTGCGGTTCAGCGTCGCAACCCTTACATTGACCCATTGAACTTCATACAGGTCGATCTCTTGCGGCGCTATCGCCGCTTGAATGATGAGAGTGAAGAAGCCGACGCGTTAAAGCAGGCGATTTTCGTCACGATCAACGGTATTGCCGCCGGCCTGAAAAACACGGGTTGAGCGCGCGGCGCGGTCCGGTTAAGTTATAGCCGCGCTGATTAGCCTCTTGTTATAGTCTTGTGTCTTTGTCCGGGTCCATGTTAGCATCGGCGCCCATTACGAGATTGTGATTGGAAGGCTATTATGATTCGCGTTCACACGGGTGACAAAATACGGCTTATCGCGCTTGCGGCAGCGGCGGCCCTCGTCTTTATCGGCACCATCTTGTTGGCAGGCTGCGGCAACGAGCCCGAAACTGCACCAGCGCCCGCTGAGGCGGCCACAGCGACGAATGAGTCGACGATAGCGGACGCGAACGCCGGCGGAGAGGAAACTGCGGCGGGCGCAACGCTGCCACCACCGATTGTTGTTTCCGCGAGTGATACACCGGTGCCGGCTACGGATACGCCGGAAGCCACTGCTACACCCGCCAGTACCGACACGCCGGAGGCGACTGAAGTGCCCCCAACCGATACACCAGCGCCTTTACCGCCGACGAATGTACCGGCGCCGGTCCAGCCAACGAGCCCACCGCCGCCTACGGATACGCCTGCACCGCCACCACCGCCGGCTAAAGGCGCGAACGGACTAGTGGCTTCGCATTTCGCGCTACAAGATCGGTCTGATTATTCGGCCGGAGGGAAGATCTG
This sequence comes from Promineifilaceae bacterium (SeqCode), assembly GCA_046259695.1. GTDB lineage: Bacteria > Chloroflexota > Anaerolineae > Promineifilales > Promineifilaceae > JAACFF01. Next base: position 3,241 of record JBJYWX010000440.1, on the reverse strand, counting down.
GTTCGAACTGCAAATCTCCAATTCGACCGGGAACGAAGTGCCCTACAACGCGCTGGGTGTAATGCCGAAAAAAGACGGTGTGGATCGTTTTGAGTGGTACCAGCAAACGTATGGCGGGAAGAACTCGACCATGAAGCCAGGGGGGCTAACATGGGAAGACCGGATTGAACTGCCGGAGGCAGGCAGCTATACGCTGCGCCTAGTTATGTGTTTTGACGGCTTCGACAACTGTTTGCAGGGCGGCGGCACATGGGTAACTATGTCCGACGAGATTCCGGTGCAAATCAATTAGCAGCCATCAGGCGGCGTCGCGCAAGCTGCTTTCCGGCGCCGCTGTTATCTCCTGGAACTCAATAGAGTGGCGATCCAAGAAACTCGCCGCAAATTTGATAAAGCGATAGACATCGGAAAAGTTTGAAGCAAGTCCGACCGAAATACGCACCGCACTGACATCAACGCCCTGGGCCTCATTTATCATGGCTACAAGTTGGGCGAAGTTTATGCCCTCATCGCCTTCAAAGAATTGTTTCATAAGCGATTCCGGCAGTTGAAAAGTCGCTTCGCCCGAACCGGGATTGCAGAAACAGCCGGTACGGAGGGAAATATTGGCCAGGGCCGCCAGCTGCTCGATGACCTGGCCAGAGATAGGCAGCCCGTCCCTGTCGAAGAAGCTTATCGTGATTGTACCGCCGCGCATGTCGAGATCGCTCGGTCCATGGACGCGCGCGAGCGGGCGTCCGTTGCTGTGTCTTAACTGCGAAAGCTGATCGAGCAGCCAACCGGTTAGACAGCGCACCCGTTCAGTGATTGTCTCCATGCCTATATCGCGAATATGACGCAGTCCGATCTCGACGGCCGGGATGCTGAGGTAATTAACGGTACCGTCCTCAAATGCCGCTTCTCCATCGGCGAGGTAGTGATCATTGGCCTTTACGGAGACAATTTTGACGGTGCCGCCGGCAAACCAAGGCCGGCGTAGTTTGGGCAGCATGCGCCGCCGGACGAGCAGGGCGCCGATGCCGGTCGGGTAGCCAAAGACTTTGTAGAAGGAGAAAGCGGCAAAATCGGGCAGCCAGCGATCCAGATCAAGGGCGTTGGTAGGCGCGAATGCAGCAGCATCAAGAAGCACGTCCCACCCCTTTGAGCGAGCTTCTTCGATCAAGGTTAGTGGGTGTTTGACGCCGGAGTAGTTGGATTGGGCTGGGAAGGCGAATAGATTGTCAGCCGCAGGGTCCGCGGCACTGAGGATTTCATCGAGCTGGACGAGATCCATGCGCAATGCCGGGGAGAGCAGCGGCGCATAGCGGACCTCTGCACCGCGCACCTTGGCGAATTCGCGGATGCCGTTGACGGAATTATGATCATCGGCACAAAGAGCAAAGAGGCCGCCGGGAGCAAACGGATAGGATTCTCCAACAAGCTTAAGCGCGCCGCTGGCGTTGGGAGTGAAGATTACCACGTATTCAGCGGACGTGGTGCCGAAGTAGTCGAGTACCGCCTGACGCGTTCTCTCAACTAATTCCGTCATGGCCATCGAAGAGGGGTTGTGGGAATGGGGGTTGCCGAAAACGTTGTGAAGCAAGAGATCCAGGTGCTCGCGCAATTGCTTCTCAGCATATAGTCCCCCGCCAGTATAGTCTAGATAGACATGGTCTTGCTCGTCAAGCCGCGTATATTCCTCTTCGCGTAAGCGGTCGAGATAGGTGGTCGAGGCATAGGTCGGGTAATTTCGCAGGAAATCGGCGAACTCTTCGCCTTCCGCATTGAGCGGCTGCAGCCGCTGGGCAGTTGTCATTAGGTTCCTCCAGATTTTCAAGTCAAAATTGTCCGGGCGGAGGAAATCCCT
>JBJYWX010000440.1:0-1295 GCA_046259695.1 Promineifilaceae bacterium (SeqCode) | reverse complement strand
AGACTCTCGCGGACACTGATTCTTGTTGCGCGACGTGCAGGAAGCCCGCTGGCGAGTCCAGCAAGGATGGTGATAATGGCGAGCCACATTAGAGCGCCATCCGGAGTATAGTGGTAAACAATCTCTACACCAAGCGCCGATGAGAGGGCCGCAGTCATTAGCCGACCCGCGTATACACTTATGGGGAAGGCGATGAGCCAGCTAAGCCAGCCGAGAATCAGTCCCTCGCCAATGAACAGGCGGGCAACATCCCATGAGGAAGCGCCAATGGCGCGCATTACGCCAATCTCGCGCCGCCGCTCGTTCACGCCCAGCGAGAGCACGCCGCTCAGTGAGATGCTGCCGACCACGCCTATCAGCACGGCCATTACAGCGAGCAGTACTATGATTGAGCGGAACTGGGCGTTGATACCGCTGACGACGCCCGATGAGGTATCCTGGGAGTTTATTACGCCGCCTGGCAGCACGTCGATGCCGTTCGTTTCGTACATCTGCCGCAAGGACTTGGCTACGGCTTGTTCCGTTGCGGCATCATCGCTTGCTGTCTGTATCCAGATTGAACTAGTACGGCCGACGCTGTTCTGTTCGCGAAGCAGCACATCACGCGGGGCCAGGGCAGTGTTGGTCAAAATGGGATCAAAGACCAGACCGACAACTTGCCAATCGGTGTCCCCGTATACGCCGAGATCGAAAGTCACCCAGTCACCGACAGCCGCGCCTAGATCTTCGGCCAGTTCCTGATTAAGTACCACGGCGTGGTCATCTTGCTCGTCGAGCCAGCGGCCCGCACGCATCTGATAGCCATATAGCTGCGTATCAGCGGGCACGCCGAAAATATTTAAGTCGGGATCGTCGTCCGTGGCCTCCTGAGTCTGCAATCTTCCTGAAGCAGCGCCAAAACCCCACATCTCCGCGTCCACTACGCCAGGCTGCTGCTTGGTAATGGTTTCGATACGCTGAATGCGCTCCGGATCCTCAAAGATGAGGTTAACGTTGGAGTTCAGTATCGAAAACAAGAGATCGTTGAAGCTTGCCTGAATAAAAATGTCAAGGTCTTAAATGTGCCACCGGTGTCGAACTGGATCAATGGTGAACTATCGTTCGGACAGATACAAAAGATCCGTATCGAAGATCTGCTTGAACGCGACCCCATTGAACTTGATACCGCTGCAATCAGGGATCAGTTTGATGACAAGCGAATTCTGGTGACCGGAGCAGCAGGGTCAATAGGCAGTGAGCTTGTACGACAGATACTAAGGTTTAACCCGGCGAAATTAGTTTTGCTTGATATGGCT
>JBJYWX010000439.1:0-2427 GCA_046259695.1 Promineifilaceae bacterium (SeqCode) | reverse complement strand
CCCGATGCACGGCGGACTGCCCATAGCCGGGCCGCTACAGCTTTGCATGCCCTGCACCCCGAACAAACTGCCGCTTTGGCCCACCACTTTGCCCAGAGTGAACAGTGGGGGCGGGCCGTGGAAGCCTACTTCGCTGCCGGTCAGGCGGCAGCAGCAGTCTACGCTACTGAAACTGCCTTGCATGCCTACGAACAGGCTCTCGATCTTTTGCAGACCCGGCACCCTTTCACTGTAGACCGGGCTACCCGGCTGCACTTCGATCTGCTGGTAGCTCGTTGTTCTTTGCAGCGTCTGCGAGGCGCGAGGAAAGCGCACCGGGCGGATGTTGAAACCTTGCTGGCCCTGGCTCAGACTTTGGGCGAGCCGGTACGGCAGGTAGAAGCCTTGTTGCAGCAGGCACAATTCCTCAGCGAGTCGGCCAGCGAGTACGAAGTGGCGCGCCAGGTGGCGGAAGAGGCTCTGGCGCTGGCCAAGCAGCACGCGCTTCGTCCCGATGAAGTGCGTGCCTGGCTGATCATCGGCACTACCTGGAAACAGCAGGGGCACAATCAATCGGCCTTGGAGGCCTACCAACGCGCCTTAACCGCACATCAGATAGTGTCCGAGGCCACCGCTGGAGAGATCGATATCTACATCTGGCTGATTATGACCTACCGCGACATGGGCGACCTGGAACGGGCGCAGGAAACTGCCCAGATTGCCCTCTCAAAAGCTGAGACCCAGAGCAATCCTCTGGCAGTGGCGCGCGTACACAATGCGCTGGCCTGGATCACCCGCGCGCGTGGCGACCATCGAGCCGAGGCGGAGCACTGCCAGGCGATGCTGGCTCAAATGCGGGCCATCGGCCATCGCTATTACGAGGGTGTGGCCTGCAACAATCTGAGCCTGGCCTACAGCGCCCTGGGTGAGTACGGACCGGCGATCGAAGCTGCGCAACAGGCGTTTGATATCTTCCGCCAGATCGACCACCGGCACGGACAAGTTATCGTGCTGCTCAACCTCAGCTCCCGCTACAAAGAGACCGGGCAACTCGCCCAAGCGCGTCATGTCCTGACCCAGAGCCTACCGTTGGCCCGCGAGCTTTCCCTGGCTGACGATGAAGCACGCATCCTGTCGAGTTTGGCTGAACTGTTAATCCAAGACGGCGAGTTCGATGCGGCCAATCGGACATTGCTCCGGGCGGAAGAAATCGCCCGCGATCTGGATTCCGCCTACTTGCAAGCCATGGTACATCTCCGGGCCGGGGCGCTGCGCCTGGCGACGGGCGACTACGAGCAGGCGGCGGCGTTGTTCGACCAGGCTGTGCAGAAGTATGTGACCTGTGGTTACCCCTATTACCAAACCTACGCGCGTTCTTATCTGGCCAGTGCGCTGCACCGCCAGGGAAATCTGGCGGCAGCGGTAGCCCTATCTAGCCAGGCTTTGGCCGAGATGGAGGCCCTGCCGGAGTCTCCATTGATACTGGAAACATGCCTGTACCATTACCAGATCATGGCCGCCGCAGGCCAGTCAACGGCGGCGCTGGCGGTGCTGGAACGCGCCTACGTCCGGGTTCAGGAACAGTGTGCTGCGCTGCCCGATCCGGCTTGGCGGCGCGGCTTTGTCGAGGACGTCGTCTTGCACCGGCAGATTGTGACCGCCTGGGAAACGAGCCAGCCGCGGCGCATTGACGTGCGCTTGCCTCGGGCCGAAGCGCCCCTGGGCCGTCCCCTGCGCGACGACGAATATGTCACCGTAACCTGGACCCTCAGTTTGCCGGAAGACAAGGCTGTCCAAGATGAAGTGGCGCGGCGGCGTGCCCGTCTGCGGCGTCTGTTGCAGGAAGCTGTCGCACAGGGCGCGGCCGCCACCGTAGAAGATTTGGCCACCGCCCTTGACGTGAGTTCACGCACCATCAAACGTGATCTAGCAGCTCTCCGTGCTGCCGGACATACCTTCCAAACCCGCGGTTCGCAGTCTACATCATAAGCTGTCTGTCCCCAAAGTTTCCGTTGTCCTAGACACACACATAGACATTTTCGAGATAGCCATGCGCTATTCTAGTGTCTATGGTGACTTCATATAAATCCACACGATACCAGAGCGCCTTTGTCGTGCGCATCTATTGGGAAGAGGTTGTGTCGGGGCAACGGATCTGGCGCGGACGAGCGGAGCACGTCGCATCCGGTCAGATCTGTTATTTCCTCGATCTCGCCGATCTATCCGCCTTTATCGAGAATTGTGCCGGTTTACCCTCTGCACAGGAGCGTTCACCTCCTCATTCGTTGCGGTGATACCGCCAACCCGTTCTATGCGTCGAGTCAGGATTTTTTTATCGTTCTTCTGGCGCAAGGCTCCTAAGGCTTCTCGCCAGCCACGAATGTGGTCTAAAAGCCGCTTTAGCGGCAAAGTAACGCATAAGTGCTCCTTGACTCGCGAGAACGATAA
>JBJYWX010000438.1:0-2859 GCA_046259695.1 Promineifilaceae bacterium (SeqCode) | reverse complement strand
CCCATAATACTCGGTGACGCGGCCGCGCACTTCGACCAGGTCACCGTTAGCATAGGGAGGCCGGTTTCGGCCATAAAACACGGCAATACCGTCGGAGCTATCCGGATCCCCATCCACCTCACCCGTTGCATCCTGAATGAACAAAGTGTAGTAGATGATACCCGCGGCGTTTTGATCTTCGAGCACGCCGGTCACGATGCCAGAAAAGGCTACCTGTTGATTCAAGAACGGCGATGTATCTCCTTTCCCCTGAATCTCGCCAATGCGAAGCAAGTCCTGCTTTTCCGCGCCCAACGTTTCCGGCAGGCTGGGGCAGTCCGCGCCTACGGGTAGTGTGCCGGGCGTGGGCGGGCTGAGCGCCTGCCACTCCAGCGCGCTATCCGTATCGCAGCCAGCGGGCACGCGCTGCAAGCTCTGACCCACCACGGCGAGGGGAACGGATGGGCTGAATAAGGTATCTCGGTCACCGTAGTTGAGGCCGTCAACCAGCAGGCCGTCTGGATCTAGCAACAAAAGGTCATCGCCGTCATTGGCCAGGGCGAATTGACCAGTTGCCCATTCTGTGTCGGCCAGCATATTGGGTACGGCTGTGTCCGTTTCCTGCAGTTCAAGATCGGGATTGAAGCCAAACAGGGCGCGAAAGCCAAGCGCCGTACGCGCGACGATAATGGTCTGCCCAGGGCCGGCAGTGATGCCCGCCGGAAAACGCAGCATCCCTTCTCGGCTGCCGCGCTGGGCGGCATCGCCCAGTCCATATCCAACAAGGGTGAGTGTCTCCTCGCCAAGATTTGCCAGCTCGACCCATTCGCGTTCTTCATCTAGACCGGGCGGATCGTACTGCAGTTCGGTAATGCGCAGGCCGCGATCCAACTGCGCCTGCGCATTCGGCGGGACAGCAAACCAAACTAGGTGAAATGGCAAGCAAAAAAGGAGGCTCAAACCCACCAAAATGCCAGCGCCCCCGGACAGGTGAACCAGTCTATGAAACATGCTCCCTACCAATCGTCGCGATACAGGTCAGGTGGAAAGTGCTCGCGACCAACCTCTCTAGTGTAACCCAACTAATGCAAGGATGAAATTGCCCAAAGAGGGAAATTCTTACGCAGTTCTGATGCTGCGCTGCTGCACTGTTAATGGTCCCGTACTACAATAGCAACCTGGAGTGACCAGGTCCTTTGGTGTTGCCAAAGACGCCAATATAGTTCCTGGTCAGGAGCAATTTACTATGACAGAGACTATGAACAGACCATCCATCCCTGTCGTGCCGCTGCGAGGCGGCGCTGTTTTTCCAGGCGTTACCACTACCATTTCTGTCGGCCGCCGGCGTTCGCTTGCTGCGGCCCAGGCAGCTTTGGAAGAGGGCGGCGACCTGCTCATCCTGGTGCAGTACAAGATTGACGTGGAAGAACCTGACAACGAGGACATGACCACAATTGCTGTGCTGGCAACTGTGCGTGATTTGATTCGCACACCCCATGCCGGCGTGCAGATGCTGGTAGAGCTGCACGAACGCGTCTCTTTTGAAGGCTTGACGCATAAGGAACCCTACTTGCGCGGTCTGTACGCGCCGCTCGAAGACGTTGTAGAGACAGCAAACGAAGCGCTGATGGATGAATCGCTGGCTTACCTCGAAGAATATGCCGAGGCACTGGGCGAAGTGAACCAACAGCTCATGACCAATGCCCGTTCCAAGCAGACAGATGGCGAGCTGGCCGACTATATCGCCGGCATACTCAACCTGCCTTTTGAGACAGAGCTGGAGCTATTCACGACTCTAGCGGGTGATGTACGCCTGGAACTGCTGCGCGAATACTTGCAGCAGGAACTGCGGGTCACCTCTATTCGCAACAAAATCCAGCAGGATGCAAAGGAAGGAGCGGATAAGGCGCAGCGTGAGTACCTGCTGCGCGAACAGATGCGGGCCATACGCAAGGAGCTTGGCCAGGAAGGCGAAGATCCGAATGATGAATTCCGGCAGAAAATTGAAGAGGCCGGTATGCCCGAGGAAGTGAAAGAGCGCGCGCTGAGCGAATTGAAACGCCTGGAGTACCAGGGGCCGCAATCGGCCGAAGCGAGCGTGATCCGTACCTACCTGGAATGGTTGATCGAACTGCCGTGGAACAAGGAAACGGAGGATAATCTCGACGTAACGCATGTGCGCGAAGTCCTCGATACCGACCACTATGGTCTGGATGACGTCAAGGATCGCATCGTTGAATATGTTGCCGTGCGCAAGCTTGCAGGCAACAAGATGCGCGGCGCGATTATCAACTTGAACGGCCCGCCCGGAGTAGGCAAGACCAGCATTGCTACCTCGGTCGCACGCGCGATCGGCCGCGAGATGGTGCGCCTTAGCCTGGGCGGCGTGCACGACGAAGCGGAGATCCGCGGCCATCGCCGCACCTACATTGGGGCGATTCCTGGCCGTGTCATTCGGGCTTTACGTGACGCCAAAACACGGAATCCAGTAATTGTGCTGGATGAGATTGACAAGGTGGGCACGGACTGGCGCGGCGATCCGTCTTCGGCGCTGCTGGAAGTCCTCGATCCGGAACAGAACCATAGCTTCACAGACCACTATCTAGAGGTGCCGTTCGATCTGAGCCAGGTGATCTTTATCACCACCTCGAATCAGCTGAACACCATTCCGCTGCCGCTGCTCGACCGCATGGAAACGATCCAGATGCTGGGCTACATTGAAGAAGAGAAAGCGGCCATCGCGGCGACATATCTGCTGCCGAAGCAGCTTGAAGCGCATGGCATCGATAACGTCGAAGTGATCTTTGACGAGGAAGCAATGAGCAAGCTCATTCGCGGTTATACGCGCGAGGCTGGTGTGCGCCAGCTGGAGCGTAATAT
>JBJYWX010000437.1:4605-8835 GCA_046259695.1 Promineifilaceae bacterium (SeqCode) | reverse complement strand
GCCGATCCGGCCGCGGCCGTCGAGCGCCTGCACCAGCCTGATTTTGACCCGCAGACGACGGCGATACTGGCCAATAATCCCGACTGCGCGTTGGGACCCGCGCCTGAGTCACCGGGCACCGCTACTATACAACGACACGCGGCGGGCCGCTGGACGATTCATACCGCCAGTGAGACGCCGGCCCTGCTGCTCCTGGCCGAGACCGCCTATCCCGGCTGGGAAGTAACGATAGACGGCCGTCCCGCCGAGGGCCTGCTGGCCTACACGACGCTCAAGGCGGTATGCGTGCCCGCCGGTGAACACGAGATCATCTGGCAGTATGTGCCGCGTGTTTACTGGCTTGGGGGAGCAGTCACATTAGGCGCCCTGATCCTTCTGGCCATGGCCCTCTTCGCCACCCGCCGGGCCTACAGCCGCCAGGCGCCAGCACTGAATACCTAGCCAGCATAGAAACGGCGGATCGTTTCCGCCACGTATTCGATTTGTTCGCTCTCCAGATAGGGATGCATTGGCAGCGAGAGTATCGAACCGGCCAGCGCCTCGCTGACCGGTAGGGAGCCTGCCGCAAAGCCGCAATCGGTGTAGGCCGGCTGCAGGTGCACGGGGACGGGATAATGCACGGCCGTGCCGATGCCGGCTTCGGCCAGGTATGCCTGCAGCGCGTCCCGCCGCGGCGCCTGAACCACATAGAGATGGTAAACGTGTTCCACGCCCGTGCGCTCTCGGGGCAGAGTCAGCGGCGTACCGGCCAGCAGACGGCCGTACAGTACGGCCACTCGCTGCCGCGCCGCGTTATCTTGCGCCAGCCTGCCTAGCTTCACAGATAGAAGCGCCGCTTGCAGCTCATCCAGGCGGCTGTTGTCGCCCACTTCTTCGCTGATATAACGCTCGCGCCAGCCATACTGCCGCAGCCGGCGCAGCCGCTCCGCGCGCTCTTGATCGTCGCAGAGAACCGCGCCGCCATCGCCGGCCGCCCCCAGGTTCTTGGTCGGGTAGAAGCTAAAAGCGGCGGCACTGCCGAAGCTGCCGGCAGCACGACCGTCCAGCATCGCACCGTGCGCCTGAGCGCAGTCCTCGATCACGAGAAGGTCATGCGCCGCGGCAAAGGCCATGATCGGCCCCATGCCAGCCATCTGGCCATAAAGATGCACGGGGACGATGGCCTTGGTTCGCGCGCTCAAGGCCGCGGCCAATCGCTGCGGGTCCAATGTGTAGGTCAGCGGGTCAACGTCAACAAATACGGGGCGTGCGCCGCAGAGCACGATCGCCGCGGCAGTAGCCACGGCCGTATGCGCCACCGTAATAACTTCGTCGCCGCGGCCGATATCATACGCTTTGAGCGCCAGCGAGAGGGCGGCCGTACCTGAACCGACCCCGACGCCATAGCGCCGGCCGCAGGTCGCGGCAAACACCTCTTCGAAGCGCGCCACTTCCTGGCCCAGCACGTACCATCCACCCGCCAGCACGCGCTGCGCCGCAGCGTCCAGCGCCGCCTGCTGCGCCTTGTAAGCCGCGCGCAGATCAATCAGAGGAACTTGCATGGCGCATCCTAAATGTAATGGTGAAGATGTGCCTCGTAGTAGGCCAGTGAGCGCGCCAGCCCGTCGCGCAGGCTCACGCGCGGCGCCCAGCCTAACTCGTGCTGAATCTTGCTGAAGTCGCCCTGGTAGTTGCCGATGTCGATACGCCGGCGCTCCTCCGGAAAGGGCAGCGTCTCGTAAGCGCCCGTGCCGTGGATTTCTACCAACAGCCTGGCCAGATCCAACAGGGTGATCGTTTCCGGCGCGCCCAGATTATATATCTGCCCGTTGGCGTCTTCCGCCGCGGCGGCCAGGAGCAGGGCCATCACCACGTCATCGATGTAATTGAAGTCGCGGAACTGCTGCCCGTCGCCATAAATTGCCAGCGTTTGGCCCTCTACAGTCTGGCGCAGCCACCAGCCCAGGAATGTCTGGCGCGCGTCCTTGATACGCATGCCTGGGCCATACGTATTGGTCAGCCGCAGCGAGACCGTCTTCAGCCCGTACACGCGGTGGTAGACGATGTGATACCACTCTCCGGCCGTTTTGTTGATGCCGTTAACATCAACCGGCTGCAGCGGGTGCTGCTCATCCACCGGCAGATACAAAGGTCGGCCGTAAATCTGGCGCGTGCTGGCAAAAACGATCGTGGCCTGTGGGTTGTTGTGCCGGCACGCTTCCAGCAGCGAGAGCTGGCTGCGGGCGTTTATCTCCAGATCGGCGTAAGGATCGACCATGCTGTCGGTGTGGCTTACCTGGCCGGCCAGGTTAAAGATCACGTCTTGCTCCTGCACCAGGTAGCGCATGCCGTGCTGATCGCGCACGTCGGCGATGTTGAGCCGCACCTTGTTGCGGAAAGCGGCGATATTAAACAGATTGCCGCCATACTTAGGGATGAGCGAGTCCACGAGAAGGACGTCCGCGCCCGTCTCCACCAGGCAGCCGGCCAGGTTAGAGCCGATGAAGCCGACGCCGCCGGTTATCATGATCCGTTTTCCGGCGAAGAACGCCTGAACTGCTTCAGGAAGGGGTCTCATGGGTATTATGATTGATTGGCTGCGCTGCCCGGCTCCGGGGTGACCTGCCCGCTTTCGGTCGTCTGCAGGTGCTCCTTGCGCACGACGAGCTGCAGCCACAGGGCGCTTAAATCGCGCGCGACGCGCAGCAGGCGCGGGTAATTAAAGAATTGTGATTTGCCATAGGCGCGATGGAAATGGTGGACCGGCGTTTCCGCCAGGCGAAAGCCCGCGTCTTGCACCTTCTTCATCAGTTCCACGCAGATTACGCCGCTGTCTGCTTCCAGGCTCACCTGGTCAAATACACCGCGGCGCATCAGGCGGAAATCACAATCGACATCACGCAGGTGCAGGCCAAAGGCGATCTTGATAATTGTCTGATAGATACGGCCGATGACGATCCGGTGTGCCGGATCATTGCGCTCAATCTTCCAGCCGTTGATGAAGTCAACGTCTTCACTGGCCAGTTCGGCCAGGTTCTGCAGTTCGCGCGGGTCATACTGCGCGTCGCCGTCGGTATAGAAGATCCATTCCTTGGTCGCGGCGGAAAAACCTGAGCGCAGCGCGCCCCCATAGCCGCGGTTCTGGACATGGTGGACGATACGTACTTCGTCCGGATAAACGCGCGCCAGTTCATCCAGGACCTGCGGCGTGTGGTCCTGGCTGCCGTCGTTGATCACAATCACTTCGTAGTCGTCCGTCAGTTCGCGCAGCGTAAGCAGCGAGGTGATGACCATGCTCGTGATAGTCCCTGCATCATTGTAGGCAGGGAAAAAGACGGAAATACTGGGCATCCTTTTCTGATTCATGCGCTTCTCTCTGGCGATCCTACGCGTGGCTCACCAGCGCGTATCATAGCCACTGCCGCCCGTCTGGGCAAAGACTCTAGACCGACGATTACTCAACACGAGGAAGGCGCTGCGGTGCATATCATTCGGGGACCCGCAGCGAGAACAGCGGCAGGCTGTTATCCACGTTCCCCGGCGCCAGAATAGCCAGCCGCTCGCCGGTTGCACTGTCATAGAGCCCGGCTTGCACTTCATAGGTCCCGGGCGGCAGCGAAACCGGGACGGCCAGGCAGTGCAAGTCGGCAGCGATCTCTCCAGGCTTCCAGGCGCTGGTTGGAACATAGCCAAATACAGGCGGCGAATCGTGCTGGGCCTGAACGAAGCCGTCCGCCGCGACCAGGTGCAGAAAGACGGTGTAATCCTTGGTCAGGGCTTGTTCTGCTTGCCAGTAGAGCGTTACGCACAGAGGCCTCCCCGGTGCGTTGTCCGCCGTGGCATTATAGCCGAGCAGAGAGATGCCTTGCTCGAAGCGCGCCGGGAGTAAGACGGCCGTTTCTGGTAGGTCCTCGCTGACCCACTGCCGGCCCAGGTAAGAGATTGTCTCCTGCGCCGCCGGTGCGAACTTGCCGCCGCCCTCCAGCAACGCCTGCACACGATCGAGAACGGCCGCGGTTAGCGGCTGCGGGCCGGCGTCTCGCTGCAGCAGTACAACGTCATCGGCGGCGTAGATAGCCTCATAACCATCCCGGCCAATCGCCGCCAATATCGCGTTATAGAAAAAGCGCGCGTTGACGCCCCAGCGCAGGTCGTCCAGGTTTAGCAGCAGATAGTCGCTCTGCGGGAAGCCGAATGGCCGTTCCAGGAGCTGCAGCCACAGAGCCACGTACACCAGATCGTCCGCGGCGA
>JBJYWX010000437.1:0-4595 GCA_046259695.1 Promineifilaceae bacterium (SeqCode) | reverse complement strand
GCAGGGCGACGTGCGGGCCGTAAGCCATCATCGTCGCCACCTCCGCCTCGGGCGGCAGCAGCGCTGCTGCTTCATAAAAGCGCACCGCGTTGGACTGGCGTTCCAGGCCGTAGACCGGGAAATAGGGATCGTCGATTTTCTGCGTAAATGGGTTATCCCAGACCCAGGCCAGCAGCGTGCCCAAGACCAGCCAGCCGGCGAGCAGCAGTGGCGCCCGCGTGGAGGGCAGCCACGCCAATGCGCGCTGGGCGCCCTGGATGGCGGCGACAAAAATGAAGGGAACGGCCGGCGCCAGGTACTGGAAATAGATAGTGCTCTGGCTCGGCGTCTCAGAGAGCAGGTTGTAGGCCAGGTTAGGTAATGTGACCAGCAGCGGGGCCGGGGCGAGCAGGGACAGAAAGCCTACTGGCAGCAGCAGCTTGACCGGCAAAACGGCGCGGTAAGGCTCTGCCAGGTGGGCCAGTACAGCGCCCGGCTGCCGCAAAGGAGCGGTCAGCAGCGCTGCGAAAGAATCTCCCAGCCAGGTATAGCGGCTGACCGTGTCCGAGGCGCCGCCGCGGAAGCTGGGAATAACCACGAACAAGGCGATCAGCGACCAGCCCAATCCGGCGGCGGCCCAGACCAAACCCAGGCGGCGCCTGCCCAGAAAGAAAGCCGCGTAAAGCCCGAAGGCGAAAACAGTTAGCCCTACCTCTTCGCGCAAACTCAGTGCAAGCAAAATGAAGAGTGAAGCCCACCAGGGACGGTTCGTTTCCAGCAGGTCGTACGCGGCGAGGAAAAATGGAATACAGAAGACGATGGGATGGAAATCAAAACGGTTCACGAAGCCGATCAGCGGATAAAGCAGGTAGACCAGGCTGAACAAGAAGGCCAGACCACGGTCCCCCAGCGCCCGCCGCGCGATGCGATAAACCGGCAAGGCGCCCAGACTTAGCAGCAGGGCCTGGGCGAAAAGCAGCACGCGCACATCTTCCCACAGGCCGAACAGCGGGGCCAGGAGCAGGAAGATAAGCTGCACATGGTCACCCAGGTAATGGCTGACCTCCACCGAACTGGCGAACCAGTCTCCGTGCCAGCTGTTCCAAATCACCTGGGCCTTGATTCCCAGATCGAATGTGGATGAGTTGAGGCGCATGTGGCGCAACCAGGCGTACGCGCTCAAGACGAGCGTCCACACCATGGCGGCCAGCAGCGGCAGCCGGTGGGCGCGCCAAAAAAGCGCGAGGCGATTAGCAGTGGATCGAATCATGGCCGGATCGCTCTACTTTGCCACGAGTTTAGGCACGCGGCAAACTCAGCCGCCCTGTCTGAGCGCCTGCTGCGTCGCTGTTGTGTACCTCCGGCGCCGCTGTTAGAATCCCTGGTCTTGAACTGCCTATGAACGATAATCGACGATTGGTCTGGCAGATCGGTGCGCTGCTGCTAGTGGTGTCCATTCTGCTGCTTGGCTATTTTCTGCAGACCGAGCTGCAAATAAACGGCGGCGTTATCGGCGCGCCGCTTGATGACGCCTGGATCCATTTCCAGTTTGCCCGCAACCTCAGCCAGGGCCAGGGTTTCAGCTTCAACCCCGGCGAACCGACGCCCGGTTCGACTGCGCCGCTGTGGACGCTGCTGCTCGCCGGGGTGGGGCAGTTTACCACTGATTTTATGCGGCCGGCGATCGGCTTGAGCGTTATCTTCTTCCTGGCTTCTGTGCTGCTCGCCTATGGATTCTCCGCCTGGATGACGCGCAGCCTCTGGCCGGGCGTCCTGGCAGGCCTCGCCGTTGCCTTTTGTGGGCGTTTCCTCTGGGCGGGCCTGGCGGGTATGGAAACGACCGCATTCGCCGCGCTGAGCCTGGCGGCTATATGGGTCTACAGCAGGCAGGGCTTGGGCCTGTTTCCGGCGCTGCTCTTCGGCCTGGCCTCACTGCTGCGACCCGAAGGCCACGCCCTGTTTGCCCTGGCAATAGGCGACAGCTTCGCAAGCTGGATTCGCATAGTACAGCGTGAGGGGGCGTTTTCATGGTCCGAGGCGGCGCAGCGCTTTCTGCCGCCGCTGGCCCTCTATGCCCTCCTCGCGCTGCCCTACATACTTTTCAGCCTGAGCACAACCGGCAGGCCGCTGCCTAACACATTCTATGCCAAGGTAGGGTCAGAGCATTTCCTGAGCGGGCGTACGCTGCGCGAAACGCTGGCCTGGCACTGGCAGGATAACCCGGTGAGCATTCTGCTGCTGCTTGTGGGCTTGTGGCCCGCCTGGCGGCGCAGCCGATTGGCGGTGCTCTGGTTATTGGCGCTGCCCCTGCTCACAGCCATGCTCATTGACCAGACCTGGCATTTCGGCCGTTACACCATGCCGCTCATCCCCCTGCAAATGGTCATCGCCGCAACCGGCGCGTGGTGGCTGGTGCGGCGGGTGGGGCAGGCGCGCGGTGAGTCCGATACAGTGCGCTATGCTGCTGCCGCGTCGCTGGTGCTGCTCCTCCTCCTGGGCGGCGCCTGGCGGCTGCCGCATTGGGCGACGATGCTCGGTACCAATACCAGGGAGATCGAACAGATCGACGTCGCGCTCGGCCGTTGGCTGGCGGCCAATACGCCGCCCGATGCGCTTATCGCCGTCGACGACATTGGCGCTATTACGTTCATTTCCGGACGGCGCATCGTAGACATGAACGGGCTGGTATCGACGGAAGTGTGGCCGGCGCTCGACGCTCCGGACCAGCTAACGCGCGACCGGCGGCTGGCCCGCATTCTCTCTGCGTCTAATCCTGACTACATGGCCGCTTTCCCGCTCTGGCGCTGGAATATCGCTACCAATGCGGATGTGGCGATGCCGGTTTACCACGCCAGCACAGATACGCATACCATCATCTTCCAGCAGGATGCCTATGTGTACGACATGTCCTGGCCCTATGTGACCGCTGCCCAGCCTGCTGTCGCGATGGACGCGACTTTTGGCGAGACCGTGGGCCTTTTGGGCTATGATCTTTCTGGCGGCGAAGAAACCGGACTCATGCTGTACTGGCAAAGCCTGGTTCCCACGGCCGTTGATTACGACATCTTCGTCCATCTGCTCAACGGTGCGGGCGAGATCGTGGCCCAGGTCGACCGCCAGCCGCTTTCCGGCCTGGCGCCCACTTCTTTTTGGCAGCCGGGTGACATCGTGCGCGATCCATATACCATTCCTGTGCCTTCTGACCTGCCGCCAGGGGACTACCAGATCCAGGTAGGTTTATTTGACCGCCAGACCGGCGCGCGCCTGCCATACACGAGGCCGCCGGAACACGGGGATGCTCTGCCGCTGACGTTCGTTACCATCCCTTGACGTTTTTGCCCCCGAAAAGCTCTTGCCAAAAGGGCGAATATTTGACATAATCCTGGAACAATAACCCGTTTGCAGTACCCGGAAAGGAATAGCGCCATGGACCGCAGCGTGCTTTTGGCTCTTTATGACCGTGAACAGCGGATTGATATTGAGTACCCGGGCCTGACTAAGGAAGTGTCAGGCGGCGTGGTGCGCTTCACGGGTCCGCCGGAAAATGGCAGCGGCAACCTGGTCTTGTTCAGCCGATTCGGCGATGAAACCGCCGACCAGGCGATTCACGATCAGATCGCTTTCTACCGCGGCCAGCACCGTCCGTTTGAGTGGAAAGTATTCGAACACGACTCGCCGCCTGATTTGCGCACCCGCCTTGTTGTGCAGGGCTTTAAGCCGCGCGAACGGGACGCGATCATGGTCATGAACGTGCGCGACGCGCAGCCGCGGCTGCTACGCCTGCCGCATGCCGACGTACGGCGGGTGAATGACGTGGCGCAGTTGAAGGACCTCACAGCGCTGCTGCAAAGCGTTTACGGGGTCGATTTTTCTTATCTGGGGCGCATCCTGGCAGAGGATTTGTCCGAACGGCCGTACTTCAGCAGCATATACATGGTGTATGTTGAGAACGAGCCAGCCGGCGCTGGCTGGATCCAGTTCCCGGCGCGCAGCCAATTCGCTTCACTGTGGGGCGGCACCGTTGTGCCTGCCTATCGTGGGCGCGGGCTCTATCGCGCCCTGCTTGCGGTGCGCCTGCAGGAAGCGATTCATCGTGGTTGCGGGCTGTTGACAATAGAAGCCCCCAGGTCGGCCCGGGGGCTTGCGGAAAAACTTGGTTTTGAACTGCTTACCTACGCGCACACCTGTGTCTGGCAGCCCAGTTGAGGCCGGTGGGGGCGCTTATGGCAGCGTCTGTTAGTGGCTGTGGCCGGGGGTATGCACGTGCCCGTGGGCCAGTTCTTCGGTCGTTGCCGGGCGCACGTCTACAATCTCCACCGCGAAATTCAGGGTCTGGCCCGCCAGCGGATGGTTAAAGTCCACCACCACTTCGTCGTCATCGACTTCGACGACATAGACTTCAAAAACCTCGTTACTCTGTGTGTCGCGTAACTGCAGCGGGTCGCCAGGCACGGGCTCGTAGTCGGCCGGCAAAATATCGCGCGGGATGGTGTCCTGCCGGTCGGGATCAAACTCCCCATAAGCATCTTCCGGCGCAACGGTGACTTCTTTCTTGTCCCCGACGCTCATGCCGTAGAGCTGGCTTTCCAGTCCCGGTATGATATTGCTGTGTCCCT
>JBJYWX010000436.1:0-8431 GCA_046259695.1 Promineifilaceae bacterium (SeqCode) | reverse complement strand
AGTATCTGCTGCACGTCGGCGGCCGCGGCGCTGTCGTCATAAAGCGTCGGGCTGACCTCGTGGATCAACAGTTCGTGCTCAGCATTATTGAACGCCGCCAGCGGCTGCGTGACGCGTGCCCGCAGATCGGCCGTGTCCAAGAGGCGACCTGGCTGCCCTGGGTTGAAAGCTGTCGCGTCGCCGTCATAACTGATCGTCGCGTTCGTCGCCGGCTCATTAACCTCATCGGCCAGGTTAAGCAGAGTTTCATCAAGCTTGCTCTCGTTGAAGAGGAAAACCGGCGCCACTGATGTACCATAATACCAGGCGTCGAACGTATCTTTGACACGGGCAAGCGGGCCGCCCTGGCGGCCGATTGCCATTGCCTCAGCTATCGTCGCGCTTTCATCCAACTGCACCCCTAATTTATCATAGCTGCGTGCCCACTCCTGACCGGTGACGGGGTCAATGAACGCAATCTGGCCATCACTCAGCTGGGGCGTGGATGCGTTGAATGCGGCAATTGCCTCTTCGGCCGTCTTGCCTCCCACATCTACGCCGCCTATTTCAACTCCGGTCAGAATACGATCCGCGTGACCCTGACGGTATTCAGCGCCCATGAAGGCCAGCATCAAGGTCAGTAATGCCAAGGTCACCAGCGGTGGCAATAATAGGAAACCGATTTTGCGCCCAATGGGTGGGGGTGGTGCGGTATTGTGCGTAGTCGTCATCAAGAAATCTGGTTTTCGCCTTTGCTTTCGCGCGCGTAATTATAGCAGGGGCAACCCCTCGGGATGCTAAGGCTTATGCAGAATTCAGGCAACTACAAATAAAAAAGCCCCCGCGCTGTGAGCAAGAGTACAGCGCGGGGGCAGTAACATCCTCGACGACAATATTATCAATCCCACGCATCATATGCGGCAATCTGCAGCAGCCGGTCGCCGTCCTGTACCAGGTAATAAGGCAGCCAGGCCACGCCAAAGCCATGCACGTCAATATCTTTCTTATAGGGGGGAACAGGCACCTGTTCGAAGTCGGCAACAATGGCCGCCCATTTCTCTTCAAGGCCATCGACTTCAGCGGCGAGTGCCTCCTGTAATTCCGCTATGTCCTTTTCCAAGCCGGCGATCTCTTCGATCGACTCCTGTACGTCTTCCTCAGCCCGCGATCGCTGGCCGCGCTTGGACATCGCCGTGGACAGGCTTCGCCGCCGTCCGCCCAAGAAACTGAACAGGGTCTCGGCATAGGAGGTATATTCCTGCTGTTTCCGCCGCGACACTTCGGCCTCATCTTCCGCCAACTCGCGCCGTTCCTTCTGCAGCTTTTTCTCCACCGCTTCTACTTTGCGCCGGTACTTGTCCTCGAGTTCATCTTCGTCTTCCTGCAAGCGCTTATCGGCGGCGCCCTGAGATTGTCGCAGAAAGGCCTGCTCATCGACATCGGGCCCCGCGTACAGCTCCAGCGCCTCATTTACCTTCACCATCATAGGAGCCTCACGATAGATCCAATCCGCCAGGTCTTTTTCAAAGTTGCGCAAGGCGGTTTTGTCGGAAAGAGGCTTTTCCAGCGTAACGAAGCGCGCGTCGGGTTCCGGTTCCGAATCGAGGCTGTCGAGCAGCTCTGGCTCGGCGATGAACGTCTCCCAATCGAGGCGGCTGCCGCCGCCCAATTCTTCAGCCAGAAAGACAAGTTCTTTGTCATGTTTCACGCCATATTTGCGGGCGTTATAACGCACCGCCGCCTGGGCAAACAAAGCAGGGTAATAGATCAGGCCCTGCTCGCGCGCGCTTCGCGGTATGTCCCGTCCAGCTTTAGCGGCAGCGTCTTCAAGGCGCAGCGTCGGCCGTAAGAACAGTTCATCAACACCCTGAGGAATGGGCGGTCTTGAGCGCGTGCCTGGCAGTGTCTCTTCAACCTGTGAGGCTGCAGCAGAAGGCGCCTCAGAAACCGCCCCTGCCGGGCCGCCTGATGGTTGTGCCTGGGCGGTCCCGGCAATTGGCTGGGCGCCGGCCAACTGGTTCATCGCCGGAATCTGCACGCGCGACACAGGTCCCGCAAGATAATTCATAGCCCAGCGGGTCTGGAACAAAACAGGCTCCCTTTCGTGCACATTACGCAGCAAAAACACGCGCTTGCCCAGCGCCGAGATGGCGTCAGAGAGCGCCCGCTTGTCCAGGTCACCGCCGGCGGCCCCGGCCAGGCCGTCAATGAGACGTTCTTTGTCGCGGGCAGTTGAAAGCCGCCCGATGAACCAGGACCCGGCATTAGACAGGGCCTTGTAGTCAATGTCTACCGGGTTCTGCGTGGCCAGCAGCAAGCCAACACCAAAGGCGCGCGCCTGCTTCAGCAGGCGCAGCAGAGGCTCCTTCGAAGGAGGGTTGCTGGACGGCGGCAGATAGCCAAATAACTCATCAAAATATATCAAGCTGCGCAAGGTGCTGGTGCCCGTCTGGCTGCGCATCCAGGTCTCAACCGCGCTGAAGAAAAGCGTGACGAAGAACATGCGCTCCTGGTCACTCAAATGCGCAATATAAAAAACCGTATGGCGTGGCCTGCCGTCCTCCGTGTAGAGCATCATTTCGATATCCAGCGGGTCGCCTTCAATCCAGGCCCGAAATGTAGGTGCGGCCAACAGATTATTAAATCTGGCCGCTAGAGCAAAACGATCCTTGGCCGGGAAGAACGCGTCTGTTTCCAGGTAGCCGATCTTGTCCATTGGTGGAGCCTGGATCTGCATAATTAATTCACCGAGATCAAGGTCGCTGCCCTTACTCCAGGCTTGCTCAAAAATGTTCGCCAGCAATACATGTTCCCGTGAGGTCACCGGATCGATATCGGTCAGACCAGCTAAGCCCAGCAAGGCGGTTACCGTGCTGCTTATGCGTTCGCGTATTAGCTCACGATTATCGTCCCAGGCCAGAGGGGGTGCGGCCAGCGAGGCTAAGATACTGACCGGCAGGCCGGCGTCAGAGCCGGGTGTGTAGATGGCAAAAGCGGCACTCTCCTTCAGCGCCTGGATGCGGTCGCCTTCTATA
Source organism: Promineifilaceae bacterium (SeqCode) (assembly GCA_046259695.1). Taxonomy (GTDB): domain Bacteria; phylum Chloroflexota; class Anaerolineae; order Promineifilales; family Promineifilaceae; genus JAACFF01. Next base: position 5,417 of record JBJYWX010000436.1, on the reverse strand, counting down.
TTCCACTGCGCCAATCCACTACGCCACAGCTCGGCCGTGTCCTCGGCCGCCTCTTCTATGCTCTTGCCCTCGCGACGCGCCTCGTCCGGGTTAATCCAGGGCGCAAAATCCTCTGGTAGGAGCTGCGGGAAGTGCAGCAAAGTATTGGTAATATCACCTTTAGGGTCGATCATCATCGCCGGAATGCCCTGCAGCGCCGCATCTTCAAGCAAATCAATGCAAAGGCCGGTCTTGCCCGAACCGGTCATGCCTACCACCACACCATGTGTCGTCAGATCATCCGGATCGTAGAGCAGCGCGTCCGAAACTGTCTCTTTCGTTTCCAGTTCCCATTGGCGCCCAATGTAGAGCTTACCCTTGGTGTCCATCATGCTTGTTCTCCCGTATTTGTCGTATTCCGCAGAAAGCCGGTTGCTGCGCGGAGCAGCGCGACCCTTGATTATTCAGGCAATTGGGATGACCGTCAATGCCATTTACGCCTTGGCCTTTGCGGCAAAGACGAGATCATATTCAACCTGCCAGGGACGCGTTTCTACCGTGCCAAACCCTATGGCATAAAGATATTGCTCGAATTCTTCCTGCGAACAATAGCGCTTGAGAAAGGCCTTTGCTTCCCAACCCCGCCTGCGCGTTACCAGCAATAAACCACCGGGACGCAGCACACGAGCCATTTCGCCAAGCGCGTCCGCTGCACTGGGGAAAAACTCCAGCGATTCCAGGCAGGAAACAGCATCAACGGCGGCATCGGGAAAGGGCAGCTCCGTCGCTGTTTGCTGCACCAGGGAGGCACGGTGCCGGTAGGGCCGCAGTTTATCGGCGGCAATGGCCAGCATGCGCGCAGAGGCATCTAGACCAATGACGCGACCGTTAAAGGTGGCCTCCTCCAGGAGGAAATAGGGCACCCTTCCCGTGCCGGTAGCCACATCAAGCACAACGGCCGATGGCCGCGCAGCCAGGCGCGCAAGCAGGGGCCGGATAACAAAGTAGTGCTCCGTATCGTGGTCGAACTGCTTGATGTCGTCGTAGCGATCGGCCGTCAGGTCATAGAGCCAGACAACAAGTCGCCGGCCGAGAAATACACCTTCGGTGATCACTAACAGCCAGTAAAGCAGAGCGCCGATAGTCGCCACCAGGAAGGCGACCAACATGACCCAAGGCAAAAGCGCCATTGTCCCTTCGACTAAGATGGCTCGCCGAACAGCGCTTCTCGCTGGCTCTCTGCCGTCTGTTGCATACTGCGGTCGATATGCGGATAGGTCAGCCAGACCAGGGAAACGCCAAAAATCGCGCCGGTAAGGGTGCGCAGGAGGGGTGTGCTCTCACGAAGAGGCAACATAGTAAGGACGGATGCTCCTTCAGGCACAAGGACTGCAATGTACTGGCTAAAGAGCTGGCTAAAGCCGTCCAGGGCAATCGGTCCCAGGCCAAATAATAGAAAGGCCCAAACTGGAAGCGGCTTGATACCTACCAACTGGCCGTCCATATTAACTGGCCTGAACCTGCGCAGCAACCCATAGAACAGGCCCGCCAGCAGGACGGCGCCATAGATACCCATATCCCGCTCACAGAGGGCCATTTTGTAACCCATTTGTTCATTACCCAGGAAACGCCGGGCGGACCAGATAAAAGCGGTCCAATCAGCAGGATCAGCCGAGGCGCCGGCAAACTCCGGCAGATCAGGCATATAGGCCTCTATCGGCGTGAGCGAGGTACCGGCTACCGCGCGCGGATAGGCGATTTGGTCGCCGAACAGAAAATAGGAACGCGAAGCCATCTGGTGGCAAAGCGGGCTGTAGATGGTATAGATTGCGCGCGCCGGACCCATAGCCCCCACGTTCATCAATACCGGCGCAAGCACGGGCAGCCCAATGTAAATGGCTACCAGGAAATTGAATAGGGCCAGCCAATGGCGGGCAATACCGTACACCAGGCGGTTGATCGCCCCGGGGCTAGCAGCGGTGGATTGTTTTTGCGTCATGAGGAGATGGTACTGATTACTCTTTGCCCTGTCCAGCGCCGCTCACTGCAGGATCTGATCGAGATAACCACTGATCTGTTCTTCAGACAGGATCCCGACGTGAACGGCCTGGATTGTGCCTGCTCTATCAATGAAATAGGTGGACGGCAGCCCATTTGCGCCATACGTTTGAGCCACATCTCCTTCACTATCGAGTAGTGTCGTAAACGTAAGCCCCAATTCATTCATGAAACTGCGAACCTGGCCGGCCTGCTCTTGCTGGTTGATGGCTATGATAAGCAGACCCTCATTAGCATGCGCCTCATAGGCGCGTTGCAGGTGCGGCATTTCCAGGCGGCAGGGGGCGCACCAGGTAGCCCAGAAATTGAGCACCAGTGGTCGGCCCTCCAAATCGTCAAGCATTACCCGATTGCCATCCAGGTCGGCTAGATTGAATGCATAAGCCTGATCGCCAACAATCAGCGCACCGGTGGAAGCCACGCTGCTCGTGTCACTGCCGGCATCGCCTGGAATCTGGGGCAAGTCAACAGGCGGCACAGAAGAATTGCCACTGAACAGGGGCTGCCCAAACAGCAGCAGTACAAGCGCCAGGCCCAGTAATACAAACCCGCCCGCAATAAGCAGGGGTCTGCGTGAATTGGAAGATTCCGGGGCGTCCTCCGGTTGGAGACCGAACAATAGATTCAACTCCTCGCTGGCTTGTTACACTCCGGCAGAGAGCCGGAACTTAATTCGCACAGGCATCAAGGCTGCTTGAGCCTGCTAACTGTTGAAGAAGATGAGCAAACGATCTTCTAGATCGGCGAACCATATGGCCAGGTCGGGGGGTATCACTGAGTTGAAAGTAGCCAGACGGCCGCTGAGCATTAACAACCCCAGCAGGATAAAGAGAATCCCGCTAATCGCCTGCGTCGTATGCATATGTAAGGTCACCGTCTTGCCGCCCGGCGTGGTAAACACCCACAGCATAGCGCCGGCCAGCGCGATAACCAGCAAGCCAATCTCGTGCACCGGCGTAAAGGTTTGCCCGGCCAGGAAGGCAAAATCGTCAAAGGCATATTCGGCCACAGCTACCAGGATGCGCCAGATGACGGCTCCCCAGATGACGCCCAGAACTACCTTGGGCACGGTCCACTCCCACCCTTTACCGCGCATCGCGCGCCAGAAAAAACTATCGCGGCTCGCCCGGCCGAGGAAAGTCGAGACGATGATAAGCGGCATACCCAGACCAAGCGCGTAGATGAAGAGCAGCATCGATCCCTGCGCCACCGACGCGGTTTGCGCCGCTAGGGTCAACACGGCCCCTAGAATAGGGCCGACACAGCTTGACCAACCAACAGCAAACGTCAGGCCAAAAAGAAACGATCCCCACAATGAGCGGTTGTTGGCCACCTTGCTGTTCGCCTGCATCATGCCGGTAAAGCCCATGCCCAGTAAGCTCATGACGCCAAAGACCAGAATCAGCGAGCCGCCAATTAGCAGGATCAGTTCCTGGCTGCGCAGTAAGACACGGCCGAGCAAAGAAGCGCTGGCTCCCAGGAGAGCGAACATGGCTGACAGGCCAAGCAGGAAACTCATTGTATTGGCGGCGATGCGGGACCGTCCGCTCTGGAAGGCAAAGGCGAAATAGGCCGGCAGAATGGGCAAAGTGCAGGGGGATAGAAAGCTTAACAAGCCACCTATCGCGGCCAGAAAAGCAAGCTGCATAAATGGCTGGTTTGGCACGCCGAAAGCCGGCTGTTCCCCCGTACTTGACTGCGTTAGTGTCCCAACAATAAGAAACCCAATAACCAGGATGATGATGCCGATGGCAATGGTGCGGCTGGCTGGCCAGCTTCGTTTGCCGGGGTCTACGTTCATCTCAGACATAAACAAGTCTCCCCAAGAATCCTGTCACTGCACTTCCGCCCGGCAGCTTTAGGATCGAACGGGTTAGCCTGACTAACTAGCCTCTTGATCACCATCCTGCAGGATATCTTCCATCAGGTCAAGATCACGCCGCAGATTTCGCTGCCGCATGGCAAGGCTGGCCACATAGATCAGGCCGATCAGCCACATGACCGCGTAGCCGAGAAACAAGTAGTTATTGAACTGGTTGGGATCAACGCCGGTCTGCAGGGCAAATGAGGACAAAATAGTCAGGGTCACGATGCTTCTCCTTGCAGATATTCGCTGACGCGCGATTTAAGCAGCTGCGTCTGATCCGTGAGGCGCTGGAGGCGAATGCGGTTAAGCAGCCAGGCCGCAAATGTGAGCGTAAAGGCAATCACCGTCACATTGAGGGTGATGACCATCTTGGTTGAGTCAAGACCGGAGAACTCCTGCAGACCCTCGGAAGCGCCCTGGGCACTCTCCATCGCGCCGCCGAAGACAACAGGATGAATGTCACGCAAGACGCGTATACTGACAAAGGTAAGTATAATGGTGAGGAAGGAAATAATTACGTACACGGCCGAGAAACGGGCGCGCCGCTCCTCATCATCAACAGCCCCACGCAGCATAAAATAAGCCGCGTAAGCCAGCCAAGCAATCGTGACCATGGTTAGGCGCGGGCTCCATAACCACCAGGTATTCCAGGCCGGCTTACCCCAGACGGAGCCTGAGACGATAGCCATACTTAAGAATACCAGCCCTATCTCCACCGAAGCCACAGCCAGCGTGTCCCATTTGCGGTCCGCCTGGCGCAAGAACATGACCCCACCGAACAAGGCCACCAAGAACGCCAGCGAACCGACCCAGGCCGAACCTACATGGAAGTAGAAAATGCGCTGAACATTGCCCATCGTCTGCTCGACCGGAGCGTAAAAGAAGATCGTCAGCATGGCGAAAGTGAGAGCCAGCGCCGCCGCAATGTTCAAAATGCGCGTGTTCCGATTTAGTCGGGTCAAATCCATCGTACTAACCTCAATAAGCTGATTGAATTTATTCTCTGAGCCGCGTCGTACGACCGTTCAAAAGTATCTTACGATTCTACCACGTAATGATAGGTTAAAAGTCCGGCCGTTACCATGAGCAGATCATAAAGAAGCACCAGATAAATCGCGCTCTGCACCTCGCCCCACAGGGGAAGCTGCGGAAACATGAAGGCGCTGACGGCCATCGCTGCCGGTAGGACTAACGGCAGTGACAAAGGAAGAAGCAATACAGGCAGCAGTACATCACGGGATCGGGTCTGGATCGACATCGACGTGATCAGGACGCCGGCTGCCACATAACCAAACGTGCCGAGCGCCAGAATCAAGAGCACTTGTGGCCGCCAGAACGGCTTGTTGAAAAAGACGACAAAAACGACGACCAGGATCAGTTCAAGCAGCAGAGTGAAAAGGGTAATACTGAACACCTTGCCCAAGTAGATGGCGTTGCGCTTGACGGGCGCGATCAGCAGGGCGTCGAAGGTCTGGTTTTCACGCTCGATGGCCAGCGAACGGTTTAAACCAAG
>JBJYWX010000435.1:2364-5891 GCA_046259695.1 Promineifilaceae bacterium (SeqCode) | reverse complement strand
TTTGAGCTGCAGCCCATCTGGTGAGCCGTATTTTGTCCATACTACCGCGTTCATGGCCCATTCTCCGATACAATACCTAGTTCTAAACCCTGATCTGTTAGCGTTAGGTCACTGTAATTACAACGCTGCCTTTTTTGCGTCCTGTTTCGACATAGCGGTGTGTCATGTCTATGCTGTCGGGCGTGCGTTTCACACGCCTGTTCCCGTCAGGTCCTTGTCTTCCATTTCCCAGGCATGGTCCAGCGTGTGAAAGGCGGTATGGCGGATCAAATAGCGGAGCGGCCACTTCGCCACCTTCCCGGCCGGCTTGCCTTCCGCGTGATAAACCCTTATGGCGTCGCAATAGGCATCGCGATGCACGCTCAACCCCTCGTCGGTCAGCATCGCCCCGTCGGGAGTGCGTACACCGATCATCCGCGCCCAATCCTGCTCGGCGGCAAACGTATGCTTGACGATCTCGTCCCGGTCTCGCCCTCCACCTCGCGGACCTTTCTGCATCTCCGCCGACACCCGTTCGCGCACATCGTCAAAGACCGCCCAGCTGGCGCGCATCAACGTCAGCTCCCGTTCCAGTTCCTCAGCCAACATTGGTTGCTTGTCAACAGTTGAAGACGCAAACGAGATACCCCAGAAGTCAGTTGAGCCTGTTCCCGGATACTCCTCGACCACGTCGACATCTTGGGTGGTCTCGAACTCGACGTTGAGGCCGGCTAGCTTTGCCACCTGTGCATATCGTGGGAGATAGGAAAGTAATCTTTCGACAGCCTCCTCTTTTGACCTGGCTCCGCGCTCCAGGCCGGGCCAATCAGGGGCCACAGCCACCACTTTCTTGCCCTTCGGTCCGATTTCCAGCGTTATGCGCATACGGTCAGTCACTGTTCCTCCAGTACCATGCTGCCTATACTTACCCGTTTTATGGGATCTGTCCAGACGTATGTTACTGGGCTATTTCACCAGTAAGATTAAAACTCGGATATTTGTAACTTTGCAGGATGGGGCCATCGGGATGGTTATTCTAGGTCAGGTATTCTCGTAAACGAAATCCAGGTAAACAAAACTTCCTGGACAACGAGTTTGGTTTACCACTCTGCTGCGGGTCTTTTGGCTAGGGATGGGCAGCCTGGCGGTATGCTTACGGCCGTTGGGTGGCGGGGAAAGTGAAGTCGCGATTGGTTGGGGTGGGGACGGCCGTAGGGAGTGAGGGTGTCGCGCCCTGCGGGCGCGAGACAACTTGGCAAGTTTTGCCACAGGGGCGAGACAACTTGGAAAGCTTTTCTATGGGGACCGGCCGGCAAAGTAAATATTCGCTATAAAATTGGGCCAATAAGTTGTATTTTGCACCAATTGTTACTATCATAAGTTTTATTGCACTTCCCGGAAACTAGCGCGGCCTGCGGCGAAAGGGTCAGCTTGAAAAGATGTGCGGCAACAGCGGGCAATCTCTGTTTCTAGCATGGTGACAGGTCACGGATCCGTTGCCCCTGCCGCCCCGCGCCCCTCAATCCCTGCCATGCACGGCCGTCACCCCAGCTAGCAAGCCTCTCCCGTTTCCCTCCTAACATTGCGGCAGCTGCCGTGCAGGCAGCCAGGCCGCGGATCTTCGGAATTGGAGCCTTTGAATGATTCGCCAGGCAACTATCAAATGGCTTCTGGTGAGGCAGCAGAAAGGAGACAAATATGACCACACAAATCGAAACGATCATGATTGGCGGCGGCCAGGCAGGACTGGCCACCAGTTACCATCTCAGCCGGCGGCAGTGCGAACACATCGTCTTTGAGAAAGGAGACCAGCCGGGTAATGCCTGGGCAAAAGACCGCTGGGACTCGTTTTGCCTGAACACGCCCAACTGGGCTTTTCGCCTGCCCGGCGCCGAGTACCACGACAGCGCGCCCGATGCCTACATGGAACGCCCGGAGATTGTCGCTCGTTTTGAAGCGTATGTGCGGGAATTTGAACTGCCGATCCGCTACGGCGTGACGGTGACGGCCGTCGAGCAGGACGGCGCGGGGTGCCGCTACCTGGTGCGGACGGAGGACGGCGACTGGGCGGCCAACAACGTTGTCATCGCCACCGGTTTGTTCCAGTATCCCAAACGGCCGTCCGGCACGGCCGAAATCTCGCCCCGCATCACCCAACTGGCAGCCAGCGAGTATCGCAACCCCGATACTCTCCCGCCGGGGGCCGTACTGGTGGTTGGCAGCGCCCAGTCCGGCTGCCAGATCGCCGAAGAGCTATACAAGAGCGGCCGCCATGTTTACCTGTGCACAGGCAGCGGCGGCCGCGCTCCTCGCCGCTACCGCGGTAAGGACACCTTCGAATGGCTGGACCGCAGCGGCTTTTTCAACCGTCCGGCGGAAAGCCTGCCCACGCCCCAGACCAAATACATGGCCCTGCCCCAGCTCTCCGGGAATGACGGCGGGCACAACCTGAACCTGAATCAGTTTTCCCTCGACGGCGTGACGCTGCTGGGCCATTGGCAGGGTGGTGACGAGAGTACGCTCCATTTCGCGCCCGATCTGCGCGAGAACCTGGCCAAAGCTGACGCTTTTGAAGCCCAGTTACTCAAGACAATTGATACTTTCATCGACCAGGCCGGGCTGGATGCTCCCGAAGAGGAAGTGCCGTATCTCCGTAATGCCTATGACGACGAGATCATTACCGCAGCCGGCATCCTGGAAAGCGGCATAACCTCGATCATCTGGGCAACGGGTTTTGGCTTTGATTTTAGTATGGTCAAACTGCCGGTCCTCGCCGCGGATGGCTATCCCGTGCAGCATAAGGGCATTACCAGCTACCCCGGCCTATACTTCGCCGGCCTGCCCTGGCTGGAAGGGATCAGGTCCGGACTGCTGGTGGGAGTTGGCGAACAGACGGCCGACGTAGCCCAGGCTATTTCCGCCAAGTAACGTTGCAGGCATATGTCGCGCCCGCAGGGCGCGAGACAACTTGGCAAGTTATGCCACGGGAGCGAGGCAGCTTGGAAAGATGTGGTTAGGCGGCGGGGAACTGGTTTAGGGCCGCGCGGCGGGCGCGCCAATCGGGGAGGAGTTCGCCCAGCAGAGCGTAGAAGGCTTTGTTGTGGGCGGGCACACGCAGGTGGGCCAGCTCGTGGTAGATGACGTAATCGATTAGCTGCAGTGGGACCTGGACCAGGCGCAGGTTGAGGGTGATGAAGCCGGTGCTGGCGCAGCTTCCCCAGCGCGCTTTCAAAAGGCGGATCTTGAGCGCGGGATAGGGAAGGCTGTGCTGCGCGGCGGCCGCATAGCAGGCTTCGAGCCGGGCGGGGAATAGCTCCCTGGCGCGGGCGCGGTACCATTCGATCAGCACCTGGCGGCGGCGCGCCTCTTCGTTTACGTCGGACACGGACAGCCGCAGCAGACGGCCGTCGAGGGTGGCCCCCTGCGGTCTGCCTTGACTGACGTGCAGCGTATAGGGCTGCCCAAGGTAGTAATGGGTCTCGCCGGCGGCGTAATGCAGGACGGGTGGGCGGGGATGGGCGGCGAACTGGCCCTGTTTCTGGACGATC
>JBJYWX010000435.1:0-2354 GCA_046259695.1 Promineifilaceae bacterium (SeqCode) | reverse complement strand
GACTGCCGTGCTCTGTTTCGGGCTCCCAACTTTTTTATGGGTACCCCCGGGGGCAAAATGGCCGCCGGGGGGGGGGGGTTGGGCCGGCGAACTGGCCCTGCTTCTGGACGATCCAGCCCGCTTTATGGCGTACGACAACGGCCACGTCTTCGGCCGTGGCGCGCAGGGGCGCGCGCACACGCACACGGCCGTCGCGGTAGACGGTGATGCCCACGGTTTTGCGCCGCGTGCGGATAAGCTCGTAACTTATGCGGCGCGCTTCGTGCCATATCTCATGCTTCGTTGTGCGTTCGGCCACGGGGGCCATTCTATCACCGACGGCAGTGAAGGCTCAAGGGGCGGCTGCGCGCAAAACAAAAACAAACCGGCCCAGCGCCTGGTGCGCTGTCCGGTTTGCGATACCTGTACCGGTATACTATTTGCCCTCCCGGTGCAGTTGACCTTAGTGTAGCACCATTTTATACTGGTAAAAAGGTTGCAGATATACTAGTAAAAAAAGGGATAGGTTACGGGTGGAAGGGTTAAGCAAAGAGGAAAGACGGTTAGAATTGGGACGCTTTTTGCGCAAGGCGCGGGAGCGGACCGCGCCGCCGGCAGTCGGTCTGCCGATGACCGGCCGCCGGCGCACGCCCGGCCTGCGCCGTGAAGAGGTGGCAGCCCTGGCGGGCATCAGCGCTACGTATTACACCAAGATAGAGCAGGGGCGGGTGGAGGCCTCCGCGCGTGTCCTGGCCGCCTTGAGCGATGTCTTCAAGCTCACGCATACGGAACGGAACTATGCGCAGGCCCTGGCTACAGGGCAGGCGATGGTGCAGCCAGAGGAGCGCGTCAGCCCGGCGCTGTCCTTGCTGCTGGAGACGCTGGAGCCCTGCCCGGCGCAGGTGATGGGCAGGCGCTGGGATTTTTTGGCCTGGAACCAAGCCACGTGCGCAGTGATGGGCGACCTGGACGCCCTGCCGCCGCAGATGCGCAATCTGGTAGTGATGTTGTTTACGGTGCCGGAAATGCGCGAAGCGATAGATGATTGGGAGAAAAACGCGCACTGTGTGCTGGCCGAGTTCCGCGCCGACTACGGTCGTTATCATAATGATCCGGCCTTCGCCGAACTGATCGACTTTCTCATGCAGCGCAGCCCTGAATTCAAGCAGTGGTGGCCGGAGCTGAATAACGTGGGCTGCGACGCGGAGACAGAAAAAACTGTTGACCATCCCCTGGTTGGGGAGCTCAAGCTGCTTGAATCGGCGCTTAAGGCGGTCGACTACCCCGGCCTGCGCGTGGTGCTTTTGCTGCCGCGCGACGAAACCACCAAGGCAAAGCTGCAGCTGCTTTACGATTGGCATATGGCCGCTAAGGAAACAGCGCAGATAGAAGAGGCCGTCCCGGTGAAGCAGGGGGCACTTGCTGGCCAGCCGGTCTAGCAGGCACACCCTATGAGCGACCAGGCAAGCAGTGCGGCAGCGGACGTGATGGCCACCGAAGCCCGTTGGGTAGAGGCGCACCGCGGCCCGGACCCGGCGGTCATCGCTGCTATTCTCGATGACGACTACAAGCGGATTCTGCCGGATAACAGCGTGATCGGAAAGCGCGAGGTAATTGATTCCTACGCCTCGGGCCAGCGTCATTGGGAGGTGGCCGAGGGCAGCGATTACACGGTGCAGATGCTGGATAACGTGGCGATAGTCACCGGGGTGTGGCGCGGCGTGGGGGTCAATCACGGCCAGCGGTTCGATTACCACGCGCGATTTCTTGCCGTGTATGTGCGGCGCGATATGGGTTGGAAGCTGTATCGGGACGAGACGTTCGATTTTTAACGGTTTGCCGCGAGCGCCGTGGAAGTGGCAGCGAAAACGAGCTCCGGCGCGCCTTCATCACCCAGCAGCAGCCGGCCGTCATTACCGCCGGGATTGTCTATTGAGGCGGCCCGGCTTTGACTTTTTCCAGGAATTCTTGCGGCAGGTCGCCAACGCGTGTCCCTTCATACCAGTGCCCGCCCACTTCCGGGTGCTCAAAGCCGTACAGCACTTCGAAACCGCTTACAGCGCCGCTTTCGTCGCGCAGCACGCGCGTGATGGAAGAACCGCCGGAGTAGAATTCTGTTTCGCTGAAGGGAATAATCTCAAACCAGACATCACTTTCGTCCGGATAGAGTGTGTAGAAGCGCCCATCGTGGATGAAGAAATACTCATTCCACTGCCAGGGCCCTTCCAGATAGTGTCCGGTGTATTCCTCATAGAGCGCTTCGTGCCACACTTCCGGCACCTCCTCGATGATCAGCGTGTAGGGCCCGGCTTGAGCGTCCAGGGCGCTGCGGGCCTCGATGCGGTAGGGGCCGTCCTGCGGCAGGCGCACGGCGA
>JBJYWX010000434.1:0-15947 GCA_046259695.1 Promineifilaceae bacterium (SeqCode) | reverse complement strand
CTAGCGCGGATATCCATTGCTGCTATGATCAGCGGCATGGATATTAAGACCCTCGACTTGAATTTCCTATCACTCCCGGACACGATTGCCTCCTACTTGTTGCAAGGTCCGCATGGCAATGTGCTGGTAGAAACGGGACCCGCTTCTACATTACCTACGCTGCGCCAACAGCTGTCGGCGCATGGGCTGCAGCTGGCCGACATCGATGCGGCCCTGTTAACCCATATTCACCTCGATCACGCAGGGGCAGCCGGCTGGCTGGCACGTGAAGGAGTGCAGCTCTATGTGCACGAGGTCGGCGCGCCGCATTTGATCGATCCTTCACGGCTGCTGACCAGCGCCGGCCGCATCTACGGCGAGCGCATGGATGAGTTGTGGGGTGAAACGGTTGCCGCGCCGCCTGAACGCGTAACGGCCGTTGGCCCTGACGAAATAATTGACGTGGCCGGGTTCAGCTTTACCGCCCTAGATACGCCCGGCCATGCCTGGCACCATCACAGCTACCGCCTGGGGGACATCGCATTCAGCGGTGATGCGGCCGGCATTCGCCTGCCGGGTACCGGCCTGGTGGATCTGCCTGCGCCGCCGCCCGAATTCAAGCTGGAAATCTGGCAGCACACGATTGAACGCCTGCTGGATGAGCACCTAGCCGCAATCTACCCCACGCATTTCGGCCGTACGGAGGATGTGACCGGCCAGCTCACAACCCTGCGCTCCCTGATGGAAGAATCGGCCGAGTTTGTGCGCCTGCGCCTGGTTGCTGGCGAAGAGCGGGACACCATCGTCGCCGCCTATATCGCCTGGAATCACCAGCGCATGCGCGCTCAGGGTCTGTCCGATCTCGCTATTCGCCAATACAATGCTGCCAATCCGCTCTATATGTCGGTGGACGGCATCTTACGCTACTGGAATAAGAAGCTCGACCGCTGATTTCCAGCGGCCGGATAGTGCGGCTGAGTGTCTCATTATTGGTCGTCTCTTTACATGCCGCGCCGCGGCTCGAGCTTGTTCCCCGCGCTATGAACCCTAAGTCGCTGCCCTATGTCTCGCTGCTGGCGTTATTTTATGGCACAACGCTGATTGTCTCCCGTTTCAGTCTTGGCCAGCTGGCACCGCTGACCTATGTGAGCTTGCGCCTGCTGCTGGCCAGTCTATGCTACGCGGCTATTCAAGCCCTGAGCCGCCGCAGAAGCTGGCCGCGCGATCGCGCTGTTTGGCGGCATGCACCGGTGATTGGACTGATAGGAACGGCCATCCCCATGAGCTTCATCGTGATGTCTCTGCAGTACCAGTCCAGCGGGATTACCTCGCTGCTGCTTACTGCTGGGCCGGCAATCACCGTCATTCTGGCCCATTTCGCACTGCCTGATGAGCGCCTGAACCGCGGCAAGGTGGTGGGTGTCGCTCTGGCTATGAGCGGTGCGGCCTCTCTGGTGCTGTTAGGGGAAAACGGCCTGCCGGATGTGGCCGAGGCGAACCCGCTGGGCTATGTCCTCGTGATCGTTGCGATCTTCTCGGCCAGCGTTTCCACCATTTATGCCCGGAGCAAAATGCGCACCCTTGATCCGTTTGATGTGTCAAGCGTGCGTATATGGACGGCCGTGGCTCTGGTACTGCCGGCCGCTTACTTCCTGACCAGTTTAGATGCCAGTCGCGTAGAGCCAAGCGGCGTAATGGCGCTGCTGTATGCCGGCATTGTCGGTACGTTCGGCGGCATGTTGCTGGAATTCAACATCATTCAGCGCTTTGGGGCGACGGCGACCGCGGTTACGGCCAATCTGATCCCCATTGTGGCCCTAATTGGCGGCTGGCTCTTCCTCGGCGAACAGATTACACCGGGTATGCTGGCGGCCATGGCTCTAATTATCGGTGGCGTATCGATTATCACCCGCAGTGAGAGCGTGCCGCTCGTTGAGCCGATAGAATCGTGACTACTGTACGCTCGCGTAGACGACTTAATTATGCCCTGCTCATAATAAATAGCCATCAAAAACGGTCGTCATCCGGTGTGCAACGGTAATCCTCGGGCGACGCCATGACTTGCCGCTGCATGGTGGCAAACGCACCCAAAAGCAGACAGAATGGGCGGCCATTTAGTGGCCAGTTGGGCACTTTTCACCTTGACAGACGCCGTTGACAAGGCATGATAGATGGGCAGAAGAATACCAAGGAGTCAGGCAATGAAAATTGCAGTGGGATCCGATGAAACCAACCAACTGACAGCAGCCGTGATCGCGGATTTGACTGATCGCGGGCATGAGCTGCTTCTCTTTGGCCCACTCCAGGGCGAGGATGAATACTGGCCGGCGGTTGCCAGGCAAGTGGCCGAAACAGTTGCCGCTGGTAAAGTTGACGAAGGCATTCTTTTCTGCTGGACAGGTACAGGCGTGAGCATGGCGGCAAACAAAGTACCCGGCATCCGCGCCGCCCTGTGCGACGATGCCGAGACCGCGCGCGGCGCGCGGCTCTGGAACAATGCCAATATTCTCTGCCTTTCTATACGCCGGACTTCGGCAGCGATAGCCCGTGAGATCCTTGAGAGCTGGTTCACGCATAGTTATCTGCCCAACCAGGTCGATGACCTCTGCCTGGCCCAAGTAGCGGCCATCGAGGCTGACTACAACTATCGCGGTTAATCCGGCTCCCGAACCCCAGCAAGCCCTTTAGCTTGCCGCAGTCCGCCTAAAGTTGGGTAAGCTCTGCCGCCAGCAACCCGCCCCTTGCCCTATCCCGCACATTTGTTCTATAATATGGGCTATGGAGACGTTGGTTAAGTTACAGGATGTGGCGCTGCACATGGACCTTGAGCCGGCGGAGGAGATGTCGCGGCGGCCCGCCGGTGGCGCGGTTGCTCCCTGCGGCCTGATCGTCGAAGAGAAACCGCGCCCGACGCGCAGCCAGAAAGAGGCTCGCCTGCAGGATTTGGGCGTCTTTCATGCTGCCATGCCTGGCGGCAAGACGATTCCTCTGCTGAAAACGATGCTGACCTCCGCCTGCGAGCGTAACTGCCATTACTGCCCATTCCGCGCCGGCCGGAATTACCGGCGCATTACGTTTAAGCCTGATGAAATGGCGCAGACCTTTATAGACATGCACCGTGCGGGCCTGGTGGAAGGGATTTTCCTCAGTTCAGGCATCATCCAGGGCGGGCAGAAGACGCAAGATCGCTTGCTGGAGACGGCCGCGATCCTGCGCGAAAAGCACCGTTTCCATGGGTACATGCACCTCAAGGTGATGCCGGGCGCGGAGCGCGATCAGGTGCGCCGGGCGATGACCCTGGTGGATCGCCTGTCCGTGAATCTTGAGGCGCCAAATTCTGAGCGGCTGGGCGGGCTGGCACCGATGAAACGCTTTGATGAAGAACTCCTGCAACCGCTGGTTTGGGCACAAGAAATCAGGCAGAACGAACCGGCTTCTGAGGGGTGGAAAGGGCGCTGGCCGTCGACTACGACCCAGTTCGTAGTTGGCGCGGTGGACGAGAGTGACCTGGAGCTGTTGGCGACTTCCGAGTTTCTATTCCAGCGCCTGGGCCTCGGCCGTACCTACTACTCCGCTTTCAATCCCATTCCGGACACGCCGCTGGAGAACCGGCCGGCAGAAGATCCGCTGCGCCAGCACCGCCTCTACCAGGCTTCCTTCCTCTTCCGCGATTACGGCTTTGAGCTGGAAGATATGCCTTTCGACCAGGCGGGCAACCTGCCGCGCGCGGCTGATCCGAAACTGGCCTGGGCCGACGAGCATCTGGCCGAAATGCCGGTCGAATTGAACCGGGCTACGCGTGGTGAGCTGCTGCGGGTGCCGGGCATTGGCCCGCTCAGTGCCAGACGTATCCTTGACGCCCGGCGCAGGGGCACACTGCGCCACATCGAGCACCTGCAGCAGCTTGGCCTGCGCCCAGGGCCGATGAAGCCCTATATCCTTCTTGACGGCCGCCGGCCTGCCTACCAGCTGAAGCTCTTCTAGCGCCCCTTATTTTCCACGACCGCGCCCCGGCCGAGAACGACCTTGTACCCACTGGTCACCGCTGCAACTTACCCGCTGCCAACACGTATAGCTGTTAAGAAACCACAGGCTGTGGCGGCCTTTCCGCGACGGCAGTTAGAGAGGAAAAACAGAATGAGTGAAGAAGGTATTCCTATCGAAGAGGAATTTGTGGCCGGGTCGAATGGCCAGGGCAGGCATTGGGAAGAAGAGTTTCAGGTAGCCGGTGATGAGCTGGTGGGCAAGGTCCAGGAGCTGATCAAGGAAGCGACCGCGCGTAAGATCACGATCAAAGACGAGAACGGCAAAACGCTGCTCACCCTGCCACTTTGGTCAGGCGTGGCCGGTTTGCTTGTCTTTGGCCCGTGGAGCGCGCTGGCGCTGATCGCTGCCTGGGCGGCGAATCTCTCGATCCTGATCGAGCACGTCGACCTGTCGGATGTGGCCGAAGCGCTGAGCGACGATCTGACGGCGATCAAGGGCGTTGGCCTGAAGAAGGCGGAACTGCTGCACGAGGCAGGCGTCCATACGTTTGCCGACCTGGCGGCGCTTACGCCGGCGGAACTGGCGGCGATTGCCAAGGTCAGTGAAGAGACGGCCAAGACCTGGATCGCGGCAGCGAAGGAACTGGTCTAGCTGGCCAGCGGACGCTGGAGCAGGCATAAATTGTCTGTCTTGCCGGGATTGAATCCCTGTACCGGTTGGCAGGCTCTCCGGTAAGGGTGCTTTACGAAACGCCTCCCACAACCCAATAACGTAGAACCGTCAACCGCGGTTGACAGTTACTCATTGCAGTGCCCAAGGTCACGGCTGATAAACCAACCCTGGGCGCTGCTTTCTTTACCGGCGGCGGCGCGATCAAAATAGAGCTCGTATACGTGCCCGCCGCGGACGCAAACCCGGAAGTAGTAGCGGCCGACACCGCGCGAACCTCGCAGCAAGGCGCGCCGCGCGTGCTCGGGGCGCATGTTGTAAGCCATGCGGCCGCGGCGCCGGTAATCGCGCCATTCCCCTAGAACTTCGATAATCTCAAAACTTCGTTCGTGCCAGGTGAAGCGGTCCGGGCAGCGGGGTTTCTTTTCCAGCAAGGGCGGGGTGTCCCACTCGACAGTAATTGGGTCAAGAAGAAAGGACATGAGCCAGTATTCAGGACGTATAGCCGGCGCCTGCCGATCCACAGATCAAAGAGGCACCTGGTGGGCAGAGAAGCGCTGAATCGCCCGAATTTCGCGCTCTAAGGCTATTGCAGCGCATTGAGGAGGCTTTCAACGTCTTCTTCAATCAAACGCAAGAGGCGCATAATTTCTTGCCGTTCGGCCGCGCTGTGCGCCTGTGGATGTACGCGATGCAGGTGACCGCGCACCCAAGTTAGGCGCTGGATGGTGCTAGGGGTAGGGTCGTTGACGTCCAATCCTTCTCCGGGTGGAAGCGCCTGCGTTGGGTGCGGCGAAACCGTATTCTCCGTTGCGGCTTTGACCGCGGGTTCGATGCGCAGGCTCGGATCGGCCAGCAGGCGCATCGCCTGGTGCACGGTCATGTTTGGCAGCTCCTTCAACAAGCGCGCCACTTCGCGCACTTCCTTGGCGTCCAGGTCACCCGCGATGCGCGCGCGATGCAGGGCGCGTTGCTGCGACGGTCGCAGCCCCTGGTAAACGCGCGTCTCGCGTTCCGTCAGCTCGCCGTTGCGCACCGCCTCCTTGATCTCATCCGGCAGATCGAGCAGCTTGATCAATTGGTGGATGCGCTGGCGCGAGTAGCCCAGCCGCTCGCCCACCTTGGCCCAGGTCATCTTCTTGGCCCAGGGTGTGTCAGAGGGAATATCCTCCTCATGTGCCTGGTCCAGTTCCTCCTGCATCAAATCCCGCAGGCGGATCATCCCAGCCGCACGATCCACGTCGTTCAGGTCTTCGCGCTGCATGTTCTCCACGATCTGGCGCACGAAGCGGGTTAGTACGTCATAATCGCGGCGGCGCACGACGGCCGGCATTGTTTCCAGGCCAGCCATGCGCGCGGCGCGCCAGCGTCGCTCACCGTGAACAATCATGTACACATTGGGCCGGATCTCGACCACCTCGATAGGCTGAATCACGCCATCTTGCGCAATGCTGGCGCTCAGCTCCTCTAGGCTTTCACTGGGAAACGTGCTGCGCGGCTGGTCGGGATCGGGCTGGATGGCGTCGATATGGACCGCGAGGAGCTGCATGCCGCTGGCCTGTTCCACGTCTTCGGGCGCGGTGAACAGCTTGTTGAGCTCATCGCTGTAAGGGGTTGGGCGCTGCGAGAGATTGATCCGCGGTCGTTTCTTAGCCATTGCTGTTATTCTCCAGGATCCGTTTCGCGATGGTGCGATACGCTTTGGCCCCTGGGCCAGAGGGATCGTAAGCGATTATACTCTGGCCGGCGACAGCGCTTTCGGCAAAGCGCACCGAGCGGCGCACGACGGGATCGAAGATGGTAATGCCGTCGCCGTATTGGCCGCGAATAGCGTCCTGGATGTCCTGCGCCAGGAGCGTGCGCGCGTCGGCCATGGTGAGAATTATGCCCTCCACCTTCAGAGAAGGGTTCAGGCGCTTGCGGCGCACCGTTTCGATGCTGGATAGAATCATAAATGCGCCGCGCGCGGCCAGATATTCGGTCTGAATCGGTATCACGACGCTGTCGGCCGCGGTCAGGGCGTTGATGACCAGCAGGCCCAGCGATGGGTTGCAGTCGATCAGGATAAAGTCGTAGGCGGAGTCGACCGTTTCCAGCAGGTGGGCGAGCACTTGTTCGCGGCTGAGTGTGTTGATCAGCGCCACTTCAACCAGGCTCAATTCGGGCTGCGATGGCAGGAGATCGTAGCCTTCGCCGGTCGTGTAAATCGCCTCGCGCAGATCGCCTTCCAGGCCGTCGACTTCCGCCTTAAGTGGGTCGTAGATGGTGGGCGAAAGTCCTTCGGGG
Organism: Promineifilaceae bacterium (SeqCode); assembly: GCA_046259695.1. Lineage (GTDB taxonomy): Bacteria > Chloroflexota > Anaerolineae > Promineifilales > Promineifilaceae > JAACFF01. The sequence goes on along the minus strand of JBJYWX010000434.1, from coordinate 9,026 downwards.
TCGAAGCCGGCATGTTGGGTCAGGTTGCCCTGCGGGTCCAGGTCAATGGCCAGCACGCGTTGGCCCATGCTCGCCAGGGCGGCGGCGAGGTTAATGGTGGTTGTGGTCTTGCCGACGCCTCCTTTTTGCATGGCGACAGCGATAATTTGGGCCATGGTTCCTCCGTGTGCAAGGCCATCCGCCGCCAGGTAAGGAGCGGGCGTGCGGCCCGCTTAAACGATAACACGAAGGACATAAAGAGGCTAATAGCCGGCGGCTGCGGCAGGGGGTAGCCAAATTGGCTACCCCTTTGCGGCCTGCTAGACAATCAAGGCTGATTGCCCGATAATGGGCGGCGTTGGTAAATCGGATGAGGGAGTTCTATGTCAGAGAAGGCATTAACGCCACTTGAGCAAAAGACAGTCGATTTCTATGGCGACGCCTTGATTGCCGCGCGTGTGGACGACGGGCACATTTATGTGTCGATGTCCCAAATGTGCAGCGCCTTGGGCATTGACAGCCAGGCGCAGACGAGGCGCATTCGCAGGCAGGATGTGCTGGCTGATGGCTTCAAGGGGGTAGCCAATATAGCTACCCCCGGTGGCCCGCAGACAGCGACTATGCTGCGGGTCGACCTGGTGCCCTTGTGGCTGTCAGGCATCCGCACCTCGGCCGTCAGTGAGGCAGTACGGCCGAAGCTGCAGAAATTCCAGCGCGAAGCGGCAAAAGTGCTGTGGGAAGCATTCCAGGAAGGGCGCTTAACCGCGGATCCCCTCCTGGATGAGCTACTGCAGTCTGATTCGCCCGCGGTACAGGCGTACCGTACCGCGCTGGCCGTCCTGCAGTTAGCCAAATACCAGGTGCTGCTCGAGGGCCGGCTGCAAACGGCCGAAACACAGCTTGTCTCCCTTGGCGACCGCCTGGATCAGGTTGAAGCGACCCTGGGCGATCCGGGCCGCTATGTCACCCCGGAACAGGCAGCGCAAATCAGCCAGGCGGTCAAAGCGGTAGCACTGGTGCTTTCCAAGCGCTCGTCGCGCAACGAATACGGCGCCGTCTATGGCCAGCTCTATCGTGATTTTGGCGTTACTTCCTACAAACAGATTCCGTCGCGCCGCTTTGACGAAGTAATGAACTATCTTACCGATTGGCACCAGAGTCTAGACAGCGAAATACCCTTCTAGGCCCGTCTTAGCCGTCGCCGTCTCTGCGCGCTTCCTGAAACAAACGGTTGTACAAGCCCCGGCCAAGGCAGAGGGGCGTCGCGCAGCAGATAAAGCTGATTGAATTTCATGACGCACTGTGTTATAGTGGCCGTGACGCACTGTGGCATACCGCCGTCGCGCGCTGCGGGAGGGGCGGCCGGCTTCCCGGCGGGCACCAAGTCTGCGCGGAGGTAAATGAACGGACATCGAAATAGTGAAGCGCCCATGGTTTTTGATTTCGTGATCGTCGGATCCGGCTTTGGCGGCAGCGTTTCCGCCTATCGCCTGGCCCAAAAGGGTTACAGCGTGCTGGTCCTGGAGCGCGGACGACGCTACAACGCCGAAGATTTTCCCAAGACAAACTGGAACATTTTTAACTATTTATGGATGCCGGCTTTGCGCTGCTTTGGCTACCAGGGCCTCATTTTCTTCAAGGATATGTGGCTGCTGAACGGCAGCGGCGTCGGCGGCGGCTCATTGGTCTACGCTTCAACCCATATCAAGCCCTCCAGCACGTTTTTCGAGTCGCCTGAGTGGCGCGATTTGGCTGATTGGGAGGCGGAGCTGGAACCTTACTACGAGATGGCCAACCGCATGTTAGGCACGGCAGAGAATCCGCTGCTCTGGCCGGCCGATCACCGGTTATACGACATTGCCCAGGAGATCGGCACCGAAGACACCTTTAAGCCCACGCCGGTGGGTATTTACTTCGGTGAGCCGGGTGAGACTGTGCCGGATCCCTATTTTGACGGCGAAGGACCGCCGCGCAGCGGCTGTATCCACTGCGGCGGCTGCATGGTCGGCTGCCGGCATAATGCCAAGAACTCGCTGGACAAAAACTATCTCTATCTTGCTGAGCGCCTCGGCGTACAGGTCTGGCCGGAAAAGAATGTGCTTGACATAAGACCACTCTATGGCCCGCAGCCGGGGGCAGCGCGTTACGAACTAGCCTTTGAGCACATTACTGACTGGTTCTACAAGCGTAAAGGAATGGTGCGAGCGCGCAACGTGGTCGTCGCCGGGGGCGTCGTCGGCACGGTCGATCTCTTGCTGAAATGCCGCGACGAGACACGTTCGCTGCCTTTTCTTTCGCAGCGGCTGGGTTACCGCGTACGTACTAACAGCGAAGCGCTGATGGGCGTGACCGCGCGCGAGGATGACATCGACTATTCGCAAGGTGTGGCGATCAGCTCCCATTTCTGGGTCGACCATGAAACGAGCGTGGAACCGGTACGCTACCCGGCGGGTTCCTCCTTCATGCGCAACCTGATCCTGCCTCTCGTTCCGTTTGATGGCGGCACCTGGGAGCGGTTGAAGGAGGTGGCGAAGCATGCGCTGCGCTCGCCACGTGATTTCTTGGAAGTGCGCGTGCTGCCTAAATGGGCGGAACGGGATACGGTCTTGCTGGTGATGCAAACGGCCGAAAACCGCATGCACCTGCGCCGCGGGCGAAGCATCATGACCCTTTTCCGCAAGGGGCTTGTCTCCGAGCGGGATGAAACGCTGCCCATTCTCTGCGTCGTCGAATCGGGCCGGGAGATAGTCGAGCGCTTCGCCAAGCGCATTAACGGCGTTCCCTGGGTGGGCGTCAATGACGTGCTCGATACGCCGAACACGGCGCACATCCTGGGTGGCTGCAGCATCGGCGCCGACCCAACCAGCGGCGTGATCGATATTGATCACCAGGCCTTTTACTATCCCGGCCTCTATATCGCCGACGCGTCGGCCATTCCAGCCAACCTGGGAGTCAATCCCAGCCTGACGATAACGGCAATGACTGAAAGGGCCATGAGCCGCATCCCGGCCAAGGATGAAATGAGACAGGTAACCCCCTTGCAGCGACCGGATGGTTTGGACCTGATCCAGCAGCAGGTGCGCAAGAGAGAAAAGATGAAAAAGGCTGCGCCGCTGGCTTTCTTCGCTGCGCTGCTGGCACTGCTGCCGCTGCTGTTGGGTGCGATCAAGTTGTGGGGTAAGAAGCGATGAAAGAAACCGGCGCGGCATACAATGGCAATGGGGCATCGCTCTTGTTTACCCGCCCAGCGGATACGGAACGAACGTATCTGCCGTTTACCAATCCGGCAACCGGTGAGCAGTTCGGCCGTGTGCCCGTAACCAGTGCGGATGAGATTGCCCGGGCGCGCCGGGAAATGGGCGCCGCGGCGAAGATATGGGCCGCCAAACCGGTCCATGAGCGGGTGCGTATCCTGCGCCAGCTGCAGGCGGTTCTCATAGATTCTATCGACGAAATCACGGCCGTGATCAATAAGGACCATGGCAAAAGCCGCCAGGAAGCGTGGACGGAGTTGATGATGACCGTCGAGAAGCTGCACCTTTACTACAAGCATGCGCCGCAGTGGCTCGGTAAACGGCGGGTGCCGCGCGGCATCACCTTCCTGCTGTCACTTTCGCGCAGCTATTACACTGAATCGATGCCTTTTGGCGTCGTCGGCATTATCGGCCCCTGGAATTACCCCTTCGAACTGGTCGTGCCGGCCGTCTGCTCCGCGCTGCTAGCGGGCAACACCGTCCTCGTCAAACCGTCGGAAGTTGCCGCGGCGACGGGCGTGATGATCGAAAATCTGTTCCGCCGTGTGCCGGAGCTGTCGCCATTTGTACGCTTCCTGCATGGGGGCCCCGAGGTGGGTGCGGCTCTGGTGCAGTCCAAACCGGATCTCTTGTTTCTGACCGGCTCCGTGCGCACCGGACAGGCCGTCGCCAGGGCGGCGGCCGAGCAGATGATTCCCTTCTTGTGCGAACTGGGTGGAAAAGATCCGATGATCGTCCTTGAGGACGCGGATATTCAAGCCGCGGCGCGCTGGGGCGTTTGGGGTGGGGCGGCCTTTAATGCCGGCCAGTCCTGCGTGGCTGTGGAACGCGTTTACGTCATTGAAAAGGCGTATGAACCATTTCTGGAGGCGGCGATCGCCGCGGCGAAAAAAGTATCCATTGGTTATTCGGCGGCGAAAAACAGCCCATACGATATGGGCCCGCTCACCTTCGATCGCCAGAAGAATATCATCCAGGACCATCTGCAAGACGCGCTGGCCAAAGGGGCGCGCATCGCTTATGGCGGCCAAATCGACGGCATGTACATGGAGCCTACTATCCTGGTCGACGTCGATCACACGATGAAGATTATGCTCGAGGAGACCTTTGGCCCAGTGCTGCCTATTATGAAGGTGGCCGACGAGACGCACGCTATTCAACTGGCCAATGACAGCCGCTTTGGCCTTGGCGCCTATGTTTGGAGCCGGGACCAGAAGCGCGCTACGCGGGTAGCGGCGCAGCTGGAAGCGGGGGTAATTAACATTAATGATGTGCTGGCCCACTATGCCGTGGCCGAATTGCCGTTTGGCGGCGTTAAGCTCTCCGGCAATGCGCGTACGCACGGCAAGGACGAGGTGCTGCAGTTCACGCAGCCACGCTCCTGGGCGATTGGCCCGCCGCCGCTGCCGACGGATCCGGTAACTATCCTGCGCAGTAATGACAAGTACGAGCTGGGCAAGGCGATCACTCACTTAGCTTTTGGCGTCACGCCGCAGCAGCGCCTCAAGCCGGTAACGGACGCGCTGGAGAATCATCCGCGTGCCCGGACAGCCGGTCTTGGCCTGCTTGCCGCCGGAGCGTTGGCGCTGGCAGCCGGCGCAGCGCGGTTGCTGCGCGGCAGGGGGCCGTACTGATTACTGACGCACTGACATTCTGGCCGCTGAGATAGGCTGGTGCGAGAACAAAACGGGGCGTCCGAAACCGGACGCCCCGTTTTATGTCCTGCCGTGGCCGGCAGACATGTCTTATGCTGCCTGGATTAGCTGTTTGACGGCCGTGCCTGCAGCGTCAACGAGACGGTTTCCACCTGTCCGTTGCGCAGAACCTGCAGTTCTACCGTCTGGCCCACGGCTGTGTTTTCCACAATGTAGCCCAGCAAATCATCGAAAGCCTTCACCGGCTGCCCGTCAATGGCGACGATAACGTCGCCGGCCGACGAAAGCTGCTGGCCATTGCCGTTAGCACTGTTGACCGTGGCCGCCTGCAGGCCGGCCGCAGCCGCGGGACTACCGGCAACCACCTCGGCGATGGCAATGCCGCGCGTTTCGGGGGCCAGGCCCAGGCTTTCCGCCAGGTCATTGGTCAACTCGGTGCCGGAGATGCCCAGCCAAGGCGTTTGCACACGCCCGTTGGCGATCAACTGGGGCACAACCACCTTCACCACGTTCGAAGGCACGGCGAAACCGACGCCGGAAGAACCCTGGACCGGTGATTCAATGGCCGTATTAATGCCGACTACGTTGCCCTTCAGGTCCAGCAGCGGGCCGCCGGAGTTGCCGGGGTTAATCGCCGCATCAGTTTGGATCACGTTAGGGATGTTGTAGGTGCCGCCATCAGGCGACTGCGCGCCGGGGAACAAACGGTCAAGGCCGGAAACAACGCCCGTAGTCAGCGTGTTCTCAAAGCCAAAGGGGCTGCCAATGGCCACGACGATCTGGCCCACGCGCAAGGCATTTGAATCGCCAAGCGGCAGGGGGGTCAATTCGCCGGGTTGCGCGTCAACCTGGATCACTGCCAGATCGGCATCAGGCGCGGTGCCGACAACGGTCGCTTCGCGCTGTGAACCATCGGAAAAGGTGACCATGATACGATTGGCGCCAGACACTACATGATTATTGGTGACAATGTGCCCATTGTCGTCGTAGATGAAACCGGAACCCTCACCCAGTTCGAGTCCGATCTGGACCACGGAAGGGCTGGTCTGTTCGAAGACGTTAATGAACGCCTGTTCATGGGCAAAGTATTCGCCGAGCCCAGTCACGGCCGTGGCCGGCGCGGCTGCTGCCGCAGGAGCGGTCACCGTGGCCTGGGCGGTTTGTGCTGTCTGCCCGGTCAAGTGGCTTAACTGCTGCAGCAAAGGTTCGGGGCTGCTGGTTTGCACGACCGGCTGGAGCGCAACATCATCGGCTCCTATCTGGCCGCAGGCGGCCAGCAGCACCACAATAAGTGATAGGACAATAAGATAATATGGTTTAAAAGATTTGAGCATTTGCTATCCTCCGGTGCCCTATACGACTCGAGGTGCCGGTAGTTGTGGGATCTTATGTTTTTCTTACGTAAACCTCGGGCCCAGAAGGCTTAAGTTGATCCGCACTACTCTATTGTCTGAAAAGGTTGTTAAGGAAGTGTTTGCGGGACCTAAATAGAAGATTAGCAGCCGCGCGACCGCTGGGGGCCCAAGATTGCTTCTGGGCAGGGGGTAGAATGCAGTTAACGCAGCAAGCTGCGGGTTACTTCAAGGCCAAGAACCAGCTCTGCAGATCGTCCATACCCTGGCGATTCAGTTTGTGCCCGGTGGCATAGTCATGGTAGCTCAGTTCAGCGTCCGCCTGGCGCAGTGTCTCCGCGCAGCCGAGCGCCCGCTCATAGGGTACAAGCGGGTCGTCGCGCCCAACGGCCATATAGACCGGCAGCCGGCGCAGGCCTTCCAGGTCGCCTCGATCACCACAGCCGCCGGGCAAAAAGCCGACCAGGCCGGCGATGGCGCGGACGATGCCGGGATGGGACAGGGCGGTTGCGTAGCTGACGGCGGCGCCCTGGCTGAAACCCATGAGATAAAGTTGATCTGGATCAGCGTTGTAGACCCGGGGCAGGGCGAGGAGGAAGTTCGTAACGGCCGTTACCGCTTCGTCGAAGGCGGGCAGGTCCGGCCAGGTGCCATAAGGCTGGCGCACCCAGCTATAACGGCCGTCGCCCTCGTCGACGATCGCGCGCGGGGCGACCTTCAGCCAATGCACGGGCGCGGCGTTGCGGAATATCCACATAACGTCTTCATTACCGAAACGGCCGTGCAGCATCACCAGCGCGCGGTAAGGGCCGGGGCCGGGCGGCTCAAGCACCTTGTGCACCAGCCCTGTCTCGTGCAGGATCGGGCCGCTGTCTATCAGGATGGGTTCATTCATGGCCAGCTAGTTAATGCCTGTCTGTCGTTCTCATGCGCCATGGGCGCCCCCAATGGCGACCAGGCAAAAAAAATGAGGTGGCAAATAAGACGGGCGCCTTATTCGACCACCTCTGGGGGGGGAGCCAAGTAGAGTATAGCAGGGTCCCCTAGGGGTGTCAATATTGTGAAAAAAAGCGCTTAAACAGAATTGTGGGCGATCGATTTACGGCAAGCCCCGTCTGAAGCCCGGAAGATCTGCGCACTGCGCGGCCCGCCAGCTTTTGCTACAATCATCCCGCCTGGCCGGACAAGGAGCGGGACATGGAACGGTGGATAGAGCGCGAAACGGTATTCGACGGCCGAATCTTCAGAGTAGAAAAAGGCGAGGCGGTGCTGGACGACGGCACGACAGCGCAGCGCGAGGTAGTGAGCCACCCGGGCGGCGTGGCGGTGGTGGCGCTGCGGGAAGGGAAGGTGCTGCTGGTGCGCCAGTTTCGCATAGCCATAAACGATTACCTGCTTGAGCTGCCGGCCGGCAAGCGCGAAGGAACGGAAGCGCCTGATTACCGGGCCGCGCGGGAGTTGGAAGAGGAGACAGGCTATCGCGCCTCGCGGCTGCGGCTGATGCTCTCCTATTTTTCTTCGGCCGGCTTCACCGATGAGCGCATGTATATTTACCTGGCGAGCGGTCTGTTCGAAGTAGGACAGCACCTGGAAAAGGATGAGCGAATTGAAGTGATTGCCGTAGCGCTGGAACAGGCGCAGCAAATGATCACGGCGGGCCAGATCATAGACGCCAAGACGATTATCGGTTTGCGCGAACTGCTGGCGCGGCCGGAGCTGCAGGCGGGGTAGGGGGCACCGTGCCGGCGATCTACGAACGGCCGTTTCGCGTGCGCCACATGGAATGCGATGCCTACGGCCATGTCAATCACGCACATTACCTGCGCTATATGCAGGAGGCCGCCCTGGACGCCTCGGCGGCGGTTGGTTATGACATCGCCCGCTACGAAGCGCTGGGCACACTCTGGCTGCTGCGCCAGACGGCCATTCGCTACGAACGGCCGCTGCGCTACGGCGACACGGTCATCGTCAAGACCTGGGTAGCCGATTTCCGCCGCGCCACCTCACGCCGCCGTTACGAACTGCGCCTGGCCGGCAGCGATCAGATCGTCGCCCAAGCTTACAGCGATTGGGTCTACCTGGACAGCGAGAGCTTGCGGCCGCGCCGCGTGCCGCCGGAGATGGCCAGCGCCTTTGCTCCCGATGGGAAGCTGGAGCCGGTGGAGCGCCAGCCATTCCCCGCTTTTCCCGATCCCCCGCCGGGCGTATTTACTCTGCGGCGTCGGGCGCGCTGGTCGGAGATTGATCCCGCCGGGCACGTCAACAATGCCGCTTATCTGACCTTGTTGGAAGACGCGGCGATGGAGTTGATGGCGACCAGGGCCTGGACCGCGGGACGTCTGCAGCAGGCGGGTCTGGGTATCGTCGCCCGCGAATACCGGCTGGAATACCTGGAGCCGGCCGTGCTAGATGATGACCTGGAGGTGGCGACGTGGGTATCGGCCGTAAAACGGGCCACGGCCACGCGCCATTACACCATTCACCGCCACGCGGACGGCGCCCTGCTGCTGCGCGCCCAGGCGCTCTGGGTGTGGGTCGATCTGGCGAGCGGCCGGCCGCGGCGCATCCCGGAAGATTTCCTTGCCACATTTGCCGACAACGTCAGCGGTTAGCGCCTTCCGGCCGCCTCGGCCCGCCTTTGGCTGGGACTAGCGGGCGAGCATAGGCAGGTAAGCAAGCTCCAAGGTTGATAGAGGGCTGACCAGAGACGGTGGTTGATCCTGGTCCGGCGCGTTGGGATTGGTGGCCTGTACCGGCGAGGTCGGCCAACAGCCTCAGGAGGCGAC
>JBJYWX010000433.1:0-2719 GCA_046259695.1 Promineifilaceae bacterium (SeqCode) | reverse complement strand
TTTCCTCGCCGGACGGCGTGATGCAGCGCTATAGTTTCCAGGCGTTGTTTCCGGATAATGCTTACGCGCACGAATCGGGCGGCGATCCCGACTTTATACCTGACCTGACCTATGAACAATTTACGACGTTCCACAGCACTTATTATCACCCATCCAATTCCCTGATCTTCTTCTACGGAGATGATGACCCAGAAGAACGGCTGCGTCTGTTGGACGAGTATCTATGCCAGTTCGATTTTCGCGAGGTAGCCTCGCTAATCGATTTACAGGCGCCTTTTGTAGAAGCGCGCCAGCTTGTATTGCCTTACAGCATTGATCCGGAACAGTCCAACGGCCAGGCGCCTAAGTCACAGGTACAGGTCAATTGGGTACTACCGGAGTTCATCGATCCCGAATTGGTCATGGGATTGTCGATCCTGTCTTATGTACTGGTCAGCACGCAGGCGTCACCGCTCAGTAAGACACTGATAGATTCGGGACTGGGAGAAGACGTGATCGGGGGCGGTCTTTCGACCTCGACGCGACAGATGACCTTCTCGGTGGGAATGAAGGGTGTTGCTGGTGAAGATACGACCAAAATAGAACCTTTGATCCTGGACACCTTAGATCGCCTTGCTAAGGAAGGGTTTGAGCCGGAGATGGTTGAGGCGGCGCTTAATACGATCGAGTTCTCATTGCGTGAAAACAACACGGGGTCGTTCCCTCGCGGTCTTGCCTTGCTCATTAACGCGCTTGACACATGGTTATACGATCGCGACCCGCTTCTTGCTTTAAGGTATGAGGCTCCCCTGGCAGCAATCAAGAATCGGCTGGCAACAGACGAGACCTACCTTCAGTCGCTGCTGAAAACATACCTCCTGAATAACCAGCACCGCGTTACAGTAACGCTGGAACCTGATCCCGGGTTGGCCGAAAGGAAGGAAGCGGAAGAGGCGGCCCGCCTGTCGGCCGCGCAGGCGGCGAAGGACGAAGCAGAACTGCGCGCGATAATGGACAACACGTTTGAGCTGCGCCGCTTACAAGAGACGCCTGATTCCCCGGAAGCGCTGGCAGCCTTGCCCATGTTAACGCTGGCGGATCTGGATCGCGAGTCGAAAACGCTCCCGATTGAGGTTTCGGATGCTGCCGGTAGCCGCCTACTTTATCATGATCTTTTTACGAATGGAATTGCTTATCTAGACGTCGGTTTCGATCTCTATACCCTGCCGCAAGATCTGCTGCCGTTTGCCGTGCTTTTTGGCAAGTTACTGCTGAGCATGGGAACCGAGAGCGAGGATTATGTAAAATTGTCGCAGCGTATTGGCCGCACAACAGGAGGCATTGGATCGAATACTTTCACATCGGCCGTGTCTAACCAGCAGCGGGATGCGGCATGGCTTTTCTTGAGTGGTAAGGCGACCATGGAGCACACGCAGGACCTATTAGACATTCTGCGTGATGTTCTGCTTAACGCCAAATTGGATAACCAGGAGCGCTTCAGGCAGATCGTACGCCGGGCAAAGGCCGGCAAGGAATCTGGCCTGATCCCGGCTGGCCACGCTGTGGTTAACTCGCGGCTGCGTTCCCATTTTACGACTTCTGACTGGGAGTCAGAGCAGATGGGCGGCCTGGCGCAGTTGTTTTTCTTGCGGGATCTTGAAAAGGCATTGGAAGAGGACTGGCCATCCGTGCTGCAGCAGCTGGAAGATACGCGGCAGGCCCTGATAAACCGGAATGCGATGGTTATCAATGTCACCCTGGATGAAGAAAACTGGCAGCTGCTAGAGCCACAACTTATTCCCTTTATTGAAGCGCTGCCGGCGGCCGAGGTGATAATTCAGCCTAGAAAACCGGAAAGCTTGCCACGCAACGAAGGCTTGACAATCCCCGCGCAGGTCAACTATGTCGGCAAGGGCGCCAATCTATATGAGCTGGGATATGAATTTGACGGCTCAATCAGCGTGATTTCTAACTTCCTGCGCACAACCTATTTGTGGGAGAAGATTCGCATCCAGGGCGGTGCCTACGGGGCTTTTGCTTCATTCAGCCGTGAGAGCGGCGTTTTTTCTTATCTTTCTTACCGAGATCCAAATTTCGCCGGCACATTACGAAGCTACGATGGCACCGCCGAGTTTCTGCGCAACGTAGACCTGAGCCAGGATGAATTGACAAAGAGCATTATTGGCGTGATTGGCTCAATCGATGCTTACCAGCTCCCGGATGCGAAAGGGTTCACGAGCATGGTTCGTTATTTGATTGGCAGAACAGATGACGAACGGCAGCAATACCGCGAACAGGTATTGGATACCACTGTGGACGACTTTCGTGCCCTTGCGGATGTGTTGGAACGCGTGAATACGGAAGGAGATGTGGTTGTGATGGGATCACCCGACACGATCCATGGTGCAAATAGGCCCGAACCGTGGTTGGAAGTCACGCCGATTTTGTAATGCAGCAGCGTGGTTGGGAACAGCAAGGGAGATTGTTATGCCTTTGAAATGGGCGATTGGACGAGTTATCGCACAGCATGATCTTACATACGAACAGGCGCGCGAGGCGATGGACGCGATCATGGCTGGGGAGGCTTCACCGGCGCAAATCGGCAGCTACCTAACTGCGCTACGCATGAAGGGTGAGACAGTAGATGAAATTGCCGGCAGTGCCGATTCCATGCGCCATCATGTGGTGGCAGTCCCGATTCCCGCGGCCGTTACGGGCGGCGTGTTAGTAGATACGTGTG
>JBJYWX010000432.1:0-2998 GCA_046259695.1 Promineifilaceae bacterium (SeqCode) | reverse complement strand
GCTGTCAATAAACGGTTGTGAAATCTCTGTCCCCGCAGACACAACAATCCTGCAGGCCGCTGCCAAGTTGGGGATCGAGATACCTGTCATCTGCTATCACCCCAGCCTAACTGCCAACGGCCTATGCCGCATTTGTTCGGTGGACGATGGCGGCCGGGTGCAGCTCGCCGCCTGTGTCACACCTTGTAGAGATGGCATGGCGATTGAGACCCACAGCGAGCCGGTAATGCGCGCCAGGCGCACAATCCTGGAAATGCTGGCGGCCACGGTCACTTTGGCGGAAGCGCCGCAGATTCTGGAACTGCTTGCGGCCTACGATGCGGATGAAAGGCGTTTCCCCGATGCCGAACCTCGCACAATGCCGGTATTTGATGACAACCCCTTCTATCTACGCGATTACAATCAATGCATCAACTGCTGGCGCTGTGTACAAGTTTGTGCTGACGATGCGCAATTCGCTTACGCCCTCAGTTTTGACGGCCGCGGCTACCACACCACGATAGGCACTTTTATGGGTGACAGCATGCCTGATACGACCTGCGTTTTCTGCGGGCAATGTGTTGGCGCCTGTCCGACCGGGGCACTCAAGCCCAAGCGGCAGGCCCTGATGGAAGAGGGCATCAATCCGGACGACATTTTCAAACAAACGCGCGGCCGCGGCAAACGGCGCCGCACGAACGGATCATGAACTGGGCCGAAAGACGATCAAATAATGACCGGGAACGGCCGGAGGTAAAAAATGATTACTGCAGATAGAACCGTGCGCACAACATGCCCATATTGTGGTGTGGGCTGCCAGCTCGACCTGCAAATCAAGGACGAGTTTATCTATCGTGTCGATGCGCCCTTTGACGCCGCGCCGAATTATGGCATGTTATGTGTCAAGGGCCGATTTGGCACCGACTACGTCAAGCATCCCGGCCGGGTAAAGACCCCGCTGATCCGCGCCAACCGCGCTGAAGGACGTAGTGCGCCGCCGGTGTGGCGAGAAGTGACTTGGGATGAGGCGCTTGATTACGTCGCCGATGAATTGGTGCGTATCAAGCGTGAAAATGGAGGCGAAACCATTGCCAGCTACGCCAGCGCTAAGGCAACCAACGAGGACACCTACGTCTTTCAGAAATTCATCAGGGCGCTAATGGGCACCAACAATGTCGATCACTGCGCTCGTCTTTGCCATGCCGGCTCAGTTGCCGGCCTGCAGTTAGCGATTGGTTCATCGGCCATGTCTAACTCGATTGCCGAGATGGAAGACCTGGACGTATTCATCGTGACTGGCTCCAACACGGCCGAAACGCACCCTGTGATTGCCAATTTCCTTAAGCGCGCCGTGCGCAAGAATGGGGCTAGGCTCATTGTCGTCGACCCACGCAAAGTCGACATGGTGAACTTCTCGCACCTTTGGCTGCAACAGAACCCGGGCACTGATGTCGCCCTTTTCCAGGCGATGGCCCACGTGGTGGTGAAAGAAGGGCTATATGACGAGTCATTCATCGCTGAGCGGACAGAGGGCTTTCATGCCTATATTGAATCTCTGGAAAGCTTTACGCCTGAGTGGGCTGAAAAAGTAACCGGCGTTCCGGCAGAAAAAATCATTGAGGCCGCCCGGCTCTACGCCACGGCCGATCACGCTGCCATTTATTGGGGAATGGGCATAAGCCAAAGCACGCACGGGACCGATAATACTATCTCCTTGACCAACCTGGCCCTGATGTGCGGGCATGTCGGAAAACCGGGTACGGGCCTGAACCCCCTTCGTGGACAGAACAATGTGCAGGGTTGTTCCGACAGCGGTGGCCTACCCAATGTGTACACTGCCTACCAGTTGGTCAATGCGCCAGATGTGAAGGAGAAATTCGAACAGGTATGGGGCACGACGCTTAATGATCGGCCAGGGCTCACGGCCACGGAGATGATTGACGGTTCGCTCAATGGCGGGATCAAGGCGCTTTTCATCGTCGGCGAGAATCCGATGATTAGCGAGCCCAACCAGAAGCATACACGCAAGGCGCTTGAGCAGGCGGAATTCATCGTTTGCCAGGATATTTTCATAAACGAAACGGGCGAAATGGCAGATGTTATCCTGCCCGCGACAAGCTTCGCTGAGAAGGATGGGACATTTACCAACACCGACCGGCGCGTCCAGCGCTGCCGCAAGGCGGTTGAGCCGGTCGGTCAATCCTGGCCGGACTGGAAGATCACCTCTGAGTTGGGCCGGCGTGTTGCGGAGCGGCTGGGCATCTCGCTCTCCGCCGGTTTTGATTATGCCCACCCTTCCGATATTTGGGAGGAGATGCGCCGGGTAACGCCTGACTTCTGGGGCATAACTTATGAAAGATTAGAGCGCGAAGGCGGCGTGCACTGGCCATGCCCCGACCTAGACCATCCCGGCACACCATACCTCTTCGCGGATTCGTTCCCGCGCGGCGCCGGCAAGTTCTGGGAGATCGAGTTCGGTACAGAGTCTGAACAGCCGGATGAGGAATACCCCTTCAATTTGAGCACCGGCCGCGTTCTATATCATTGGCATGGCAGCACCATGACCGGCCGATCGCGGCTGGAAGAGATTTTCCCGGAGGCGATTTGCGAGATCCATCCTGATGACGCGGATGATTTGGAGATTGAGACCGGTGATTGGCTGGAAGTGAGTTCGCGACGCGGAAGCATCGTCCTGCGGGCGTTGGTAACCGGCCGTTCGCCGCGTAAGACGGTTTTTATTCCGTTCCACTTTGCTGAAGCAGCGGCTAACAAACTTACGCTAGATCGCATCGATAAGCGGGCCAAGATACCGGATTACAAGAATACGGCCGTGCGCATCGCCAAGACATCCCCACCGAAAGGCTGGGATGCCGGATACGCGATACCGCTCACTGAGCGCGGCGCGATTAAGGATCCATTGCAGATTCATTAGCCGCCAGGGGCCAGGAAATCGCCTATGATCTTGCGGGAGGCATTCCCCTGTGCCGCACGCCGTCACACGCCGCGCCGCTCTCTTATA
>JBJYWX010000431.1:0-2869 GCA_046259695.1 Promineifilaceae bacterium (SeqCode) | reverse complement strand
TCAAACATTGGCTGAAGTGTAATTGGGATAAGATGCCTCTGTTATTGCGCATAGGCGATGGGTGGCACAATCGGGTCGATATGATATCCTGGATAAAAGGAGTATTTTTAGAATGACCGTGCACCTGTATGTTTCTTTGATTCCCGAAGCGCTTATCGCGTCTATGCTGCCACCCGAAGAATTCGGCACTTACTACTCGGTTGGATCGAGCAAGAAGACGCGCGGACAGGCCATGTTTTTTGAACTTGATCCTTCATATAGAGATGATTACTTTAAGATTGATCAGGCGATTGAACGATGCGTGCCTCACGAGGATGGATCGCCCAAGCGTTCTGTCTATGTTGCAACCTATCGGGTACTGGAACATATCCCACTCACCGACATCAACACGCTTTATCTTGTTACTCAGTTTGGTGAGACATTGGCACTAGCTCGAAGCTATGACTACCCTTCCAAAGCGGCTGGACTCTACATGTATCAGGAAGTCACGCCGAAAAACCCCCTTGTTGTCAGCACGCTGGAACCGGTTGAAATGTACCGTTTTCTGACGCAAGACCCGGACAGCCTGATCCATATTCCCGCTGTTTGCTTCATCGAGCTGCGACTGGGCGAGTTGGCAAAGGACCCGGAACACGGAGAAATCCAGGACTTGCCTTACGAAAACATCTATCATCTGCGCGAATCATTGATGGCAGTAAAGTCCGGTACTAAGACAGTTCACACAAAAATGGTCGATCGGGTTCATTCCTATGAGTATCCTTATCGTATGATTGACAGCGGTATCTATGTCGGCAATGTGGAAGAGCTGGCTTTCTTTCCGCTGCCTCCACGGGACGAACTCCGAAACAAATACTATCGCTGGTGGCGCTCCGCCAATCTTTAGCGCTCCAACTCTTAACAGCAAAAGGCCGGGACGAATCGCGCGATCGTCCCGGCCTTCATTACTTCCCACAATACTTGACCTATTCTGCCAGCGTCGAGAGATCCCCTTCATCCTGCCCCAATACACGCGCTTTTAATATTCTGCGCATAATTTTGCCCGAGCGCGTCTTGGGCAGGCTTTCCACGAATTCGACACTTGCCGGTTTCGCAATGGGCCCCATCTCTTGTCCAACATGATCGCGCAGAGCGATACTCAGCTGCTCGCTGGGTTCATATCCCTGGCGCAATATACAGAAAGCGCGTATTACATTCCCGCGCAGTTCATCTGGCACGCCGATACAAGCCGCTTCGGCCACCGCCGGGTGGCTGACAAGCGCGCTCTCGATCTCGGCGGTTCCTAGACGATAACCGCTTACTTTGATCACATCATCTATACGCCCAATGATCCAGATATACCCATCCTCATCGCGCCGCGCGCTGTCACCGGGAAGATACCAGCCCTGCTCCTCAAACCGGCTCCAATATTGCTGCACATAGCGATCCGGATCGCCGAGAATCGTGCGTAGCATGGCCGGCCAGGGCGTCTTTATCACCAGGTAGCCTTCCTCATTGTCCTCTACCGATTCACCTTCCTCATTCACCACATCGACCTCGACACCAGGGAAGCCGCGCGTGGCTGAGCCGGGTTTCAGGGGGACACACGGCAGCGGCGTTATCATGAAGTTGCCCGTCTCCGTTTGCCACCAGGTATCCATAATTGGGCAACGTTCTTTGCCGATAACGCGATAATACCATCGCCACGCCTCAGGATTGATGGGTTCGCCCACGGAGCCTAACAGGCGCAGGCTTGAAAGGTCGTGCCGATTCGGCCAGCTTTCACCAAAGCGCATCAGACCGCGAATGGCTGTTGGCGCTGTGTACAAGATCGTGACGCCATACTTGGCGATCATCGACCACCAGCGATCAGGGTAGGGATGAGTCGGCGCTCCCTCATACATGAAGCTTGTTGCCCCAAGAATCAACGGTGCATAGACGATATAGCTGTGCCCCGTAATCCAGCCGGGATCGGCCGCACACCACCAGACGTCTTCCGCCTTGACATCAAAAACCCACTTCAGAGTAGTCGACGTTCCAACCATATAGCCGCCGTGCGTATGCAAGATGGCTTTAGGTTTTCCGGTCGTGCCCGAAGTATAGAGGATGAACAGCGGATCTTCTGCGTCCATCACTTCGGTAGGCGCGTTGGGATCAGCAATTGGAAGGGCCATCAAATCGTGGTACCAGTGGTCGCGATCGGGCACCATCTCAACTTCCTGACCAGTGCGCCGCACGCAAACAACGCTTTGGATAGTCCCTGCGCGAGCGACAGCATCATTGGCAATTTCCTTCAAGGGCACGACATTGCCACGCAGCCAAGCGCCATCACAAGTAACCAGGACCTTGGACGCGCTGTCATTTATGCGGTCCAACAGCGCCTCAGTAGAGAAACCGCCATAAACTACCGAGTGCATAGCGCCGATTTTGGCGCACGCGAGCATAGCAATCATTAGCTCGGGGATCCGCCCCATATAGATTGTTACCCGATCTCCCTTGGCCACGCCCAGGGAACGTAAAACGCTCGCGAATTTGCTCACCTCATAGTTTAACTGCCGGTAAGTATAAGTACGTGAGTCACCAGGTTCGCCCTCGAAGATAAGTGCTGCCTTGTTGCGCACGGCCGTTCGCATATGCCGGTCGAGGGCATTGTGAACAATGTTAACGCGGGCCCCAGAAAACCACTTGTAGAACGGCGCATTGTGATCATCCAAAACCGTTTCCCATGGTTCGTACCACTCGTAGTTTTCGGTCGCGATCTTGCCCCAAAAGCCCGGCAAATCCTTTAGTGCGGCCTCATTAACGGCATCATAATCGCTGATATAGGCGCGCTCTACTACCTCAGGTGATGGATAATAGACCTCGCCTACCATCTCCTTTTCTTTCGCCATGG
>JBJYWX010000430.1:0-2914 GCA_046259695.1 Promineifilaceae bacterium (SeqCode) | reverse complement strand
ATCCTCGATTTAATGATGCCCGAAATGGACGGCTTTGAATTCATGCGCCAGTACACGCGCGAGGGCAGCGCGCCTATCATCGCCCTAACCGCGCGCATGGACGAAATGGACAAAGTCCTGGGTCTGGAAATGGGCGCTGACGATTACGTCACCAAACCCTTCAGCTCGCGCGAACTGGTAGCCCGTGTGCGTGCCCTGCTGAGGCGCAGCGGTGCACCGCAGGCGCCGCCGGACGTCCTGCGCGCCGGCGATCTCTCCCTTGACCGTTCAGCGCGCACCGTGGCCGTGGGCCAACAAGAATGGGAACTGACGCCCATGGAGTTCGGCCTGCTCAACACCCTGATGAGCAATCCCGGCCGCGCCTTCAGCCGCATGGAGCTGCTCGAGCGCACCCAGGGTTTCGCTTACGACGGTTATGAACGCACCGTTGATGTGCATATCAAAAACCTGCGCAAAAAAGTCGAGGTCGATCCCGGCGATCCCCAACATATCCTCACCGTCTTCGGTGTCGGCTACCGCTTTAATCCCAACGAATGAGCACCCTGCGCAGCAGCCTCTCGTCTCGCCTGACCGTCGCCTTTGTCTTCGTCGCCCTGATCGGCGTGACCCTTGTCGCCGTGCTGGCCAACCGCGCCACCTCGCTCGGGTTTCAACGCTACCTGCAGGCCGGCGAAATTGCTTCATTTGGCGATTTGCAGGTGAATCTCGCCAATTACTATGTCATGCAAGGAGATTGGACCGGCGTCAATAGTGTCCTGCGTGACAGCGGCATCGGGCAACAGGGTGGCGGCGGTTACTTCTTGCGCGTCCTGGATGCCGACGGTCAAGTTGTTGGCCGCCGCGGCGGCCAGTCGCGGTCCGAAGCTGAATTTGACGTGCGGCTGCCGATCATGGTCGGCGAAACGCAGGTGGGCACGCTGCTCGCCGAACCGGCGGGCGGAGCCGGCAGCGGCCATGCGGGCGAACAATATCTGGCCTCCGTCAACCAGGCCATCCTCCTATCCGGCCTGGTCGCCATCTTCATCGCTCTCTTCCTGGGCCTTATTCTGGCACGGCGCATCACACGGCCGTTAAGCCAGCTCACGGAAGCGACGCACGCGCTCGCCGCGGGCGAATTGGGCCGCCAGGTGCCCGTGACCAGCGAGGATGAACTCGGCCGTCTGGCCAGCGACTTCAACCAGATGGCCAAAGCCCTGGAACTGTCCGAGGCACAACGACGCCAGCTGCTGGCCGACACTGCGCACGACCTGCGCACGCCCATTGCCGTGATGCAAAGCCACCTGGAAGCGATGCTTGATGGCGTGTTCCCCATGACGCCTGAAAATCTGGCCGCCATTCACGAGGAAACGCTGCATCTCGGACGTCTCGTCGAAGATGTGCGCCTCCTATCCCTGGCTGAAACGGGCCAGCTGCCCCTGGAGAAGAAACCCATCGATTTGCAGGAAGTAACCGACCAGGTCATCAGCGCCTTCGCTCCCCTGGCTGAGGCGGACGGCATGGTTCTGGAAAGCGATCTTCACCCTGTACCAGTCATAACGGCCGATAACGCGCGGCTGCACCAAGTTCTGGCCAACCTCATCTCCAATGCCATGCGCTTCGCCCCCCTGGGCACGGGGGAACCGCCGACAGTCAGCGTCGCTCTGCGGCCTGCCGGCGATCAGGTTCGCATCACCATTTCCGACAACGGACCCGGCTTAACGGCCGAACAGCAGGCGCGCGTCTTCGACCGTTTCTGGCGCTCCGACAGCGCCCGCGACCGTCAGGGCGGCAACTCCGGCCTTGGCCTGGCGATCAGCAAATCCATCGTCGAAGCCCACGGCGGCACCATCAGCGTCGACGCCACCCCTGGCGAAGGCGCGACCTTCACCATCAGCCTGCCTGTCTGATGTCGGATACTTCGACTTCGCTCAGTACAGGTTTCGGATTTATCCGAGTGCGGAATGCGGAATAATTCTCTCTCAATCTCTACTCACACCCTTACTCCGCTTCTTTGATGGACGAAAATACAAACTCAACCAGGGGCCAATATTGCTCAATTTCGCTGGAAACACCCATGAACGTCAGATTAAAAGCCTTATCACCACGGAAAATAACAAGCCGTTTAGCGGATAAAATTTCGCTAAATTGGATGGTAATCTCATAACCACTAAGACCACTATCGGTCACGAACTCTTCAACTGAACTGACTGTCAAGCCAGGATCTTCCACCGTACTTAGCAGCATCTCCAGATAGTCGTCCTCAGTGATTGTTAATCCGGCCAGATCCTCGTCCAACACAACAAGAACTGTATTTTCCTTTCCGAAGCAGTCAGTAACCTCAATACAAGCTTCGCTCACGATGCTCTGGTAAGCAGCGTAACGCGTCCAATCGTGAGGGTAAAGAAACATCAGGTCCGTCGAGGGAGTTGTGTAAACAACCATATCTCCAAATTCTGTATCTACCGCTTCTGGCGTGGGTAGGGGAGCCATCGGTGTTGGAGCACCTTCATATCGGTCACCAACCTCTATCGAATAACCACCAAAGCTTATGTTGTAAGAATCGGCGACAATTAACTGGTAGGTTCCGCTTTCAGGTGCGCTAAAACTCATCTCTGCATCTACTCCAAATATACCGCCTCCGCTGTTATCATCGCCGACCAACTGCTCCGGGCTGTCCCCAACTCTTAAAATCAGGATCATTGGATCCAGGCTGATGGATCGTACCTGAACATTTATTTCATCCCCCTCTGCCAGCGACATTTCATATTTGTCAAAATCACCTGGGAAATCCAGGTTCCCATAAACGACTTCCCCTTTTTCAATTGCCTTTCCATCATCCAAATCAATAAGCTCGACCATACGGCTTGTCGAATTGATCAAGATGTCTTCCACAGGTTCACTCGAATAAAGGTGCAGAATTACAAAATATGGCGCA
>JBJYWX010000429.1:0-3250 GCA_046259695.1 Promineifilaceae bacterium (SeqCode) | reverse complement strand
AAAGTAACAACATAGTGTCATTTTGGTGACACGCGCCGCATGACATACATTTCGCCCCGCAACTAATATACCCACCAACCTTGTAAACTATGCCCATGAAACAAATAGCGGTCCTGCACCTCCACAACGAAAGCCAAACAGAGCACGTTTCCATGCTCGACCACGAGCTGGTTATCGAGCACGCCGGCTGCGGCGGAGACCCGCAGCGCGCGAGAGACATTATTGCCGAGTTGGACGGCCGGGTGGCCGCAATCGCCCTTGAGGGCATGCCGCGCCTTCTGGAGTTGGGGTCGCAGCAGCGCACCCACGCTGCCGGTGAGGCCTTGGCCGCGGCTGCACGGGAGACCCCAGTCGTCGACGGCCGCGGCATTCGCGCCGGCCTCGAACGCTGGGGCGTCATCCTCGCCGATCGCGCCCAACCCGGTATTTTCAGCCATAAACGCGTCCTTATGGCGCCGGGCATCAATCATGGCGGACTGGCGCAGGCGCTTATGCGCCACAACTGCCAGATCCGCTATGCCGATCCTGTCTTCTATTTCGGGCTGCCTTATGTCCCCGGCGTGGGCAGCCAGCTCACGCTGGAACAGGCCGCCGGCCCTACGCTTGAACAACTCAAGGACGCCCCCTTTCGCCGCGTATTTCCCCAGGCCGGCACGCCGGGAACAAAACGCAATGAGGAGCCGTTCGCCTGGGCTGATCTGATCGCCGGCGATATCGGCGCCATTCGTCGCTATGCGCCGGCAGCGCTGCGCGGCAAGACGGTGGTCGTTGAATACGCTTCCGAGGAAGACCTGGACGATCTACGCCGGCGGGGCGCGGCCATCTTGATTACCTTAATGCCCTCGCTAATGGAAGAGGGTGGGCTCGGCCGTTGGTCGGCTGCGACCATTGAGGCGGCGCTCGTCGCCCTGCGCGACGACCAGAATGCGCCGCTAGATGAAGATACCTATCTCGATCTAATGGCCGGGATTCATTGGACCCCTGCCATTCGCTATCTGCAGCCAGAAGAAGCGCAGCTTAATCGTTTTGCCTTCGTCATTCACCCTTTGAATGTCAGCTTCATTCACAAACATCGTGCGTTTCGCTGGACGCGCTATTTGCCTGATGAACTGGTGGAGCGCGTCGCTGCCTATATGCCACCCCTCTATCTGTCGCGTATCACCGGCGGGAAATCACCAGCCACCGGCCAGCAAATCGAGGGCTATCTCATCTCCCTGGCGGCAACGCCGCGCCAGATGATGGCGCGGGGAGAGCGCTTCACCTACGACCGCCTGCATAAAGCGGCACAGATAGCTGAGCGGCGCGGCGCACGCATTATGGGCCTGGGCGCGTTTACCAGCGTCGTGGGTGATGCCGGCATCACCGTAGCCCACGAGGCGGATATTGCCATCACCAGCGGCAACAGCCTTACCGTAGCCGCCACACTGGAGGCGGCAAAACAGGCCGTGTTGAAGATGGGTGCCTCGGACCTGACCAAAGGGCGGGTAATGATTATTGGCGCCACCGGCTCGATCGGTTCCGTTTGTTCAAGGCTAATCGCCCAGGCCATTTACGACGTCGTGCTGGTTTCCATTGAGCCAGAACGCCTGATCGAGCTAAAACGCACGATTCTCGCCGAGACCCCAGAAGCTCGGGTAAGTATCGCCACACGCCCGGATGAGCAATTGCCAACTTGCGATCTGATCATCACGGCTACCTCCGCCTTCGGCCAGCGAATTGTGGACATCAGCAAATGTAAACCGGGCGCCGTCATCTGTGATGTCGCCCGCCCGCCGGATATCAACGAGGCGGAAGCGGCCTATCGCCCGGACGTACTGGTTATTGAGAGTGGTGAAGTGTTGATTCCCGGCGATATTGATTTTGGTTACGACATCGGCCTGCCTCCCAAAACAGCCTACGCCTGCCTGGCCGAAACCGCGCTCCTGGCCATGGAGGGGCGCTTTGAAGATTACACCCTGGGTCGCAATATAAGCGTCGAGCGGGTTAAAGAGATCTACCGCCTGTTTAAGAAGCATGAGTTTGCAATTGCCGGGCTCCGCTCGTTTGACCATTTTGTCACCGAAGATGATCTGGCCGAAAAGCGGCTACTGGCGGAAGTTTATCGCCGGGATGGCGCGCAGTTTGAGCGCGTTCGCGCCCGCGCAGAGCAGCAGATCAGCGAGATGCCAGTTATTGCAAAGGGTGATACGGCACCAAATCGCGTCAGGGCAAGTCAGCTAAGCGGTGTTGTGGCTATCCTGGGCTTTCTCGCCTACATTCTGGCGCGCGACCGGCGGAGACGAGAATAGCGCAGCAATCACTCGGGACCAGAATTGCCTCAGAAGCCGTGTTGCATGCATCAGCTGGACACTGTGATTTCTGGCTGTCTGGTCGGCAAAATGAAAAATCAGCGAGTGAACCTGGCTCCTAGACTACAATTTGTAATAGAGCAGGCAAAGGAATGCTGGGCCTGCCGCGTCCGGTTATGAAGCACTATCTGATTATTGCAGGAGTAATCCTGTTTTTCTCTATCGCCGGGCTTGCCGCCTGGAGCAGCGCGGGTGACGAAGAAGTTTTATCGTTGCCACGGGTTCGGCCATTAAGTACGCCTACGCCAGATAGTTGGATTATCATGCCAGAGATGTCCGACAGCGCCACCCAGGCTGACAGGGGGGCCGAAATTTACAGATTGGTCTGCCGTGATTGCCATGGTGATCACGGGCAGGGCTTGACCGATGAGTGGCGTGCAAAATGGGCGCCAGAGGATCAGAATTGCTGGCAGTCGAAATGCCACGTTGGGAACCATCCGCCAGAGGGCTTTTCATTGCCGCGCTATGTGCCACCGCTTATTGGAGAAGGGAGTCTCCGCAGCCAAAGGACTGTACTTGATCTCTACGAATACATCCGGCACAGAATGCCCTGGCATACTCCCGGAAGCCTGCAAGATTGGGAATACATGCAGCTGGCGGCATTTTTGGCTCGCGAGCGTGGACTCAACCCTGACCTACCTCTTGATGAGAGTAAAGCCGCCGAATTGTTGCTTCATCCCTAGCCGACTGGCGGCCCGCTCTGCAGTTAGAAAAAACCCGCTAGCGCTGAATTTCGACAACGACCCCTTCGTCAGCCCAATCGTATAATTGCTGTGCGTTTTCAGAACTGAGCAGGATGCAGCCATAGGTAACCGGGTGTCCCAGATCTCCGGTCCATAAGAGATTGAACCCATCGCGGGTGGGGAAGCCGTGAAACCCGTTCATGAAGTCCGAGGTAGGAA
>JBJYWX010000428.1:0-4915 GCA_046259695.1 Promineifilaceae bacterium (SeqCode) | reverse complement strand
GTTGTTAACAGCTTGCCTATGCCGGTTCCCCGAAAAGACCAGTTTCCGGGGAACTGGCAAGTGGTGTTAGCGGCTGATGGGCATATAGATGGTATAAACGGCGTCCACGCTCACCCGCTCGACGGCCAGGCCATTGTAAAGTGGATCAGCGCTGCTTACCTGGTGCGCCACCTCACCGGGACCCAAAACAGTGACGGTCACGGTTTTGGGTGTGTCCCAGTTGTCAGCATTGAAGATGACACAGGCGCTACCGCCCTCGCCGTCGTCGCAGCCTGCGCTGCCGGCTTGCAGCGGGCCGACGGCAGCCAGGTCGATGGCCACGTCTGCGATGGGCCGGCTGCCGCGCGCCGCCAATGACCAAGAAAGGTATAGTGACATAGCGACCCTCTTGTACGGGGCATCAAACTGGCATGGTGCCTATTTTGGGACCATTTTTTAACCAGCTGGATCGCCATTTCGAACAGATTCAGTCTACAATAGGCTCCAGATGAAGCGGCGCTCCCTTTCTGCGCTGGATTGTGTTACGCTACGCCAGAGCCTTTGGCGGCCAGGGCCGGACGGAAGCCGCCCAGCATCAAGGGACTGATATGCAATTTCTCCGGGAGGATTGTTGACCATGATTAAGCGCTTGATCGGCGTCTTTACGCTGCGACCGCAGGCATTCGAGAATATCGGCCAGGACCCGGCCGCCACCTGGCAGGCGGCGCTGATCGTGGGCATTGTCGGCTTCTTATCGGCCGTAAGCGCGGCGATTTCGGCCGTGATCTGGGGCACCGCCTTTCGCGCCAGCAACATGGGCCTGAGCCTCATCGACGGGACGGTCGCCGATTTTGGCTTCCGCCTGCCGGTACTCGACGGGCCCGTCCCCGCCTTTTTGAGCACATTTGTCAGCACCTACGTCTCCTGGCTGCTGTGGGCGCTCGTGACCTGGCTCATCGGCGAGTATATTTTCCACGGTGATTCCGGTTTTGCCGAGCTGGCCCGGATCACGGGCTATGCCAAGGCGCCGCAGATCCTGTCTGGCCTGGGCTTCATTCCCGGGGTGGGCTGGGTGGCGCGGCTGGTAGGCTGGGTGTGGATGCTTTTCGCCACCTTTTTTGGGGTCAAACAAGGCCTGGAATTGAGCAGCGGCAAGACGCTGCTGACCATAGTTCTCAGTTCCCTGGCCGCTTTCCTGGTTAACTGGCTCGTCGTCAATCCGCTTTTCGCCAGCCTGTTCTAGCGGGTGCGGCCGGTGCCGCACGGCTCGCGGCAGAGTGATCTTAAGGAGTGTACTATGATGCCTGTACAGGAAAAGGCGATCGAGGAAGTCAAAGCGCAAGCATTTGATGAGCTTACCGCCGCCGGACCGCTGAAACTGGCCTGGCGCGCCACCTGGCTGGACCAACGCGCTTATCACGCAGTGAACCAGGACTGGCGCCCGCTGCGGCGCGGCCTTACGGTGCTGGCCGCGGCGCTGGCCATTGCCGCCGTGGCCCGCCTGGTGGGCACGGGGCTAGGCATGCTGACCACGCCGCAGATCGACGTGCTGCAGGCCCAGATCTTGACCGCGCTGACCGGAACTTCCTTTTATGCTTCGCTGGCGGCGCGAGCGCCGGATTTCGCGGCGCAGTTTGCGGCAGGCTACGCGGCGCTGTGGGAGCTGATCAGGCTGCTCGGCGGCTACCCGTCCTACGTAGGTTTGGCCGGGGCGTTGATCAACCTGCTGTTAACATTGGCCAGCTGGTTCACTTACGCCACGCTCGCGTTTGTGGTCGGCCGCTGGCTGGGCGCGCAGGCGACCTACGGCCGCACCGTGGGCGTCTTTGCCCTGGCATATACGCCGGTGATGCTGACCGCGATCGTGGCCATACCCGGCGCCCACGTGGCCTGGCCGCTGATTTTCCTGCTCACCCTGGTGGCTAAATTCCTGGCCGCGCGCGAGGTGTTTGAATTGGGACCCGGGGGCGGCCTGGCGGCGATCCTGCTGCCCTACCTGATCGGTCTGATTCTGCTCATCGGCCTGCTGATCTTTGCCGCCGCCCTGGGACTGAACCAGATTCCCTATGTCGATGAAATACTGCGCGCGCTGCGCATCACGAGCTATCTACCCAACTAGGCCAACGAGAGACGATCATGCGAGAACGACTGCACCTCTATTCTCAAATTCTGCAGCTTAACACGGAGACGATGCTGGCCTTCAAATACGCGCCGGATGGTCTGATTCGCGCGCTGCAGATGTTTACCGTCGTGGCCCTGGTAGCCGGCCTGGGGTTGTGGCTGGGCATTCCCGTACGCCTGCAGCGCCCAGTGTTGTACGAGGAGTTGGCGAGCGCCCAGCAGGTTATTGACAACGTCGCCGGCTCCGTTGAGCCGTTTCTGACCCAAAACATTCCTTTCCTGGACTCACCGGAGCGGCTGGCCCGCTTGATTGGCGATGGCGCGGAAGCGGCGAGTGAGACGGTAAACGAGCTGCTGGCGACGGCCGAGACGGAGACGGAACTGCTCAGCCCACCGTTGGGCCCGCGTTTTAGCCGCGTGATCCGGCTCTTCGGGGAATGGATCTCGGTGCCCTTTGACATCTTGGCCAGATGGCTGCCGCTGGCGCTGGTGGCGATGCTGGTGGCTAAACTGCTGGGCGGGCGGGCCACCCTGAGCCAGCACGTGACGGCCGTGCTCTTGTCGGCCGCACCCCTGGTGCTGCTCCTGCCCAGCCATATACCGTACCTGGGCAGTATCATGCCTATAACCTTCGCCTACGGCATCGCCGCATTCGGCAACATCCTGGCCCTCGTGGGGCTGGCCTGGGCGGCGCTAATCCTGCTCAAAGGCATGGTCCTGGCCCACGAGCTCTCCTGGTCGCGCGCGGCCGTGGCGCTGTTCCTGAGCTGGCTGGCCTTCTATGTTCTCCTGCCCCTGGCCGGCATCTTAATTGCCGGGTATGTCCTGCCCCTGTAGTCCTGCGGTGTTCGCTAATAATCGTGATCTTGTGGGAACCGGTTATGAACATGGGATCTAGACGGGCAGAACCTTTGCAAATACGCTGGGGAAAAACGGGGGAGCGTTTACGGTCATTCGCTCGCGGCCTGTTTCCACTTGTTCTGGCCCTATTTGGACTCCTGCTGCCGGCTTCTTCCGCGGAGCCAATCCGGGCACAGGACGGGCAGGCTCCGCAAGCCCTAACCATTGTCACCAAAGAGATTGAGCCCTTCGTCTTTGTGAATCAGGGTGAGGTCAGCGGCTTCAGCATCGACCTGTGGCGCGCTTTGGCGATGGAAATGGGGGTGGACTTTAATTTTGAAATCGTGACCACGGTACAGGACCAGCTCGACGCCCTGGAAACGCGCCAGGCCGACGCGGCCATCGCGGCGATCAGCATCACGGCCGAACGCGAAGAAAGCATTGATTTTTCGCATCGTTATTTTGAATCCGGCCTGGGAATCTTGACCCGCTCCAGCAGCCGCACACCTTTTCTGGACATCTTTCGCCTGGCGCTGTCGCCCAACCTGGTGCGGCTCTTTGCCTTTATGCTGGTATCAATTCTTGTCGCCGGTCATATCTTCTGGCTGGTGGAGCGCCGGCGCAATGAAGATTTCCCACGAAGCTACCTGGGCGGCGTCTGGGAAGGCATCTGGTGGGCAGCGACAACCGTTACTACCGTCGGCTACGGCGACAGAACGCCCCTTGGCGGGCTCGGCCGGCTTTTCGCCATACTCTGGATGTTTGCCGGCCTGTTCATCATCGCCAATTTTACCGCCGGCGTCACATCACAGTTAACGCTGCAAAAGCTAGAAGGGGCGATCAACGGTCCCGCTGACCTGCGCGGCAGGCGGGTTGTCACGGTAACCGGCAGCACGTCCGATACGTGGCTGGCAGGGGAAGGCATCCGGCATCAAGTGGTGGACACGATAGAAGCGGCTTACGCCCTGCTGGACGCGGGAAGCGTGCAGGCCGTCGTGTACGACCACCCTGTTTTGCTCTACTACGCGCAGCAAAACGAAGATAAGGAGCTGGTCGTGCCCGGGGGACCATTCAACGTGGAGGATTACGGCATCGCCTTCCCGGCGGGCAGCCCCCTGCGCGAAGAGGTCAATCGCGCCCTGCTCGTCCTTTTCGAGAGTGGCGCTTACGAACAGATTTACGACAGATGGTACGGCCCGCAGCAAAGGAACTAAGAGGCGAAGCCAAATAAAACGGCGGTTAGGGCGCCGGTACTCGGCAGCACCCTTGCTAATGAGGAGGAGCTGGACTAACGGTCTTGAAGGCGACAGGAATCTGCTTGCAGGCTAGTTGCCATCCTTGGCGAACCATGGCATAACAGGCACATGGAGCAATCAAGTACGCAGCATGGCCCCCCCTTGCCTACGGGAACCGTGACCTTTCTGTTTAGCGACATCGAGGGTAGCAGTCGCATGTGGGAGGCGGAGCCGGCGGCGGCGCGCCGCGCTCTGCGCACGCATGATGAAATTATCATGGGCGCCGTAGAGGCGCAAAAGGGGCTGCTGGTCAAATCACGCGGCGAGGGCGACAGTCATTTCGCCGTTTTCCACGATGCGGCCGCTGGCGTCGCCGCGGCAGTGGCCATCCAGCGCGCCATGACGGCGACGGAGTGGCCGACGGAACGACCTGTTCGTGTGCGTATTGCCCTGCATACAGGCGAGGCGGAACTACGCATGGGCGATTATTACGGCCGGACGGTGAATCGCACGGCGCGCATCCGCTCCACGGGTCACGGGGGCCAGATCTTGCTGTCCAGGTCTACGGCTGATCTGGTACGCGACCGGCTGCCCAAAGAAACTAGGCTGCGCGACATGGGCCGACACCGCCTCAAAGATTTGCGCGAGCCGGAACAGCTTTTCCAGGTAAACATCACCGGGCTGCAGCAGGATTTCCCGCCGCTCAAATCACTTAGCGCACGGCTGCATAACCTGCCGGC
>JBJYWX010000427.1:0-13630 GCA_046259695.1 Promineifilaceae bacterium (SeqCode) | reverse complement strand
CTGGCCCATGAATTTGCCCACTATCTCTTCTTTCTCACCGACGACTATCTTGGCTTTAAGGATGGGAATACTTTAGGCAAGATCAACTGCCAGGGCAGCTTTATGACCTCGACATTTGATCCGGAATACAGCGAGTTCTTGACCGAAGAGGGATGGCAGGGCGTCTGCCAGAGTAGCCTGGCCGAACAAACCACCGGGCGCACGGATTGGCAAACGGTAATCACCTACTATCCCATGCTTCGGCAGCCCGCGGCGGGCATGGTGCTAGAAGGCCCCAGCAACCTGCCATTGGGAGTCACGCAGGTCACTTTCTTTGAGCCTAATGAGTCTCGCCAACCTCTACGCGCTCGCAATTTTGAAATTCGAAATGAAGCAAATGAGCGCTGGCGATTACCTGCTGGGCAGGCGTATCTATTCCAGACGCAAGGCACGCCGGATCTCACGGATGACATGCTGATTCAACTTGGGACTCCGACCGGCGGAGGCGACCGGCTCAAAGTGCGTGGTGCGTACAGTGGCGACCGGCTCTGCCTCTTTGATCGCACTGGCGAACAGCATTTTTCCGGCTGCGACAACCGGTTGACGTCGGCCGATGTCTCCTTGCCTGTGGGACCAGCAGACGGAAGCTGGCAGCCGCAAATCAGCATTAATCCGGTTACAAGCCGCACCATGCAGATCTCCGTCACGCAGGCGATCAGCCCAGATGTGCCTATTCATGTGCAGCTCTTCCCGCTTCACTACTGGTCCAAGCCAGGTTTTGTCGGTCTCTCGCCTACTTCGGTGATGAGCACCGCCGGCGACTTGCATACGCAGCAGCTTACTTTGCGGCTCCCTGCCTATGAGGTCGCGGCAAGAGTGTGGGTTGAGGGCGATCCGGGCCGCGAGACGATCGATACTTTCCGGTTGGATCCACCATGGCCCGAAGCCGGGCCAAGCAGCAGCGGCATTGGTGGGCCGAGCAGCAGCGGCATTGGTGGGCCGAGCAGCAGCGGCATTGGTGGGCCGAGCAGCAGCGGCATCGGTGGGCCAAGCAGCAGCGGCATCGGTGGGCCAAGCAGCAGCGGCATTGGTGGGCCGAGCAGCAGCGGCATCGGTGGACCCAGCAGCAGTGGCATCGGTGGACCCAGCAGCAGTGGCATCGGTGGGCCAAGCAGCAGCGGCATCGGTGGGCCAAGCAGCAGCGGCATCGGCGGCGCGCCGATCCTTTCGGCTGACGCGCAGGTAGTCATTTACAGCAAGGAAGGCTTCTTTGAAGATAACGGTGTGGAGACGCTGCAAATTCTTTCGACCGTGCCCGCCTTGGACAGCCATCCCTGGTTGGTGCCCGTCGGGCAGGCATATCGAGTCACTTTGAACGAGGATGTGCAGGACGAACGCATTATAGGCATAACCTATTTGCAGCGCGAAGTGCCTGAAGGCTATGAGCACACCGTAGCCGTGTATTTTCTGCCAGAGGGTGGGGATAAATGGCAGCGACTCGACGACAGCCGGCGTTACGTCGAAAACCTGGTCGTAGCGGACCTGCAGGACGGTCCGGGGACCTATGCGGTAATGTCGACTATTGAGATGCCGGCAATGACTCCTGGACGCAATCTATTTACCTATCCGCTCCCGGTTACACAGACGGTCACTAATGCATTGCGTTCGATAGCGGGGCAGTATAGTGTGGTGCAGATAGCGCCCGGAAGCGAGCAGGCGACGCTGCCGGCGGACTATTTTGAGTTCGGTAAGGCCTATTGGATAGATATCACTGCCGGGGACCTAATAACGCCTTACCTGGCGCCTCCGCTCCGCTTGCCCGACGGCACGCTGGGCTTTCGCCAATAGCTGAAAGCCCTTAACGTGCCTGGTTAGCGAGCCATAGCTGGCGTAACTCGTAGTTATACGGCAGGTTGTGCAAAAAACGCTGGCATATCGCTTCTTCCGGCAAGCGCTGCAGTCGCTCTTCAAGGAGCGCGTGACCGTTCTCCAGGAAACTGTCCGCCTCCTGACGCAAGGCCGCATCGCTCTGACCTGCCCAGTTTAAGATCTGGTATCCTATCAGATGCACAAGCACCGGCAGTTCGATGCCTTTATGACCATATTCATTGAGATAACCGGAGATGGTCAAAACGTATTTCACAGCGTCTTCTTTTTGGTCTTGT
This sequence comes from Promineifilaceae bacterium (SeqCode), assembly GCA_046259695.1. Lineage (GTDB taxonomy): Bacteria > Chloroflexota > Anaerolineae > Promineifilales > Promineifilaceae > JAACFF01. The sequence goes on along the minus strand of JBJYWX010000427.1, from coordinate 11,486 downwards.
CGCATAGCCAGGAGCGCTAACCCGGCTAAGGAATCCATGCTGAGCGCTGCTGCACCAAGTTCTTCACGGTACCGCAGCGCGGTTTCCAGATTATTCTTAGCGTGCTCAAACTCGCCTAACTCTAGGTTGGTATAGCCGGCATGTGTCAGCACGTAGCCCAGTTCGCGCTTGTTTTCGATTGTGCCCAGTATGGCCGCCGCCCGATCATAGTAGCTGAGCGCCTTAAGGAAATCTCCCTCATAGTGTGCGATCATTCCCAGAGTATCCAAACAGTTACCTTCCGTTCGTAAATCGCCCGTTTCTTCAGCGATGACGAGCGCTCTGGTCAGCGCTTCGCGACCGCCGCTAAAATCACCGGTTTCGAAACGCGTGCCGCCCAGGTTGGTCAGGATGTACACTTCAGCAAAGCGCCAGCCTGTTTCGTGCGCAAGGTCGAGCGCTTGCTGGTAGTAGGCTTCAGATTCGGTAAAACGTCCCAGGTCGTTGTCCAGCACGCCATACAGCGTCAGCGTGCGGATCAGCCCCTGTTCGTCTTGCAGATTCTTATATATGGCCAGCGCCTCGTCGAGCAAGCGCCGGGCGCGCTCATAGTGGCCTTCTTGCCGCAGCGTGCCTGCTAATTCAACATAGCACGCAGCGCTAAACGCCTCGTCACTGCCTTGTGTGGCATAACGGATCGCGATCTCTAGCATCGACTGCGCTTCGCTGCTCTGACCCATCTGGACCAATGTGCGCCCATAGCGATGGTAAGCGCGAGCCTCTAACTCCTTGTTAGCAGCGCGGCGTGCCTCAGAAATAGCCGTTTTTACTTCATCCACTGCTGTTTCGTAGTCGCCAGTGACAAACGCGTGGCTAGAAAGACGCAGGGCCAGATCGGCCCGCAAGTCTGGCCGGTTAGTTTGGGCCAGCAATTCGGTTATTTCTTGGAGGTCGCGAAAACGTTCTTCGTTCTTGCCGAGCCATTGGTAGATGGTCTCGCGCTCGCACAGATAGTCACGGCGTGCGTCAATATCATCGGAGGGCGTTAAGCTGAGCGCGCGGCTGAAGAAAGCAATGGCGTCCTCGTTACTATACGCCTCTTTGGCATGTTGCGCGGCGGCGCCATAGTAATATCTCGCGCTAACCACCTGTTCAGCAAGGTCGAAATGATAAGCGATTTGTCCGTAGTGCGGGACTCGTGCTCCGTCCGGATAGCGCTGTTCAAAAGCCTGGGCCGCTCTAAGATGCAGATAACGCAGGCGTGTACTAAGCTGCATTTCGTAGGCAGCATCGCGAAGCATCGCATGGCGAAATACATAGTTAGAGCGACCAGACGGCAGCCACACCCGCTCATCCTCACCCATGTTCAGGTAAGCGGAGAACTCACCAGCCGGGCCTATCATTTCAGCTAAAATGGGCGTTTCGAACTCCTGCCCAAGCACTGATGCCTGCTGAACGGCATCCTTAATGTCATAGGGCAGGCGATCAAGCCGCGCTGTGAGAACAGCGCGGACGTCGGTAGGGATGAGAATATCGTCACCAAGGGATGATTGATCCTTCCATTTGATTTGACTGAGGAGATCTTGCTCTTGTAGATAAAGCAGTAGCTGTTCCACAAAAAAAGGATTGCCTTCGGTCCGTTCAACCAGCAGTTTTGTTAGCTCGGGCGCCGGGGGTTGTCCCAGGATTTCCGCAGCCAGGTCGGTTACTGCGCTACTTGCCAATCTATCTAGATGTATCGTTTCCACCTGCACTTCAGGCTCAAATAGGGAAGGGGATAACGCCTCTCTGCTGGTGATCAGCAGTAGAAACGGGTAGCCTTCCACATTATGTGCCAGGCGAGGAAGAAAGACCTGTGTATCCTGATCCCACCAGTGGGCATCCTCCAGGTGAATGATAAGTGGGCGCTGCAGGCTCTCAGCTTTAAAAAGTGCTTTTAGCGCTACCAGCGTATTGTCGAAGCGTAGCTCCGGATCGAGCTGTTCATAAAGAGATCCTTGCCAATTGATGCCGATTAGATGGGCCAGGAAGGATTGCGTACGCTCCAGCTCCGCTTTGAGTTCTGGGTCAGCCAAATTGTCCAATAGACGCGCCATTTGCTGCTGAAACCGGTGCAAATTGGCTGTTTCGCTTTCGTCTGCAGATTGGTTGAAGTAGCGGGCAAGAAAATAGCGGAACGGATTGAGCGACTGGCGCAGAAGTTCGTCGGCCTGGCAGAAGAAGACGGCCGCCACATCCTGCTGTGCATACGGTGCACATAAGGCATCCACTAGCCGGCTCTTGCCAACGCCAGCTTCGCCAATTATCGTTACCGCTCCGCCAAAACCGCCCTCAAAAATACGTTGTGACTTGCGCCGCAGCAGCTCGAGTTCCGGCTCCCGGCCGACAAAGGGTTTCCCGGCAAAGCGCGAGCTACTTGTCTCGCGCGGACCGAGAAGCCGGTAGACCTGCTGGGCAGCGGCAAACCCTTTGAACTCCCTGGGTCCAATCGACTCGATCACAAACTGGTCTTGCGCGCGTTGGGCCGTTTCCAGATCCACCCATAGCTCATTCCATGGAGCGGCGGCCATTAGCCGTGCGGCAAGATTCACGCCGCGGCCGTAACATGTGTATTCTTCTGCCAGCGACGAACCGATGTACCCTGCATGGGCAATCTGGTAGGTAACACCGGCACGCAAGGGTATTGATGAGGCTCTCCTAAGCGCAAGAATGAAGTCAAGCACGTGGGCCAGATCACGTTCATGGCTGACCGGCGCGCCCCAGAACAGCAGCAAGGTGCAGCCCTTATCCCCAAAATCCAGGCGATTAAGGAAACCACCGAATTGTTCCTGCAGCAAAAAAACCTGCTCCACAAAGCGCTGCAAATCCTGGACAGTGGGATCGCCCTGGAGGCTAATAAAGAGATTGAAGATCTGGCGAAATTCTCCTTCAATATCGCGTTCCACCAACGTACGCGGCACAAATAGGGAAGCATACTCCACGTCTGGCAATTCAGGCTGCACGGGTGCAGCGGGGGGAAATGGGCCATCGATTTCGTCAATCCGCCATACCCCGGCCACCGGCGTGCAGGAAACCTGATCAGTTACGATGGCGCGAAAGTAGTCGGTACATACGATTTCTCCCGCCTGCGCATGCTGCTCGGCATCAGCGCATTGATCGATGGCTTCGCCGCGAAAATAGTACGTTGCCCTGGCGTCACTGGCGGAACGCAGGACAGCCCATGACGCTTCGCCCGTGGATAAACCTATCTTGGCGGAGAAGTTGAAATGGCCGTAGCGGGTTATCTGATTGGCAACGGCGACCATTGTTTGCTGCATTTGGGAGGCCGCGGCAAGTGCCCGCTGCTCGGCCGGGGCACGGCCGCCCGTTACCGGAAATACGGCCGTAAAAGCATCTCCTGCAAATCCGGTTACAAATCCTCCTTGCTCGAAGACCGTTTTAACGAGAGGAGTAAAAACGCTGCGCATAACGCCCGCCAGCACTTCTGCGCCGTATTGCCCGTGCTCCGTTAGTGCCTCGGTAACGTGAGTGAAGCCGCTGATATCGACAAAAAGCGCTGCGCAAGCGAGGGAGCCCGCCTCTTCGCCCTGGCGCAGTTTCCTAATAATGTAGGAAGGAACTAGATGATGCATGGTGATGCTTTGCCCGATAGTCCGGGTATTACTTCAGCTCTATTTTAGCGTGGTTTCAGCGTCGGCCATCAGCTGCATACCCAGCTGTACCAGATCTTGCGCAGACTGCTGCTGCATGCTATCTCCGCCCGGCGTAGGGTAGGTGGCCGGGGGCAGGGCTGCAAGAAGATCTTCCGCTTGTGAGCGGCTCATGTGATTGGCCGCCGGATGGGATTGGATCAGGGCCGCCAGTTGTCTGCTGTGTGCCGTATTAATAGGGCTCAGCAGAATCGCCAAAGATGCCAGGGATTCCAGCAGCCGCGGCATGGAATCAGCCTGTCCTGCCAGCTGCAGCGCTTCCATAATAGTGCGCTGGGCTTCGAATTTGTCATCCATTTGCAGCGCCAGGCGGCCCAAACTGTTCAGGGTTGCCGCTGCTTCCTCCTGGCTCCCCATACGTCGAAAGAGGTCGAGACTGGCCGCCAAGTCTCGCTGTGCCCGTGCTGAGTCTCCTTGTGCGCGCGCCGTTTCGCCCATGTAACGCAGGCACAGTGCCTGGCCGCGTTTATCCTGCAGCGTTTCGCGAATCATCTGGCTTTCGCGGAAAAGTGTTTGGGCTTTGTCATAGTCGCCAAGGGCAAAAGCAACACGGCCGAGATTCGTGAGTGAAAAGCCGAGACTCCATTTGTTACCGAGCCTTCTTTCGATGGCAAGGCTGGCTTCGCTGTGACGCTGCGCCGAGGCAAAGTCCGCCTGCTGCAGCGCAATTTGACTCAATATGTTATTGGCAATGGCGCTGCCATAGGCATCATCGGATAGTTCACTAAGTGCCAGGGCATCGCTTGCCCAATCCTGTGCCATTTCGTACTTGCCAAGAACTGCCAGCGCTGCGGCGGAGAAACTGAGTGCGCTGGCCAGCGCCAGCGGGTCATCAAATTGCTGCAGCGCGGCGACGCTTTCAAGCAGCTGAGCGTGCCCTTCTGGCTGATTGCCGCCCAAGAAATTGAACCAGCCTTGGCGCGCGCGCAAGCGCGCCCACAGCGGTCCGGTTTCAGGGTTTTTCTGCTCGTAGGCGATTGCTGCCGTCGCCATACCAAACAGCTCCGCGCCTTCGACAAACCAACTGCGCATGTAGAGATAGAGCGCCAGGCCGTCAAGCGCCTCCTCCAACAGGGCAAGAGCGTGGTTGCGGACCGCCCAACGCCAGGCCGGGCGGATCTCTTTCATGCGCTGAGCGATAGCGCGAACGGCGCCAAGCTGTTCGGAGCCCTGCAGATTGCTGTATTGGGCGCCCACGAATCGCAGGTAATAATGAGCATGCTTTTCCCGCGTTTGTTCCTCGTCTTCAGGTTCGAGAGATAGCTTCTCGACGGCAAATTGGCGAAGTACATGCAGCAGTTCATAGGTCAGCACACTTTTCCCATTTGCGGTTATTTGGACGCGGCGCAAGAGGGAATGGTCGACAAGGCTGCTGAGCATTACCAGATTCGCGCTCGTGACGGCCGTCGCTGCCGCACGATCGAATGGGCCGTAAAAGACGGACAGACGCTGCAAGGCGAGCCGCTCTTCATCACTAAGAAGCTGCCAGGAGGAATCAAAGACAGCGCGCAGGCTGCGGTGTCGCGACGGGCTGTCGTGCATGGTACTCTGTAAGAAATCAAGGCTGTGAGCGATTTCATCGGCGATTTCGCTGCAGTTGAGAATACGCAGCCAACTGGCAGCGAGCTCGATACCGAGCGGCAGCCCGCGCACCTGTTCAACAATGCGCTGCGCAGCCGGGATCGTGCATGGGCCGGTGCGCCCGCCTGCTTCAGCCTCTAATTCAAAATCAGAAATCAAACGCTTGCCTAAGGTTTCAAACAAAGTGAGGGAATCGTACTGTAGAGCCGGAATGGGTATATCGTCGTTGATGATGTTGCTGCTCTCGGCCGGCAGATCCTCGCCAGGATAGGGCAGCCCTTCGATCTCGACAACCCACTCATTGCTGAGGCCAAGGCGCTCTCTTGAGGTAACTAGCAGCTTGACGCCGGGCGCGTGATTGGACAAGTCATGCTGCAGCGCTCGAACCTGGCCAATGACATGCTCTGCATTGTCCAGAATAAGCAGGAGCGATTTGTCTTCTAGATAGTGACGCAGCTGCTCCTGTGGGGGCTGCGCACCGGAGAATGAGAAACTGATCGCTTCAGCGACCGCCGTAAGCAGCGGGTAATACGCGGTCAGGTCAGTCGGATCGGGCGACTGCTCGGCCGTAATACCGGTCAGAGGTACGAAATACACACCATCGAGGAAGGGTCCCATGAAGCGCGTGGCAGCCTCCCAGCCAGACTGGACGGCCAGTGCCGTTTTGCCACTCCCTCCAGGGCCAGTTACGGTTAACAAGTGCTTGTGTGGATCGGCCAGGTAGTCGTGGAGAATCGCCATTTCGGCCTCACGGCCGATGAATGAGTCGTAATTGGAGGGTAAGGAGTATGGACGCTCGCTTGCGGCCGAGCGAATTCTGTCGCGTAGGGTGCGCGTCTCTGGCAAGGGGTCAACGTCCAGTTCTCCCTTGAGTAATTCAGCAAGGGTTTCGTACTGCTGTAAGGCTGCGGCGCGCTCCCCTTGATAAGCAAGCAGGCGCATCAACTGCTGGTGCGCGCTTTCGTCCCAGGGCTCAATTTGCAGCTGACGGCGCACAAAGGTGACCGCCTCAGCATAACGGCCGTGCCGTTCATGATCGTCCGCGAGCTCTTGTAGAGCGACCTGTAATTCTTGTTCGAGGTAATTGCGCTTAGCCAGAACCCACTCTTCGAACGCCGCGCTACCTTCGAGGAAGAATCCGTCTAGAAATGGCCCGCGATAGAGGGCAACGCCGGCCGCCAGATGCGCCATACAGCTCGGGCAGTTAGGATCGCGTTCGGCCCGATGCTCATGACAACCCTCTAGCTGCCGGACGAAGTCAGCGACATCCAGCGAATGATCGCTCTCCAGATTAAAGCGTGTGGACTCGCGAGTAACTAACAGAAAGGGTGGGTCTGCATCTTGATCAGCTATCGCGCGACGCAGTCGAGTTAAGGTTTGACGCAAGTTAGTGCGCGCCTGTTCTTCGGGCAGTTCAGGAAACAGAAGGCCGACAAGTCGCTCGCGACGATGTGATCGGTCAGCTTCGGCAGCGAGATAGGCCAATAGTGCCTCGAGTTTCTTTGCACGCGACTCGACGCTTGCTTGCCCGTTAGTTCGGGCTTCAAAGGGTCCCAATAAGTGAATCGATAGGTGCATGTTTGCTGACTGGCTGGGTGCTGCTGGGAGATAGGGGTCGAGGTGGCCGCCAACATGCTCATTGTAACGTATTCAATATCCTGCGTCACCCAGTCATCGAAGAGACTAAATCGGAACGGGAACGCCGGGAGCATATCTTGCCCACGTCAGGCCAGGATTACAACTGCCCGGCCAGGTGGTCCCAGTCTGCGAGCAAACGTTGGTAGGCGGCGTCTTCGTAGCGGTCAAGATTGAACGAGGCGCTATAGGCTGGCAGAGCCGATCCGGTGACGTGAGCCGACACCAGCTCGGCGGCTGCGGGCGCGGCCATGATGCCGTAGCCTGATAGAGCGCCGATAACAAACGCGCCATCCACAGGCAGCGGGCCAATGAGCGGGCGGTTTTCTTTTGTCTTGCAGTAATATCCGCCGTCAATAGATGGGCGGGGTAAGCGTTCCTGATACACTGCCAGGTCAGGCACCAGGCGCGACAGACCACGCAGCACGATCTCAAAATGTTCCGGATCGAAGCTAAGCGGCCAGTGCGGCTCAGTGGCTACGTCAATGTGGTACGGCCAAAGCGCCAGGATAGTCTGGCTTCCAGGACCTCCTTCAGGGCGAAAATGGAGACCAGGCGCAAAAGGTTCAAGGAGCCAAGCTGCATCTTCATCGGTCATGAGCTCAACGCGTTCGGCATCGCGCCATGGCAGCTCAATCGGATCGGTGCTTATCACGAGCGGGGCTTCACGATCGATGATGCCTTCCGTGTCCTCAAAAACGATCTTGCTGTGCAGCTCGTTGAAAACGGGCAGCTCAACACCTAGAAGCCGGCCCACCTGTGCCAGGAACGGCCCGGCGGCATTGACGAAGACATTCGTTGCTATATTAATCTGTTCGTGATCTGCCTGTACTTGCACCGCCTGAATCCGATTGGCGCGAAGCGTGACGCCCGTTACCTTGCCCGCAAGCAGTCGCGCGCCGCCCCTGCGCGCTTCCTCCCACAAGTACATACCAAGCTGCTGCGCACTTAGCCAGCCGCAGCGCCGTGCATGCAGCACAGCATGTATGTCGGGGGCAAGATAGGGAAAGGCCTCGCGGATGATGCGTGGGTCGCTGATATAATCGGCGCCTGCAGGCGCCTCGCGGTAGCTGCGCGAAGCAGCAGCCGAATATTCTCCGCCGGTGCGCAGTGGGCCCGCTCCGAGTTGAGCAATTTGCTGTGCTTCTTCCAATAAGCACTGCGCCTGGCGTTGAACTGATGTCAGGTAAAGATAACCGCGCCGGTTGAGGTGGAAACAGTTATCGCTCTCATCGGCCAGTAATTCGAGTAGGTCGATGCTGCGATTCATGAATTGCACCATTTCAGCTCCCGGACCCGGCCACCAATTACGATAAGCCTCGCTTGACTTGTCGCTGGTTAGGGTCAGCGGTGCGCGATCGTCGACGACAATAATGTCTTTGATCTGGTGAGAACGATTGAGGAAATAGGCGGCAGCAATTCCGGCTATGCCGGCGCCGCAGATAACGACTTGTGTTTGTCGGGAACCGGCCATTATCCGCTCTGTTTCTTGCGGCGCTGGGCGCCGTCCCTAGTGATCTCGAAATGATCAAAATCACGGGCAACATACGTGTTGGGAAAGATCGCCCGCGCTTCATTGCGAATATCGCGCTCACGATATCGGCGCGAAATATGGGTCAAAATGAGGGTCTTGATGCCGGCATCCTTGGCCAACTGCGCCGCCCTGGCGGCCGTCATGTGTCCGAATTGTTCGGCCATCTCGACTTCTTCTTCAGTATAGGTAGATTCAATGACCAGGGTGGAGGCGTTCCGGCATATCTGTAGGAGGTTGTCCGTTCTGCCCACGTCACCAATATGCACGTATTTTGTCCCTGGCTGCTCGGGACCAAGCACATCATCCGGTTCGATACGGCGGCCGTCGGCCAAGACGATTGCTTCTCCGCGCACAAGTTCTGACCGCTCTGGCCCAAAGGGAACACCAAGTTCCAGTGCGCGCTGCGCGAGGAACGGTCTATGTGTGCGCTCCTCAAATAGATAGCCAAAGCAGTCGGGCCCGCGATGCTCGACGGGAAACGCGGTCAGGCGAAACTTATCATCTTCAGCTATGATCTGTCCATCTTGCAGCGGATGCAATTCAATGCTCAACGGCAGATACTTTCCGGGAAACACAACTTTGAACAGTAGATTGTAGACGCGTTCCAGGGTCGCATTCCCGCCAAATATATCGAGCCGATCCAGATTTTCCCAGCGGCTGAGCGTAGAAACCAGGCCCGCAAGGCCCAAGATATGATCGAGATGACTGTGCGTGAGCAGGACGGTATTCAGTCGCTTGAATCCTAAGCCACTCTTCAGGATCTGGCGTTGGGTCCCTTCGCCGGCATCCAGTAAGAAGCGGTAATGGCGATGCATAATAATATGCCCCGACAGACCGCGATTCACTGATGGCGCGGAAGAGGAAGTGCCCAGAAACACAACTTCAAACATCGTCAATTATCTCATTCGGCAAGGGTCTATTCTCTATGAAAGGCAGGCAATCAGCAACATGATGTGGCAAACAAAAAGCCCCTGCCGCCTGGCAGCGGCAAGGGCCTTTGGCTCAACAAAAACTTCATTTGAGCAGCTTAAAGGATGTTGCCCTCCCAAATGACACGAAATGATTCCACAAGGATTCGCAAATCGGTGCGCAGCGACCAATTGTTTATGTACTCCAGTTCAAGAGCATGGCGTTCGGTAGTCGTTGTACTATAAGCGCGCACCTGCCACAGGCCAGTCATTCCAGGCTTGACCGTGGTAATGGCCTCTACCTGGCGCATACCCATACGCATCACGTCATGCTGATTCAGCAGATGCGGCCCTACCAGTGACATCTGGCGATTGAGTATATTAAATAGCCGGGGCAGGTCTTCCAATCCAAGCCGGCGCAGGTAATAACCAACGCGCGTCACTCTCGGGTCCGAGGCTTGCGGTTCATGGTTCAGGATAGCTACCCACTTATTGCGATTGCTGCGCAGCCGTTCGCTAGCATCGATATACGTAGTCCGGAAATTGTAAGCTTCAAAGAAACGGCCGCGACTACCGAGCACGCGCTGCTTGTGCAGGACCGGTCCTGGCGATTCCAGCTTGATCAATAAGGAAATTATTATGAGAAGCGGCAGCAAGAAGAACAAGGCCGGTACCACAAACAAGTAATCAAATCCCGCCTTACATGCTTGATGGAAGCGCGCGTGGTTGCCGCACAAGACGGATTGTTGGGTTAGGAGTGCTGCTTCTTTTCTTGCTGGCGCCTGTAGCATGGATGCCGTTCCTCGTGCAAATTCTGTCTTCGGTGCACACTACTGCACCAAAGCTAGCATAGGATCGGCTCCTTACAATAAAGCTTACGATGTGGCAGGAGAACCGCCGCGGCGTTGAGTAGGGCGGTAAGAGAAGGGGCTCAAATGGCAGTGGCTACGGCTGTGAAGAAAAGGACCGCAACCGCGGCAAGAAGATTGAGGCGCAGCAGCCGGATTTCACGTTCCCGAATACGTTCCTGCTCACGCGCGGCTTGCTGCGGTCGCTGCTCGCCTAAAAACGCGGCGCGTTGCATCGCTGGGTGCAGCACGGCCTGCATATAAACAGTGACAACTACCATAGCAAAGAAACCAATGTGCTTGAGCAGCATGGCTATCGCCCATGTGCTGTCGATGGCCAGGAAGCCGTTGTAATTCACATCATTAGTCATTTGGAAAAAGCCGGTGACAAGCAGCAGCACCCAACTAGCATTGGCCGCCAAGAGAAAACGATGCTGCATCGCCAGCCATTGATTGGCCGCCAACGAACCACTCCTCAGAGCAGGCCAGGCAAAGAGTGTAATCAGCGCAATGCCGCCCAGCCAGATAACAGTGGCCAGAAGGTGAAGCCAGTAGGAAAGGGCAAGCAACCAGGACATAATAAATTAGTCGGCGATTGTCTGTTGTACTTTTTCCATGTCGCGCAAGGCGTAGTAGGCCGGGCGTGGCGTGCCGTCGGGCAAGACAATTGACCACCACCACTGTTCGTTTGCTTCGGCCGTCCAATTATAGTCCGGGATATAGATTGTTGTCATCAGACCAATCCAGGGCTGCCAATGCTCTGCCGCGTACTGGTACGCACGCACCAGGTAATCGGCCTGGGTTTTCTCGTCCACAGCAAACCACTGGTAATCGGGGTTAACCTGATCCAATGTCCAGCCCATTTCCAAGATGGCAATCTGCTTTGCTGCATCTCCATTGGCGACCATCAAATCGCGCATATCCTCAACATGGCGAAAGGCAAACCATCGCCCGCCGCCATAGGCCGCGTCTTCCGCTTCCGCCGGCGAAAGCTCCGGCGGAGCCTTGTATCCTGGTGCATTTACGCCAAGCACGTCGAAATAGGCTGCTGCTCCAGCATCGTACATACCCTGCAAGAACTCTATATCGGGCATCGCGTGGTCACTGGATGTACCGGTTGGCGCCAATCCGGCAGACACAACTATCGCCTGTGGATCGGCCTTTTTGATTGCCTCATAGCATACTTTCAGCATTTCGGTGTAATGCACTGGATCAGGCGGCAGCTCACCCCATTCGCGGCTCAGGTTAGGTTCATTCCATACCTGGTACGCGGCGATACGGCCCTGATAGC
>JBJYWX010000426.1:902-1943 GCA_046259695.1 Promineifilaceae bacterium (SeqCode) | reverse complement strand
ACTGACGCACTGTCTACTGATGCACTGTCTACTGACGCACTGTCTACTGACGCACTGTCTACTGACGCACTGGACAGCGACGCGGTGACCTGATGGAGGTTCTTTGTGACCAATGAACAAATAGCCACCCTGCTGCGCAGCGGCGAAATAGATTTCTTGCGCTATGCCTGGACGGACAACGGCAATATGATCCGGGCCAAGGCCCTGTTCCTGCCCGCTTTTCTGGCCTACTACCAGGATGCCGGCGCCGAGGAACTGCTGGACGCGTTGGCGAAGGCGGTCACCGTTACGGCGGCTATGATGTCGGTGCCGGCCACGCAGGACGTGCCCGCGCCGCGTGCGGGACTGGCCCCGGTCGAGGATATTCGCCTTGTCCCGGCCTGGGATTCGCTGGTGCGCACGGCCGTACCCCCGCGCAGCGCCACGGTTATCTGTGAGCTCGCCGAGGGGGATAAGCCCTGGGAGCTCTGCCCGCGCTCCTTTCTGCGCCGCATGCTGGCGCGCCTGGAAGAGCACGACCTGGCGCTGCATATCGGCCTGGAGCTGGAGTTCTACCTGCTGCATCCGGCGCCGGCCGCCGGCGAGGCCCCTGAACCGGTCGACCGCGCCAGCTACGCGCACAGCCTTGCTGCGCTGACCAGCGGCGAGGTGATTCTGGAGATGGTACGCAGCCTGTGGGAGCAGGGCATCCCGGTCGAGCAGTATGTGCCGGAAGGCGGGCAAGGCCAGCAGGAGATTACCCTGGAGCACTGCGCGCCGCTGCTGCTGGCGGATCGCCTGGTGCACGCGCGAGAAACGATCCACGGCGTCGCCCTGCGGCAGAAGCTGGCCGCTTCGTTTCTGCCGGTGGTGTTCGAGGGTGGGGCAGGCAGCGGCCTGCATACGCACATGAGCCTCTGGCGCGGCGGCCGTAATTTCAGCGCGCAGGAGGGCGAGCCTTACGGGCTGACGCCGCAGACAAACGGCTTCATGGCCGGCATTCTGGCTCACCTGCCGGCGCTCATGGCCGAATATGGGCAGCACTTTGCCGCAGATGCCGGC
>JBJYWX010000426.1:0-892 GCA_046259695.1 Promineifilaceae bacterium (SeqCode) | reverse complement strand
GTGGCTTCTTCATGGGCATGCTTGTCGGTAGCAGGGCATGCCGGCGCTCATGGCCGTCACCACGCCGACGCGCAACTCCTTCCGCCGCATCCGGCCGCACGCCTGGAGCGGCGCTTATCAAGCCTGGGGCATCGCCAACAAGGAAGCGGCGCTGCGCCTTATCCCCGGCTCGCGCAGCGGCAAGCCGGCGAACGTGGAGCTGAAAACGATGGATGCCACGGCCAACCCCTACCTGGCGCTCGGCGTTATGGTCGCCGCCGGGCTGGATGGCATACGCCGCGACCTACGCCTGCCGCAGCCGGCTGATATCGACCCCGCAGACTACAGCGGCGCGCAGCGCGCCCAGTTGGGCATTGAGGCGCTGCCGGCCGCGCCGGAAAGGGCACTGCGCGCCTTTTTGCAGGACGCCGTATTGCAGGAAGCGATGGGCGAACGGATGGCCGCGGTCTATACGGCCGTGCGCCAGGCGGAGTTGGAAAGCCTCGCGGACTTAACTTTCGCCGAGGAGCGCGATTTGCTCTTGCAGCGCTATTAGTGCGCAGAAGCAGGCGGCAGTAGGTCTGCGTCAAGCTCTCCAAATAGCCCGGGAGTTGAGGAAGAGCCAGAATACTCGATACTACCTAGCGAGAAAATTTGCATTTCAGTTAAGCCAGCAAGAGTTTAGATGTTATCTGTAGCTATGAACTACCTAATTGATCGACTAATAAATGCACTGTTTGGACAATGTCCACAGCAGGTTCGCTCTCCGTGGGGTAAGACTGGAAAAGCGAAATGCCTATATCGTTAATTCTGAAATCAAGCTCTTCATGATGGAAGGATTCGCCCATGTAAGAATAGACCACCGCCTCGCCGGTGGTCAGGCCGCACCGCGCGATGATCTCCTCGTTGTACT
>JBJYWX010000425.1:0-4209 GCA_046259695.1 Promineifilaceae bacterium (SeqCode) | reverse complement strand
GGGAATCGAACCCACACTCCCGAAGGAACACGAGTTTGAGTCGTGCGCGTCTGCCAGTTCCGCCACTTCGGCCAGCACCCTGTTCGAGGGAGCATCTGGGAGTATAAAACAAGGGCATTTTTCTGTCAAAGATGGACGAGGCGGCGCTCATCAAACAAGCACAACAAGGCGATGTCAACGCGTTCAATCGCCTAGTGCTGCATTATCAAGAACCGGTTTATAATGTCGCCTACCGTATTATGGGTGAGCCGCAGGGAGCAGAGGACGCGACCCAGGAAGCGTTTATCTCGGCCTACAAGGCGCTCAACCGTTTTCGCGGTGGGAGCTTTAAGTCGTGGTTGATGCGGATCGCCACCAATGCCTGCTACGACGAACTTCGCCGGCGCAAGCGCCGTCCTCAGACCTCGTTAGAAAAGATCACCGACGAAAACGAATCATTTGCCTTTCTGGCGACTCCGGATGATAGCCCAGAAATGACTCAGCAGCGCCTGGAGACCATGCGCGCAATCGAGGATTGTTTAAGGGCCTTACCTGAAGATCAGCGCACCACAGCTGTGTTAGGCGACGTAGAAGGATACGATTATCAGGAAATTGCAGGCATAACCGGCGTGTCATTGGGTACGGTGAAATCTCGCCTCAGTCGCGCGCGCGCCAAACTGCGCGAGTGCCTGCAGGAGGTTAAGGAACTTTTGCCCGCTTCCTACCGTCTTACTACTAGCCCGTAAGGGCTGGAGCTAAGTCCAGCGCTTCCTGCTGTTGAGGGAAAGCGAGGTGAAGCGGTAAATTGTGATCAGAGGTACGCACGGTCCGGTATGGCCGGTACATGGATCAGGGACCTGTGCTTTGAATTATGTTTGACTTCTTGCGGAATATTGGGCAGCCAACTACGGAAAAGCAGCAAGAGTTGCTAAGCGCCTATATCGACGGCGAATTGTCGCCTGATGAAACCGCGCGCCTTGAGCAAATGCTTGCGCAAGACAGCGAATTACAGCGCGACCTGCGCGACATGCGGCTCTGGCAGCAAGAAATGCGTGCTTTGCCCAGCAGGAGGGTGCCGCGTAACTTTACCCTTGATCCCGCACTCTACGGATCGCCCCAACGCCAACCGCTGGCTGGCGCGTATCCCCTATTGCGCGGCGCTACAGCCCTGGCAGCGTTTTTGCTTGCCATCGCCCTGGTGGCCAGTATGCTCGTCGGCCAACCATCTGGGGCAACCTCTTCAGCAGAAGCGCCGATGGCCATGATGCAGATAGCAGAAGACGAGTCCGCGCCGCTGGAAGCGCCGGTTGAGGAAATGACTTCTGAAACGGCGGCTGAATCCATCATTTTGGAGGAGGCGGTCGAGAAGGAAGCAGATCAGGCTGTACCTGAGGCGGCTGAGGAAGCCGCCCTACTGCCACAGCGAACGCGTGAAGTATTGCCCGGCCTGGAGGTGTTAGATGCAACGGCTGAATCCTCTTTGGCTGAGGAGAATTCGGCTGCCGGTGCGAGCGAGGACACGGCGGCCGATAGTGCGGCTGCCGCCGAGGCCCGCAGCGTTCTCGAAACTCCAGCCCCTCCGCTGGAAGAACCGGCACCGGCCGCGCAGCCGAGCGCTATGTTTTTCACTGGCACTAATGTGCTGCTGATTGTGCTCGGTGCGCTTTTTGTGCTGCTCTTTGCTTTGACCTTGGCTGCCCGCGGGCAGCGCTAAGTATGCCCCATGCGGATCTGAACAGCGCGCCGGCGCATATCGCCTACTGCCCCCTTTGTGGACACTCCCTGATCACACGCCAGGTAGGGGACCGTGAGCGGCGTGTCTGCCCCGACTGTGGCTATGTCCACTACACCGATCCCAAGGTTGGGGTTGGGGCTCTGGTGACGCTAGATGGCAAGGTGCTGCTCGTCAAACGTATTATGAACCCCGAGCGTGGTAAGTGGAGTATTCCGGCCGGCTTTCTGGATCGGGGCGAAGATCCGCGACGCACGGCCGAGCGGGAAGTGTGGGAAGAAACCGGACTGCGCGTTCGTGCCGGGGAGCTGCTCGATGTCTTTACCAACCCACCAGAGCAGGGAGGGGCTTCGATTTTTGTTCTCTACCGTGCCGATCTTTTAGGCGGCGAGCTGGAGGCCGGAGACGATGCGGCTGACGCCGCATTTTTCGCGCTGGACAAACTCCCCGAGCTGGCTTTCGCAAGCACGCGTGCTGCCATCGCGGCGCTGTCTCAGCAGAACGGATTAGAATGAACCATTTGTACAGTTGGAACGTGAACGGTCTGCGAGCCGCCGGCAAGAAGGGATTTCTAGAATGGCTGCTCGCCGCCCAGCCAACGATGCTTGGCATTCAAGAAACAAAATGCCGTCCTGAGCAGCTCACAGAAGAGCTGCGGTCGCCGCCTGGTTACCACACCTATTTCGCTTCGGCCGAGCGTGGCGGGTACAGTGGCGTTGCCCTTTATACGCGGGTAGAACCGCGCCATGTAGAATTTGGGCTTGGCAACCCAGAATTCGATCGTGAAGGAAGGACCATCATTGCTGAGTTTGACGCGTTCACGCTCATTACGGCTTATTTTCCTAACGGCAGTCGCGACCACAGCCGGGTGCCGTTCAAGATGGCCTACAAGGAGAGCTTCCTTAGCAAGTGCAACGAGCTGCGCCGCCAGGGAAAGCGTATTGTCTTCTGTGGGGATGTTAACACGGCGCACAATGATATTGATCTCGCGCGCCCCCGACAGAACCAGAATACGACCGGTTTCTTGCGCGAGGAACGAGACTGGATCGACAAGGTAGTAGCCGCAGGCTATATTGACACGTTCCGTGACCTGTACCCAGATCGCGAAGGGGCCTATTCCTGGTGGACCTACATAGGCGGTGCGAGATCGCGCAATGTGGGTTGGCGCCTTGATTATTTTTTTGTCAGCAATGACCTGCGGCCGTTTGTACGGGATGCAGCCCTGCACCCAAAGGTACTGGGCTCGGATCATTGTCCGGTGAGCCTGGCGCTTGACCTGCCGGCCGACGCTTTGTTAGAGGCTTAAGACAAAATCATCACGCCGTAAAATTGCATGCGCGGCGCTGTCCTGCTGCAGCTTGCTCGCGATTGCCCTCAATCTCTCACCCGTTTCCGGGTGGCGTTTTTCTGGTGCAAGGTCTGCGAGAGGCGCGATAGCGTGTAAAGAGGTTAGCAGGTCGGGGTCAGGTATATGGCGCGGCCGCCGGTCTGACGGTACATAGTCCAACACGTCGTCATTGAAGAGGGCGATATCTATGTCAATAGTGCGCGGCGCGTTCTTGTCCTCGCTGCGGCGGCGATGCAGCGCCGCTTCTATCACGTTGATGACCTCATCTTTAAGCGCTGCCGGGCTCAAATTGGTTTCGACGAGCACGGCCGTATTGAAGAAGGAAGGTTGATTATCCGTGCCCACCGGCGCCGTTTCGAAAACGGCTGATGCCTCTTTCACAGCAACCTGTTCCTGCAGCAGGCGCACGGCCGCCGGCAGGTTCTTTTCCTTATCAATGTTAGAACCCAGGGAAAGATAAACGCGATTCATAGCAGGCCCATCCCCCGATGCCCAAGCGCATTGTGCTATTGCCGGATTATGCCGCGAAATCAGCGCGCGTACGCTCGATCTCGATACCGACTGATTGCGCAAAGCGCAGTGCGCCCGGCTTTTCCACGCGCACTCTTACCCGCTCTACGTTAAACTCCGTAAGCACAATCCGTGCAATGTCACTGACCAGCTTCTCCACCAGCAAATCAGACGAATCCTCAACATGCTGGATAATCCGCTTGGTAACTGACTTATAATTGACGGCGGCTTCGATATCGTCGCTGGCGGCAGCGGCACGAATGTCGGCGTAGAGAACCAGGTTAATCAAGATGTCTTGTTTATTCTCGCGTTCTTCCGGGTTGATGCCCAGGATGGAGCGCAGAAGCAGGTCTTTGATAATAATCTTATCCATCAAGGGAATCCTGATGTTCTTGCTCTCGCGCGGCAAAGGCAACGTGCCCCTCGATCCATTGGGCAACCTCGATCACCACCCGCTCATTGTGGATGTCGTTGTGGTTCTCGTGGTAGCCTCCTTTATAAAGAATGAACTGCTTGTCGTCGCTCCGCGCCTCGTTGTAGAAATGGCGGCCGTCTTCCGGATTGGTCAGGCGATCCTCGGTGCCAAAATAGATCAGTAATGGGATTGTTAGGCGGGTCGCGTTGGTCCGTACCCACCTGA
>JBJYWX010000424.1:0-3827 GCA_046259695.1 Promineifilaceae bacterium (SeqCode) | reverse complement strand
TTCGTCGTATTCGAACTCTTTATGTTGTTGCTCATCGGCATCGGTCCGAAAATCGCCCTGGTGCCTTTTCTGGAGTTAACGGCCGATCTACCAAAGGAAACCCAGGTGGCCGTGGCTAATAAATCGGTGCGCACGGCTATCACCTGGGCATTGATCTTGGTCTTGCTTGGTTGGTTTCTAATGCTGCTGCTGCACTTTTCCACCGGCTCGGTCCTGGTCGCCGGCGGTATTGTCCTTCTACTGCTTGCCCTTCATATGCTGGTTAGCGGCGCCCATGAAGAATCGGAATTCGTCAAGTTGCATGGCCACAAGGATCCCATGGAAATGGCGCTTTACCCTCTGGCCGTTCCCTATATTCTTAATCCGGTGGGCATCGCCGTGCTGGTGATCGCTTCCAGCCAGATCGGCAACATTTTGGATGTGGTGATCCTGGTCGTGCTCGTCTTGCTCGTTGGCCTGATCGATTTGCTGCTCTTCAGGAATATTGAAGCCGTATCCAAATTTATGGATCCGGCAAAAATGGGTGTGACGGAAGCGGTATTCGGCGTGCTGCTGGCCGCCCTGGCCGTGGAGTTGATGGTGCACGGGTTGGTTGAACTGGGCGTCATCTCAGCTCATTTGGCGACGTAGGAAGTGGCCAATCTACTGCTTGCAGTGTTCGAGTATGGAGGTTAGAGGATAGATGGACAAATTGCGATCCTGGAACGATGGGCCGGCAAAACGGGCCATTATCGATTTTGTTAGCGCCGTCACAGACCGGAAAGGCCCGCACTATGTGCGGCCGGCTGACCGGCTGGCGGTCTTTGATAACGATGGCACGTTGTGGTCTGAACGACCCGCCTATTTCCAACTGCTGTTCGCCGTTGACCGCGTCAGGGCGTTGGCCCCTGAGCACCCCGAATGGTCGACTACGCAGCCCTATCAGGCGATTCTGGAAAACGATCTGGAAACCCTGGCCGGGTTGGGGACTCATGCGCTGGGGGAAATCGTGGCGGCCACGCATACGGGCATGACTACGGATGAATTCGCTGAAATAGTTATGCAGTGGATAGAAACGGCGCGCCACCCTTACACAGGACGGCCGTATACGGAAATGATATTCCAGCCCATGCTTGAGCTGCTGCGCTATTTGCGCCGCCATGGTTTCGCCACATATATCGTCTCCGGCGGCGGCATCGAGTTTATGCGACCGTGGACGCAGCGCATCTACGGCATTCCGGCCCAGCAGGTGATCGGAACCAGCATCGAAACCCGTTATGAGATTCGCGACGGCGTTCCTGTGCTCACACGCCTGCCTGAAATCAATCACGTTGACGACAAGGAAGGAAAGCCGGTGGGCATCAACCGCTACATCGGTCAGCGCCCGATCATGGCCTTTGGCAACTCTGATGGCGACCAGCAGATGCTGCAGTGGACGGATGCGGGCGATGGCCTTCATTTCTGCGGTCTGGTGCACCACACTGATGCCGAACGCGAGTATGCATACGACCGCGGGGCGCACATCGGCGGTCTTGATAAAGCCTGGGATGAAGCGCTGGAAAGGGGTTGGACCATTGTTGATATGGAAAAGGATTGGAGGTGGATCCACTCTTGGAATCTTGATCAAGCATAAGTTGTATCTTAGTCTGATAAAAATCACTGTTAAGCATATAGCATTGAACAAGGAGCATTATTTATGACAACCGAAAGTTTTAGTGGCGACAACGTCGTTTGGAGTCGTGTAAAGCTGCCGCCGTGGTGGCTTGTCCTGATCGAAGGCATTTTGCTGATCATCATCGGCCTGATGTTCTTCTTCAGCCCTTACCGTACGCTGGTAACGGCCGTCTGGGTGCTGGGTCTTTACTGGCTCATCCGTGGTATCCTGGACCTGATATCCCTCATCTGGGACCGCTCGATGTGGGGCTGGAAAATATTCGCCGGAATTCTGGGCCTTGTCGCCGGCTGGATTCTCTTACAGCAGCCTCTGGCCGGTTCGCTCGTACTTTCCACGACACTCGTCTGGATGCTGGCCTTCATCGGCCTCTTCATCGGTATTTCTTCTCTCTTCCGCGGTTTTAAAGGCGCCGGCTGGGGCACCATCATTCTGGGCATTATTGAAATCGTGCTCAGCATTATCCTCCTCATGAACGCCGGCGGCGCTGCAGCGTGGATGCCCTGGGTGCTGGGTGGCCTGGCCATCCTGGGCGGTATCCTGACCCTCGTCGCCTCCTTTGCCCTGCGCAACGTCGAACATCAAATAGAAGACGCCAGGGAACAGGCAGCGGGCATGGCCACCCAGGCCAGAGTGACCGGAGAAGCCCGGGCCAAAGCCGCAACGGCTGCGGCAGCCTCCGCAGCAGCCGCTACGGCCGCGGAGATGCCCAAAGCGGCCGTTCAAGATCTGACGGTTATCGAAGGCATCGGACCGAAAACCGCCGAAGTACTACAGGTAGCAGGAGTAAACAACTATGCTGACTTGGCGGCGCTTTCGCCTGAACAGATCCATGCCATTTTGAAAGATGCGGGCCTCAGCGCCGACCCATCGACCTGGCCGGAACAGGCAAGCCTGGCGATGGCCGGCAGAATGGATGAGTTAGAAGCGTACCAGGACAAGCTGCAGGGCGGCCGCTAGGGCCAGTTTGGGAGTAAAGGAGGCTTGTAAGCCGATTTTGCCCAAAATTATATGTTTCAAGTTTGAGTGGCGATAGACAAGGCTGAGTTGTCAGAGAGTGGCAAAGTAAGGTTTCTACCGGCTTTGCAATCCTGCGGCTCTCTAACTTTGCTGCTAGATAAAGGAGAAATCAAATGGCAGACAAAAAACCCAATATATTAGTGATGTTCGGAGACGACATCGGCTGGTTCAATATCAGCGCCTACAACAACGGCATTATGGGCTACAAAACGCCCAATATCGACCGCATCGCCAAAGAAGGGGTGATGTTCACCGACGCCTACGGGCAGCAGAGCTGCACCGCCGGGCGCGCGGCGTTTTTAACCGGCCAAAATCCTTATCGCACAGGCCTGACTAAGGTCGGACTACCAGGCGCGCCGGAAGGCCTGCAGAAAGAGGACCCGACGTTGGCTGAAATGCTGAAACCGCATGGTTACACCTGCGGCCAGTTTGGTAAAAATCATCTGGGTGATCTGGATGAGCACTTGCCCACGGCGCACGGCTTTGACGAGTTCTTCGGCAATCTTTATCACCTTAACGCGGAAGAAGAGCCGGAGCATCCTGACTATCCCGAGGATCCGCGCTTCAAAGAAAAGTTTGGACCGCGCGGTGTGATGCACAGCTGGGCTCAGGAGGACGGCACTCAGAAAATTGAAGACACCGGTCCCCTGACCAAGAAACGCATGGAGACCATGGATGAGGAGGTGCTGGGTCATGCACTGCGCTTCATAGAAGAAAACACAGAAGCGGGCACCCCATGGTTCACCTGGTTCAACACTACGCGTATGCATGTCAACACTCATCTCAAGCCGGAATCGGATGGTAAAACGGGCAAAGGCATTTACGCCGACGGCATGGTGGAACATGATGGCCATATCGGCCAGCTGCTGGACAAGCTTGATGATCTGGGAATTGCCGACAATACCATTGTCGTTTATACCACTGACAATGGTGCAGAGGTGATGAGCTGGCCGGACGGCGGCACGACGATTTTCCATGGTGAGAAAAACACGCCCTGGGAAGGCGGCTACCGTATTCCCCTGTTGATGCGTGCACCCGGCGCCATCGAGCCGGGAACAATCAGCAACGGCATTGTTTCCCTGGAAGACTTCGTGCCGACGATCATGGGACTCATGGGCGAGCCGAATATTAAGGAAGAGCTGAAAGAAGGCAAGGA
>JBJYWX010000423.1:0-3909 GCA_046259695.1 Promineifilaceae bacterium (SeqCode) | reverse complement strand
ACGCCGGGGATGTCGCGCTGACAGAGTTCCTTCGAATGTTGCGGCGGGACATAGCGCGTGCCCCCATCGCGCGCTCGACAGTGATTCTCCCACGTTCTCCAACGTAGTTCGTCCTAAACGCTGTGAATTCTTCGAGCCGCTTGGCGATCCTCATTGCCTACAATTGTCAATAAACTAGTTCTGTACGTCTCTACGAATTGGCTGACCTGGCGCCGCATCCAGCAGTAATTCTCCGTTTTTCACAACCGGTGTCCCCATCACCAGAACATAAGACATCCCCTCGGACGGACGAACGGGATCGACGTAGGTCGCATTTAGTTTTATGTCGTCTAAATCAAAAACCAGAATATCAGCGTCCATACCTACCTGCAGCCTGCCTTTCTTTTTCATCTGAGGCACAAAGTCCTCGAGTGTTTGTGCTGGCATAAGGCTCATCTTCTTGATAGCGGTTTGTAAGTCCATCAATTCGCGATCCCTAACATAGTCCTGCAGTATTTTCGTGAAGGTCGCGGAAGATCTGGGATGATTTATGACGTCATCAGGAAGTGGCCATGCATTGCCTTCGAAAGGCACTACATTACCGTCTTTTGCAATATACATCGGCATTGCATCAGACTCGATGAGCGTTTCAGGGTGAATAATCGAAGCGTCTACCAGAGACAGTTCTTCTGGCTTGTCTTCGTCCAGAAAGTGCCAAACGATAAAAGTTCCCGGCGCATTGGCCTGCAAGTTATCAAACTCAGCTTTGGTAAGCCGTTCTTTTCCTAACTGGAAAGCTTCTTCGGTTGTTTCCAGATCGTCTTTCCATGTCGGGCCGCTAAACATAGCGGCCTTGATCACGGTACTTGCTGCACCCCACGGGTAAGCGCCCGCTGAAACCGGTACGCCATTTGCCTTGGCACTCTCGAATAGTTCCAGCGTATTTTGGATGTCTCTTTGAGAGCTACTATTGATGTGGCAAATGTGCATATTGATGCCTGTAGCGGCAGCATTGGCGATTAATTCCTGAAACGCTTCAAAGGCATTATCGCGTTCCGGTCCTTTCATGAAACGAACGTGGGTAAAGGTGCCCACGTTATATTTCTTGGCAAGTTTTGCGACGCTGTAGTATTCGAAGTGGCCATTGCCTGGAGCGTAACCGGCATTTACACCAATACCCAGGGCCCCTTCTTTTAACCCTTGCTCTAACTCCGCCAAAATTCTTTCAAGTTGTTCTGGCTTTGCCAGATCTTCTTTCCAATCCGTCCTCCCTTGTGCTTGCTGGAAATAAGCTGCAGTGGCTTCAGGCTCTGTATCCGTGAATGTCGCAATTCTTCCAAACGTCCATGCGGCAGCGGCACCATAGTGAATAGGCAACTTTTTAGCTGCCTGACCCTCATAAAAGTCATTAATCGGCAACACACCGGACTCAAGTTCTAATGCCGTGGTTACGCCTTGAACAGCCTGCAATCTGTAGGCTCCTATGTTTAGGCCATGCATGTGCAAGTCTATAAATCCGGGAGAAACAATCTTGCCTGTAGCATCGATGGATTCCTTGCCATTGATCTTACTTTTGGTGATGGCAGCTATCCGGCCGTCCTTGATGCCAACGTTCGCGATGGCGTCATACATCGTCTCGGGATCCATTACCCGGCCGTTCTCTATCACAAGGTCGTATTCAACGGCTAGCGCCGGCATGACCGCCAGCAGTGAGACAAACAAGACTCCAATTACGGCTGCTATATTTTTCATGTTGCCAAGTATCCCTTCGTACTCTTGATTAGTCTGAACACTCAACAGACAGACGCCCAATGCCCACGATATCAACCGACTAACACCGACCCAAGATGGATCTTTTTCTCAATTCAGCGTGATCTTGTAGATCTGGCCTTACTTCTTCATTGCATAGAAGCCGTTTGCTGTCCATATGGTTGCGTGCAAAACAGCCGAAAGCGGCCGTAGTCAGCAGTCTGCCAAGACCAAACAAATACTCGCTTATCACATCTTTCGGGACGTCCCCACATCATTTCTGTAGATGAGTATTAAGGAATTGGAGGACCCGCTCGCCGACCGACATTCGGGTTCCGTCGTCGCCCAGCGTGACAGCGCCGGTCGGGTAGAAGTGCGGAAATCCGGGAACCCAAACCAGTTGGGCGTCACTCCCCCCGGCCCTAAGTTGGGCGATCGTCTTCGGCGCTGATTCGAGGACGACTTCGAGGTCGTACTGTGAAATAACCAACAGGGTCGGCGGCAGGTCATCGCGGGCCATGATTTTGGCGGAGTCGAAAATTGGCGCTGGCGCAGAAAGGGGAAAGACTGCGGCCACCGGCGCTTTCAGACCGAACGCAGCATTTAGAACGTTCCCGCCCCCCGCTGAATGCCCCCCAATGGCGATTTTGTTGGAATCTACTCCAAATCTTGCAGCGTTGGCGCGAACAAATTCGACCGCCTTCGCAGTATCTTCCGCACCAGCCATAGCGGCGTTCCAGATAACAATCCTTTCATCGTGGGAAAGTTCGGGCAGCCTCATCGCCCGTCGCGCGAAATTTGTCCGGGCCAATCCCGCAGGCGTCACAACTTCATCGAGCGGCAATAGGTTTCCAGAGCCTGGCTTTAAAACAGGCCGCGGGAGTTCCGGTGCCAGACGATATTCAATGACGAAGCACACATAGCCAAGCGGCGCGAGCAGCCTGGCGTAGTCCTCCATGCGGGAATGTACGGCACCGTCCTCACGATAAGGTGGCTGGCGCCGCCCGCCCCGATGATAAGCTCCACCATGAACGAGAATTACCGCCGGGCGCGCTGCGTCGGCCTTTGGGTCGGCAGGTGTATAGACGTCAAGCATAAGGTTTCGCTCGATCTCAACACCGCCTGAGGTAACTTTACCTTGAGCAAAGACGACATCGGTTTCGACCTGATAGCCGAACAAGGGATCTGCTGTCGCCCTGGTTACAGACAACCCCACTGCAGCCGCGGCGATCATGATTGCCAAGGCAATTGCTCGGGAAGTGCTCATTGATTATTTCCTCGAGTGTTCGCTATCGAGAATGGGAGATACCGAATCTGCCACTGTATTGCAGGTCAAGCCTGAACTATTACACTTTTATTGTTTCAGCACTTCAGGTTCTCGCGGCTATGCATCCGCCATGATTCCCGGCTTGTTACTTTCAGACCATTGACGGAAAGAGCAATCAAACCCAGTGCTCCTAAGCCTTACGAGAACAATTCCGAATGCGTTCTCGGGTCTTCTTTATCAACCTGCGCGGCGTTCTGCCGAACGACCCCTCTCCGGGTATAGCCACTGAGATTCCGCCTGAATATATTCTTTCGACCAGGGCGAACCAGGCCTTTGGAGGATGTCTGTGAAGATAAGTCAACACTACAACTGTTCTATCGATGGGAGCGTCCGCACGTATTTGAGTTGCACCTCATCGGCCCCCTTGAAGACATCGTGCGAGAAAACATGCGTGCTCTGAGTCTCGGGACGGCTACGGCGACGGGGGGAGATACCTAATGCTTCTCCGCCGCATGATCGAACACGTAAAGGCTCAGAATTGGACGGCGGTCGCGCTTGACTTCGTCATCGTTGTCGTCGGCGTCTTCATCGGCATTCAGGTCGCGAACTGGAATGAGGACCGGAAGAGTCGGGTTGAGGAACAAGCTATTCTGTTGCAGCTCGAGGAAGAGTTTGCGGGGATTCGGGATAGTGTTGAGCGCCAAATCAAGGTTCGGGAACGATGGACAGCCGACCTTTATGTGCTCGTGGAAACGTTAGAAGGGATACGGCCTTCCGCGAGTGATGATGAAATCAAGCTTGGGCTTGATGCTGCCTCAGGATCGGGCAGGCAAGTGCCACAGTCGGTGACCTTCCTTCAACTAATGTCGAGTGGTGAACTTTCAAAGCTTTCGCATGAAAAGCTTCGTTTCGCG
>JBJYWX010000422.1:0-1604 GCA_046259695.1 Promineifilaceae bacterium (SeqCode) | reverse complement strand
AGCCGCGAAACGATCATAGTTGAGCCACATTAGGAGCGCGAAGCCAAGCGGAACGAAGCTTAAGATCAGCGCCAGGCGGCGTGTCGTTGCCGCGGCATCGTTGGGCATCAGGAAAATGATCAGCGACGCCACCAGCGGCGAGAAGATAGCTAGGTTAAGGACGTTCGAATCCAAAAAGAAATCCATGATTTCTCCTGCCGTTAGAAGAGTTGGCCAAACCAGCCGTAGTTAATTAGCAAGACAACGGTAATCAGGGCGACGGCGATCAGGGCCGAGATCAATGCGTATTCCTGCACCCGCCCGGTCTGCAGCTGGCGAAACTCATTTGCAATATTCAGGAAGCCATCCTTAAGCTTGTCTACACCGCCGCTGATAACCACTTCTTCAAAGCGCTTGACATAGTAGCCAAAGCCATAGAAGCCTCTGGCCACCGCATGAAGAATGCCGTCGATCACCCCTTTGTCTACAGCTTGGTAAACAACCTTTTCGGAGAAAAACTCAGTCGGTTTGATAAATACACGATCGTATACCTCATCAACGTACCATTTATGATTGAGGAATACAAACAAGGGCCCAAGTGGCGCGGCGACCGGATCTGGTTCTTCTGCTTCGAGTGGTTTTCGGCCGTAGATCCACCAGCCCAGGAACAGGCCGCCCAGAGCCACGACCAGCGATGCCAGCAAGGGCTGCCAATAGAAGGGCAAAGATTCGATTGGATGGTCAACCAGGTGCAGCGCATACAGTTCGTCCATCAGCTCATAGATGGTTGAGCCAACCAGATGATGGAAGTAGTTATTGTTCACGATCGGCCCAATAAGTGGAAATGTTTCTGGGATGCCGGACCAGCCGAAAGTGACCGCAAAAAACGCCAGCAGCATCAGCGGGATAGTCATGAAAGCATTGCTTTCATGGGCATTATCGGCCAGCGGTGTGCGTGGTTTACCTAAGAACGTCAGGCTGATTTGGCGCATCGTATAGTAGGCCGTCAGGAACGCGGCCGCGGCCAGCATAATAAAGACCAGAAGCGGCAAGATTTCGCCGTCCTGCGTCCAAAGGTGCCACGCCTCGGCAAATATCTCATCTTTCGACCAGAAACCCGAGGTAAAGAACGGCAAACCAGAGAGTGCCAGGCCGCCAATCAAGAAGGTCCAAAATGTAATAGGCATTTTCTTGCGCAGGCCACCCATATTGCGCATGTCCTGCGGGTCGCTGTGATGATCATGCACTTCATGTGCGCCGTGCTCCATACCGTGAATGACGGAGCCGGAAGCCAGGAAGAGCAGCGCCTTAAAGAATCCATGCGCTATCAGGTGGAAAGCGCCGGCTACGTAACCGCCAATACCGATTGCCGCTACCATGAAGCCGAGCTGCGAAATGGTCGAATAGGCGAGAACACCCTTAACGTCATACTGTGAAATAGCAATGGTCGCTGCCATAAAAGCCGTAAAGGCGCCGATTAGGGCGACGACATATGCGACCCCTTCGTTCCCTTCAGGACCAGCAGCCACAGCCAGAAGCGGGAAAATGCGCAGCAAGAAGTAAACGCCGGCAGACACCATGGCTGCGGCATGGATGACGGCGCTAACCGGTGTGGGGCCTTCCAT
>JBJYWX010000421.1:0-1812 GCA_046259695.1 Promineifilaceae bacterium (SeqCode) | reverse complement strand
TTCACAGTATGCAAATCAAGGGCTTCGCTGTTCCTCGTGGGGAAAGGTATGGGCTGGCCGGGAGGTGATCCCTCGTGCGCGGCGCCTTGCTGCCAGGCCAGCGGCATCAGGCAGCAGTCGTCATCGCGCTGTAAGCGCAGGCATATCATCCAGCCCGACTCATTTTCGGTCAGGTCCAGAAAGAACGGCCGTGCTCCACGCCAATAGAATATGGGTGTGAAGGCCGTCGCCTGGACGCCGAAGGAAGGCTGCTGCGGTTGTCTCTCAGCGGACGTCATGGCTGCGAACTCCTTGTCGTGCCAATAGGACGACTTCTTGTGGCAGGCAGATCGGCTCGATAGAGCAGCGCTTGCACTTGGCGCGTTCGTCGATGGGCCTGGGCATGACCCCGGCGGCAAGCAGATCATGTACCGCGCGTATGGCCTGCTCCGTAGCTTGTCGTAGCGTGCGGTCGAAATGCACGTCAACGCGGCGGCGGGAGCCCCAATAGAAGATCTCCCCATTGACCAAAGCTTTGCCGGTCATCTCCTCCAGGCAGAGGGCCTGGGCGCAGAGTTGAATGCGGTCGTTATTCCAGCGACCTTGCTTGCCGTGTTTGTACTCGACGGGCACGGGTTCACCTTCCTGCTCCTCGACGAAATCGGCGAAACCGGCGATTTGCAGGCGCTCACTCCAGACCCAGATGCAGCGCTGTACGCTGCGGCCTTGGCGATCTGTTTCCTTTCCGGGTTGGTCGGCGCGTGCACCGTGCTGCAAAGTGCCTTCGAGCATAGGTGCATTAACGGCCAGCTCCCCCTGTACATACATATACCAGAAGCGGCGCGGGCAGTAGACGAACTGATTCAAATACGAGAGTGGGAAGTAACTTTCCACGGTTTTCACTCCCGTGTCACCTGGCCCATGCCCATGGTGGTCTTGTAGCCAACGCCGGTATAGAAGGCCAGGTCGGCCAGGCGGTTAAGATGGCGGACGAGGGATTCATTCTTTTGGTCCAGGATTTTGAAGGTGACGGGGCCGGTGAAGCCGATCTGCACGCTGTTCCCGTACTGGTAAGCATGAGTCTTAATGTGATAGCGGGCGACGGCGACATTCTGGGCGGCAGCCGTTTCGGTACCTTCGTAGGTGCTGTCGCCGCTGAGGCGGTCCCAGCTGCCGGCCAGCCCGCCGAAGACAAGCGCCGGGTCGGGCAGCAGGTACATGTGGCGGCCAGGCATGTTGCGCAGGCTGAAGGCCGTGGGCGTGCGGAAGTGCAGGGTGATATCGCCATCTTTCCTGCTCAACGCCTTTGACGCCCACTCCGCTTGCAGATGCGCCAGGCTTGCGGCGCCGGCCAGCGGGTGGCTGCTGTTGGTGCCCAGCACTTCGCTGATATGAAAGGGCGCGCCGGAGAGTTGGATGCGCGGGCGGTTATTGCCT
This sequence comes from Promineifilaceae bacterium (SeqCode), assembly GCA_046259695.1. GTDB lineage: Bacteria > Chloroflexota > Anaerolineae > Promineifilales > Promineifilaceae > JAACFF01. The sequence goes on along the minus strand of JBJYWX010000421.1, from coordinate 396 downwards.
TGCAGGAAGTAGCCGATAAAAGTGTGGAACAGCGTGGGATCAAGCAGGGTAACGCGAAGCCAGCCTTCCTGGCCGGCCTTGATCTGGATCGTGCCCTTACGGCCGTGGCCGAATCCTTCCAGGGGCGAAATGGTGAACGGTTTACGGCCGTGCATGTCGTGTACGGTCTTGGCGACGGCCGCGTCGGCCTGGTGCAGCATATCCAGGAAAGCCGCGTGGGCCAGATGTCCCTGCGTAGCGCGCAGCGTACAGCCTCGGGCGGCAATGAGGCGAATGATGAGGGCGTGGAGGTCAGGGGCAGAGCTGTGCGTAGTTTGCTGCTGCTTCGTTTGCTTCATGTGGTTCCTACAAAATAATCGCTTCGTCCTTCATTGTCCGGCTGATCCTATTTATGAT
>JBJYWX010000420.1:0-2524 GCA_046259695.1 Promineifilaceae bacterium (SeqCode) | reverse complement strand
CCCAGCGGCGAAGGCACGTTCTCTCTATTCAGCATGGCTGCCAGCGCGATCAGCGCCTCTGGACTCAGCCCGCACAGCCTGAGCACCGGGCTTGGCGCGGGCATCGTCACCAATATGGGCGGGCCGCTGGGAGGCAAGCAGCTCAGCGCCCGCTTCGTGCAGCCGAACGGCCAGCCCTTCGGCGTGCCTTTCACCCTCTATGACGATGGCGATCACGGCGACGGCCGTGCCGCGGACGGCATCTTTGGCAGCGGCCCCTACACGCCGCCCGGCCCTGGTTCCGCCTATCTGCACCTGCAGGGCACGCATTTGGGAGCGCCCTTTGAGCGCGTAGATCCAGTGCCCTTCACCTTCCAGCCGCTTCTGCTGGAATCGTTGGGCAGCGCCGCCAACAGCGGCGGGACCAGCACGCTGCAGTTCCGCCTGACCAACCTGGACACGGCGGGCCATGACTACAGCCTCAGCCCGACGCTGCCTACTGGCTGGACTGCCGGAATCTCACAAACGGTCAGCCTGAACCCCGGGCAGACCGTCGTGCTGGATGCCGACATCACGATGGGGCCCCAGGGCCAGAATTTGCCCAGCGGCGCCAGCGGAGAAGTATTTCTCAGCGCGATCGAGCAGGAACAGGGCGTCATGACCGCCAGCGCGTCGGCCACTGTGTCGCGCCGCCGGCCGCCAGTCCAGATCAGCATCTTTAACGACATCCCCTACCTGCGCCCCGGCGGCGAAAAGGCCGTGCTGGACTTCTTCGTCACGGACGCGCAGGGAACGGCCGTGGCCGACGGTACGCAGGTAAATCTCAGCGCGACGAAGGGCACGATCATACCGGCCACCGCTGTGACCAGGGGCGGCGCTTTCGCGGCTGAGTTCACCAGCGGCGCGGCAGCAGGCACGGCGGTGATCACGGCCTCCGTGCCGGACATCGCGCTGAACGCGGCCGTCACGGCCCAGACAAAGATACCGATCGGCAGCGCACCGCCTAACGGTATCGTCCTCACCGCCCAGCATGCCGTGCTTGTGCCCGGCGGCCAAACGCTGCTGACCGCGCGCGTGACCAACCGCTACGGCGAACCGGTGGCCGGGCAAATGGTGCGCATTGGCGTCAGCGGCGACGGCCAGAACGGCACGGTCGGCAGCGCGCAAGAAGTAGTGAGTGGCAGCACCAACGCCAACGGCGTTTTCAGCGCCACTTTCACTGCCGGAACGCGGCCAGGCAGCGCCCAAATTCGCGCCGAACTCCTGACCAGCGACGGCGCTGAACCGCGCGTCGTGCACGACGCCCACCTGGCGATAGATGTCTCGGGAGGCCTGCATTTGCCGGTGATCATGAAGCCCTGAGCGGTTCTTACGCGGCGGAACAGCCGGGCCGGCTATTCCACACCGGCCCGGCTTTCGAAAGCCTGTCCCCCTTGCGGAGGACAGGAGTTCACCCTTGTGGGTTCTTTACAGGCGGCCGTCCCCCCTCTATAATCCATTCCAAGGGTGAGCAAACTCAGCGGGCGCTGACCCACCCACTATTTTTAAGAACCGGCAAGGAGCCGCCCATGGCCGCAGAAGCGCGCGAACCGTATAGGAGTTACGACTTCCGCGACCTACGCTGCCCCAATCTGCTCATCGCCACCATCACCGTCATCGAAAAACTGCCCCCTGGGCAGCTTATTTGTATCACCACCCGTGACCTGAACGCGCCGTCGGGGCTGTCTGCCTGGACGCGCCAGAGCGGGCATACCATGGTTGACATGTATCAGGAGGGCGAGGACTTTGTCTTTTGGATCCGCAGCGAGCCACAAACGTTACCCGCCAAGGCGGCGGGCTAACGGCCGTGCGCGTGCCTCCAGTTGATAAATAAACGAGAGGACTATGGAACAGAGCACAACCAGCACGATGAACTACGGCTTCGTCATCGATAATCGCAAATGTATCGGCTGCCACGCCTGCTCAACCGCCTGTAAAAGCGAAAACGAGGTGCCACTTGGCGTCTACCGCACCTGGGTCAAGTACGTCGAAACGGGCACCTATCCCGATGCGCGGCGCCATTTCCAGGTCACGCGCTGCAATCACTGCGCCAACCCGCCCTGCGTGCGCATCTGCCCCACGGAGGCGATGTTCCAGCGCAGCGACGGCATTGTCGAGTTTGACAATAACGTTTGCATCGGCTGCAAGGCATGCATGCAGGCCTGCCCTTACGACGCCATTCACATCGACCCCAGCAGCAGCACCGCCGCCAAATGCAACTACTGCGCCCATCGCATCGACATCGGCCTGGAGCCGGCCTGCGTGGTGGTGTGCCCGGAGCAGGCGATTATTTCCGGGGACATGAACGACCCGCGCTCCGAAATAAGCCACCTGCTTTCGACCCAGGACGTCACCGTACGCAAGCCGGAGCAGGGCACCGCGCCGAAGGTCTTCTACATCGACGGCAACGCCATCTCGCTGGTGCCCACGGCCGTCGAGCGGACCCCGGAGACATTCATGTGGGCCGACGTGATACCGCTGCACGGCCGCAGTGGAAACGGCAGCA
>JBJYWX010000419.1:0-4627 GCA_046259695.1 Promineifilaceae bacterium (SeqCode) | reverse complement strand
CCGGCCGAACGCCGGCGCATCCTCTCCACCATCGCCCAGGCCTACATCGCCTTCGGTCTGGCCAAAACCGCACCGCAGGTGCTGGCGCTCGTCGCACCCAAAGGAGCGCCGGAGAGGAATTGAGCCTTAAGAGAGAACACACCACCAGGCCTTGTCGGATTGCCAGTGCAGCGGCGCACAGCTTACGTCGTTCGAAGAGAGGTCCAGGCGGGCGAGCAGGAAGGAAATAGCGCACAATGTCACCGGCCAGCAGCCAGCGATCGTTTGCTGAAGAATTCGAGCGCGTGATAACTGAAACCGACACAACCGTAAGGCGATTGTCGCGGCTGTCGGGTGTCCCGCGACGCACGCTGGAAAACTGGCTGTACGGCCGTTCGCAGCGGCCACGTCACGTCGAGCCTATCCTGATGGTCGCCCGCGAGCTGCACCTACCGGCCGCCGACGCCAACCGCCTGCTGGCGGCGGCCGGCTATCCCCCTATCGAAGAGCTTGTGCGCGAAAAGAGCCTGAAGGACCCGCAGCTTGTCGAAGACTGGATCGTCGCGCCCAATACCTTGATCGGCCAGCAGCAGTCAGCGCTGGCCAGCCAGCATAACCTGCCTGGAGCAAGCACGCCCTTTCTTGGCCGGGCGGAACTAGGCAGCGAGCTGCGGGCCATGCTGCGCAACCCCGAACTGCGCCTGGTGACGATTTCCGGGCTGGGCGGCGTGGGCAAGACGCGCCTGGCGCTGGAGACGGCGCGGGCCATGACCGCCTGGTTCGATCACGGCGTCTATTTCATCCCCCTGGACAATGTCAATGACGGGCACGGTATCTGGGAAGCGATACTCAACGGGCTGGGTATCCCCGGCAACGGCATGGACCCGGCTCAGAAACTGGTTGAGAAATACGCGCGCAACAAGCAGCTCCTGCTGCTGCTCGACAACTTTGAACATTTGCAGGCGCATACAGATGAAATCGGCCGTCTTCTGGCCGGTAGCAAACGATTGAAGCTGCTGGTTACCAGCCGCCAGGCGCTCGACCTGCAGGCGGAACAGCTATTTCCCATCGGCGGGCTCGCTTACGAGGACGGGCAGGACTCCCCCGCCTTTGAGTTGTTCGTGCGCACGGCGCAGCGCCGCCTGCCCGGCTACACGCCTTCTCCTGCGGAGGCAGCGCACATCAGCCAGCTCTGCACATACGTCGAGGGACTGCCGCTGGCCATTGAACTGGCGGCCACCTGGAGCGACGTGCTAAGCCCGCAGCAAATAATGGAACATTTGACCCAGGATCTGCACGACGTCTGGCACGAAGCGTCCGACCGGCCAGAACGGCAGAAGAGTCTCTGGGAGTTGTTTGACTATTCCTGGCGTATGCTGCCCGGACCGGAACAAGACGCGGCGATGCGGCTGAGCATCTTGCGCGGTTCTTTTACGGCCCCAACTGCCCTGGCGGTAGCCGGCTGCGAGCCGGCGATATTGAAGCTGCTCATTCAAACCTCGGTCATAGGGCGTACGACCGGTTCGCGACTGATGATCCATCCGCTTGTACGCCAGTTTCTGGCAGCCAAGGCAGCAACTAGTGGTTATACGAAATCAGGCCTGGAAAAGCAGTTCACGAAAACCATATTGGAATGGGTTTCCGTGGAGACGGGCCGGCTGCGCGAGACATTTCGCGCCGTTCACTATCAGAATCTTCACGGCGAATGGCAGCACATAGAACGTGCCTGGTGGCTGGCGGTCCGGCAGCAGAAGTTCGACCTCCTGGATTCCTGCTGGGACATCCTTTTCTATTTCGAAGCGCGCGGCAACTGGGGCCAGGGCTATGCATTCTTCGAAAAGACGAGGCGGTTTGTGCCGGCATCAAACGGCCGTATGCAGGCGCGTCTTGACGAAGCACAGGCACTACTTGCCACCCGGCTCAATGACTTCCAGGCAGCCGCCAGGCTCGCGCAGCGCTCGCTGCGCAGGCTGGACGAACTCGGTAGTGACCCTACCCAGGACCGTGCCGGCGCCTATGCGCGCGTGGTTCTGCTGGCGGCAAAATATGCGCTCAAACAGGCGGATCTCACCGAAGAGGACAGCGAGGAACTCAGGGCAATAACCGCCGGCTATCTCGATAAGTTCGGCGACATCATGCTGGCAATGGCCGACGGCGTCAAGCGTTGTATGCACAAGGAGTTCACGGGCGCCGGCCACGCCTTTGAAAATGCTTTAAATATTGCCGGTGAAGACGCCTACTGCAATTCGACCATTCGCTGCTTCTACGCCATCAACTTGAAGGAGCTGGGCGAAATAGAATGCGCGCGCGAACAGTTTGCGCTGGCGCTGGAAAGAGGACTGGAACTCGACACCTACCCGGCGGTAGTCACGGCGACCTATGAGCTGCGCCTGCTGGAAGGGGATGATCCCGACATCCAGCAGTGTCGCCAGGCGATGGAGGAACTGGCGCTGCGTATGGGCAGCCGGCTGACAGTCGGCCGTGTGGCGATCACCAATGCCATCCAGTATCTGAATCTCGGCCTGCTGGGCAAAGGGACGCAGTTCATGCGCATCGGCGCCGGCATGGTCTGGAACGAAGTCGATTCGGCCGAACGCCGGCGCATTCTCTCCACCATCGCCCAGGCCTACATCGCCTTCGGCCTGGCCAAGACCGCGCCGCAGGTGCTGGCGCTGGTGGCGCCGAAGAGCGCGACGGCTGGTTCTTAGCCGTTGTCGCGAGACTCCCCTTCCCCGGCATCACGCCGCGCATCGCGGTAGAAAGCCATTGGGAAATTCCATCATAGTGACCTTGTCCAACCAGTTTTCGAACTGCCTTATCTGGCGCCCAAAACAGGCGGTCCCTGCCGAATGGGCATTCGACAGGGACCCTGATGTGTTGTCCGGCTCCCCAGAGGAAGAGGAAGAAACTATGAAATGAAGAAGATACTTGAAAGTGAAGCTATTTTTCATAGAGGAACGACTTCAGGAACAGTCGACCAAATCATCAAGCTCGTCTTGCTTCTCCCGATAAAGTGCGACCTGTTCCCGATCACTGTTCAGCTTAGCAATTTTCACGGCATCGTCATAACTCTCTCGCGCCAGGTCCAGCTGGCAAAGTTTTGCATAAACATCGCCCAACATGCTTGCATAGATACCTTTATAAAACGGGCTAGCTATCTCAGCGGCCACCTTGTAATCTTCGCTAGCGGCCTCTGTCTGGTTACGGTACACATCCTGGATAAATCCTCTGCGAGCGTAAGCATGGGCGGCAAGATCTTTGATGCCGGAATTACCGCTTTCGTACGCGGATATGATGGCCTCGAAGCGCTCTACTGCCTTATCCAACCACGCCCCACCTTCCAACTGGTAGCGCAACATATAGACATTACCGAGACCATAATCGGCTTTACTCTGTATATCGATTAGGTCTTCATCCTCCTTCAGCGTGAGCGCCTTTTCATACCCCTCTTGCGCCCTGTTCAGAAGCTCGCTGTCGATCTGGGTTCGATCATCGTTGGGATCGCCCAGGGCCATCATCAAAGCGGTATTGGCAATGCCCATCGTCGCCCGTGCGTATTCATCGTCAATATCCAGCGCTTCCTGGTAATACGCCTGAGCAATGGGCACTAGCTCTGGATTCTTCTCGATGGATCCCTTCCTCAGGTAGGCATTTCCAAGAAGCAGCTTGACCACGTGTTTGCCTTCCTCCTTCTCGTACCAATCCTCATCGCCATCCGCTTCCTGAAGGTAATGGATGGCATTGTCGAAATCATCAATGGAATAATAGGCCAATCCAACAGCCACCAGGCTCAGACTCTTGGCGCGCTCGCTTAGCGGTGTATTGCCCAGCTCGGCCAAGCCCTCTTTGAAAGGATTGTCTATGCTCAGCGAACCGCCAAATTCATGATGGCCTTTAATGTCCTGACCTTCAGCAAAACTGTCGTGGTTAACATAAAACTCAATTGATGTTTTGCTCTCATCTTCACCTTGCACTAATGTCCCATAGATTATGATATCCGCTCCGACTTCTTTGGCGCGTGCCTCTGCGGCGGCGGCCCTTTCAGCAGGGGTGTTACCGCTGATAACCCCAGTATTCTCCGGCGACCAGACATGAAGCGGATGGGTATCGGAGAACTCCTCGAGCTCACTTTCCAACCCGCCCTCAACACGTTCATAAAGCCAGCGACCGAACTTCAAACCTTCTTCGCTGCTGACAAGGTTTCCATCCCTGTCCTCAACTAGAAATTCGGCGATCGCGACGTTAAATCCAGGATCCATAGTCTGAGGTCGATCTTCTTGTCTGAAAAACTGAAAATATGTGAGCAGTGTTGTGAGCAGGCCAAGGCCGATTACGAGCGGCAGAAGGCGAATATCGATATTAAAGATGCTCGCCTTTGCCCCACGACCGACAGCAATTGCTGAGGAGTTGTCGATATCCCCTATAGAAATCTCGTCCCCGCCTCCCTCTACGAACCGATCTTCTTCCGGCGTAGTGGGAGGCGGGCTGTTTTCTGCTAGTAATTTCCCTCTTAAGCCTATCATTGGCTTTCATTCTCCGAATAACGCAAGGTTAATCACAGCATTCGATAAGGCAGTATTCTCTCAGCTATAAAAATTCGCTCACCTGGCCTTCCGAGTTTTTGTCCGGCCAGGTGAGCGGCTTCTAA
>JBJYWX010000418.1:0-1530 GCA_046259695.1 Promineifilaceae bacterium (SeqCode) | reverse complement strand
TGAAACAAACAAAGCCTCATACTGAGCCGGGGCATAGTACTCAATCGCCGAATGAGGGAGTATCCGAAATTGTGTGTAAACCCCCATTTCGGTTCTAGTATTCTATCCGGTCTTCAAAGCGTATTACCAACTGATTAAGCACCTGCGGCCAGTTTCGGATTGGCATCGTCCACTTGCGGGTAATGTCCACTGTGGCCAGGTAGAGCAGCTTGCGCGCCGCCTCGGGCGACGGAAAAGAGGACTTCGTCTTCGTGACTCGGCGCAGCTGGCGGTGGTATGCCTCAACCGTATTGGTCGTATAGATGATACGCCGAATATCTGCCGGGTAGTCAAAAAAGGTCGTCAAGTCGTCCCAGTTCTTCTCCCATGACTTCACCGCAATCGCATACTTGCTGCCCCATTTTTCAGCCAGGAGGTGCAGGTTGGCCGTTGCCTGTTCCAGGGTAGGCGCCTGGTAGATCATCTTCAGGTCAGCGACAAAAGCCTTGCGGTCTTTCCAGGCGACATAGCGTAAGCTGTGCCGGATTTGGTGGATGATGCAGCGCTGGACCTGGGTCCGCGGAAAGACGGATTGAATGGCCTCCTTGAACCCTGGTAGGCCATCGACGCTGGCGATGAAGATGTCCTGCACACCACGCGCCTCGAGGTCGCTGACTACGCTCAGCCAGAAGTTGGCTCCCTCTGAACCATCTCCTATCCAGTGGCCCAGGACATCACGACGCCCGTCCATGGCCACGCCCAGCACGACATAGACGGCTGTATTTTCAATCTTTCCTTCTCGCCGCAGCTTGAGATGCAGAGCGTCCAGAAAAACGAAGGGATAGATGGCATCCAGCGGCCGGCTCTGCCAGGCTTCGACCAAAGACCAGATTTTGTCGGTGATGGTGCTGACGGATTGGGCGGATATCTCGACACCATACAGCTCGTGCAGGGTGTCCTGGATATCCCGTGTGCTCATGCCCTTGGCGTACAGACCAATGATCTTTTCTTCCAGTTCATTGGTGTTGCCGGCATACCGGCGTAGGATCTTGGGCTCATAGTCGCCGTTGCGGTCGCGGGGGATGCGTACGTCTGTGTCCCCTTCGGAGGTCCGCACTTTCTTGTTGTAATAACCGTTGCGGCTGTTGCCGCTGTTGTGCCCTTTTGCCTCATACGGCTCGTATCCCAGATGGTCGGTCAGTTCCTCCTCCATCATCGATTCAAGCGTATTGGCGAACAATCTGGCGAAGATGCCGTCCTTGCCGAAGAAGTCATCCATCGACTCCGCTTTGGCCAGTTCCGCCGCTACGTGCTCTGCGTCCGGCATGTATTCTTGCGGATTGGCTCGCTTACGGCTCTTTCTCTGTGTCATTTTGTGTTCTCCCTTTCAAGCATTTCATATTAGCTTGAATTTGGGTTTACACATAATCTTGGACACTCTCTTTTTCGGATTGCCGAGCATGCCCGTCAGCGGGTTAGCTATTGGTTATTTGTTTCCCCTGTCGTCCTGCTCAACCAACTCTGCTGCCCGCCTGGAGATGGCCGTCAGCA
>JBJYWX010000417.1:0-8454 GCA_046259695.1 Promineifilaceae bacterium (SeqCode) | reverse complement strand
GGCCGAGCGCGACGGCGAGCAAACGGGCGATGTGCTGAAAGCGTTGGTATAGAGACAGCCCTGCGCCGCGAGACGATCAAGCTGGGGCGTAACCACGTCTGGGTTGCCATAGCAGGCAAAATCGGGTCCCAGATCCTCGGGCACGATCCAGAGGATATTGGGCCGTTCCACTCCTTGTACGCGAGATCCCATCATATTTCTCCTATCGCGTCCTTATTAAGCTGCACCAGATCGACAGCATAAAGCAGCGGCTCGTCGTTAACAAAGCGTGCGACCTGTTCTTCAACAAACCGTTCCAGCCTTTCTTGGCGCTGCGGCGTGAAGGATGCCATATGGGGCGTTAGCAGCAGGCGCGGCGAATGCCAAAGTGGGTGGCCTGCAGGCGGCGGCTGGGGATCAGTCACATCCAGCGCCGCGCCGCCTAATTCACCGGCCTGCAGCAGTTGCAGCAGCGCGGCCGTATCAACAATCTGGCCACGGCTGACATTGACCAGTACGGCGTGGTTGGGCAGCGCCCGCAGCAGCGCCAGATCCACCAGTCCCGTGGTCTCACGAGTATGTGGTAAGGTGACGAACAAGAGATCGCTCTGCGGCAGGCGCTCGCGCCACGAGATGTCGATGATTAATTCATCGACTACACGTTCCTTCTCGGCCGTGCGCGAACGGTCCATAGCCCACACCGTCAGCCCCAGGCCGCGCAAGATCGATGCAATTTCCCGGCCGATCATCCCCAGGCCAAGGATTAGCGCTGTTTGCGGCGCCGGCAGCAGCGGCGCAGCGGCGCGTTTCCAAGTCTCCTGTTCCTGCAGCAGGGCCGCTTCCGGCAGGCGGCGGATCACCGCCAACGCCATCGACACGGCGTGCAGGGCGATAACGTCGGAGAAAATGGGGGCTCGCGTGACCACGGGTGCTTTACGCAGCAGTTCTGGACCAGCCAGGGTATTGACGCCCGCCACCAGGCTTTGTACCCAGCGCAGGCGTTCTGCGCCCGGCAGCGCCTGGCGCAAGTAACGTGTACCGATGAAGGCATCGGCATCGACGGCCGCGCGGGCGGCCATTTTCCAATCGGACGCGACTACAATCTCAGCGCCCAGATCGATCAGGCGCTGCTGGTGTTCCTCGGAAGGGCGCGAACGACCGTACAGTAGTAGTAATTTTGTCATTAAGTACCCTCATCCACCAAACCTTTTACCGATCCTCGCGCCAGTCACCTTGGCAAGGCGCACAGCTTACTCCAGACCCAACTGCGCGCGCGGCCCGCCACCCTGGCCTGTAGAGTGCAACCTTGATTGTCCACGATAGCGCCAGCCGTGATAGGTATATTTTCTGTCTCTCCACTGACAAGATGCTTATTTAGCAGCCATTTCATAAATAATGAACGTTGATTGCTGCCCTTCTCCCAGTGAAGCGTATAGATCGATTGCTGCCGGGCTGTACCCGGCGATATGCGCCTTGTGCATGCCCATGTCACGCAGGCGTACCATGCAAGCCTGGATCACCGCCCGGGCAAAGCCGCGCCGGCGAAAACTGCTGTGCGTGCAGACGCGTTCGATATCCGCTTCCAGATTATAGGCGTCGATCAGGGCCTCACAGCCGGCAACAAGCTGGCCGCCAGGCGCCAAAACACAGAGATCGGTCTGCGGGTGGTAAATTGGCCCTTGATGGGCATGGTTATAGAACAGCATCTCGTGCCGCAAAACCTTTTCCGGCACGTCCCTTCTATCACTAAACGCATCATCTCGGAGGATACGCTGCCCCCGGTAGTCCGGGTGCGCGGCCATATCGACGATCGCAAAACCTGCTTCCAGCGCCACGGGCGGTGCCAATTCCTGGGTCAGGTCAAAAGTCTGGCGGAAAAAATCTGCTTCGTACCGGAACCCGTGCTTTTCCAGAACCATCGCCTCCATCTGCTGCCGGGCGGTTATCTCGATCGAGAAGCGAGGTCCCCGCTCCTGCCAGTTGCCCAAAACCCAGGTTAAGATCTCTTCAAAGAGGAAGCGGTAGCCCGCCTGGGTGATAATCGCCACGCCCGTGGTCCCGTCTTCAGAGATGACAAATCCGGCCAGGCGATCAAAGCCATCGAACCAGAGATGGGCGTTGCGGTTCCAAAAATCGGGCACGGCCGTCTTATTTTCGTACAGGCCGTATTGCCAATCGACCATACGGCCGAGGCACCAGGTGGAATAGGCGCGAACGGCCTCGTTGTGGCTGGTGATAAAGTGGCAAAAACGCTGAAAATCTCCGGCCTCCTGCGAGTAGTCTCTATGCGTCGTATTCATCGTTTGCTCCCGTCCACGCCGCTGTTTGATCCGCCGCTGCCAGCCCTTTTCCCCGGTTGGCGCAGCCAAAACAGCCGCAGTTCATGCCAAAAAACAGAAAAATCGATCCTTGACAGGTGCCAAATGATCGATTAGTATATTTACAAATAGACTAGTTACAATTGATTAAAGGGGTTCTTGTGGCTAAATCAACGTTTATAGGCCGCCAAAAAGAACTAGAGTTGCTCGATAGCTTGTGGGGATTGCCGCGAGCTACTTTGCTTATTCTATACGGCCGTCGCCGCGTTGGCAAAACGAGATTGTTGACCCACTGGCTCAACCGCCACCCGAAACATGGCCTCTACTGGATGGCCGAGGCCACATCCGCTCTGGAACAGCTCCGTTCGTTCTCGCAGGCCATCATTCACTTCATCGATCCCGACTCCCCTACCCCTGAGGATTTTACCTACGCTACCTGGGAACAGGCGCTGCGCCAGGTCGCCCTCCATGCCGAAAAAGAACGCATGGTGCTCTTCATCGACGAGGTGACCTATCTCATGGATGTCAATCCCAGCTTCGTAGGGACGCTGCAAAAAGCGTGGGACCATTGGCTGAGCGATTCCAATTTGATGCTGGCTCTTTCCGGTTCGCAGATGGGCTTGATGCAGAAGAAGATTCTGGCGTACGATGCCCCTTTATACGGCCGCGATACGGCCCAGGTGCGCCTGTCGCCCATGCCTTTCAGCGCCACCAAGAAGTTCTTCCCTGATTACAGCGCCGCCGATCGCGTGGCCATGTACACCATGTGGGGCGGTGTGCCCGCCTATTGGGAACGCCTCGATCAGGAACTATCCGTCCTGGAGAACTTGCAGCGCCAGCTCATGCCTTACCAATCATGGATGATCGACGAATCGCGCACTCTGCTGCAAGACTTCATCACCGAGCCGCATAATTACGTCGCCGTGCTGCGCGCCATCGCCGATGGCCTACAGTCCTTGGGCGAGATTTCCGAGCGCGCCGGCCTGTCAGGCAACCATACCTCGTTCTATCTAAGTGTCCTGCGCGACGCCGGCTTTGTGCAGCGTGAGGTACCGATCAGCCAGCTCGGCCAGGACTCGCGCCGCGGTCGTTATTACGTCGTTGATCCCTTTCTGCGCTTTTACTACCGTTTCCTGGCTGCTTTCCAATCGAAGCTGGCCCTGGGCCAACAGCAGCAGACGCTGCACGCGATCAAGGAGGCGCTGCCGCAGTTCATTGAAGCCAATACCTGGCAGGAGCTGTCGCGTACCTGGCTGCTGGAGGCGAGCGCCAATGAGGAGCTGCCTGTGCCGATTGAAGACGTAGGCAGTGAGTGGAAACGCAACTTCATGGTTGATGTAGTCGGCCTGGATCACGAGAGCAAGACGGCCGTGCTTGGCGACTGCTTCTGGCGCGAAGAACCGGCCGGCCTGGAATTGATTCAGGACCTGGTACGCAAAACCGGCTCTGCCCTGCCTGACAATGACGAGTGGAATGTTTACTACATCATCTTCTCGGCCAGCGGCTGGACGGTCGAGGCGGAAGAGAAGGCGCAGTCAATCATTGACTCCGCCGCCCTGCGCCGCCGGCGCGGTTGGTGTCCGGTGGGCATCCGCCTGGTAGACCTGAATACGCTGGACAGTGACCTTGACCGCTGGGCTAATCGCTAGATGCCCGGCACAGGAAGGCTTTATTAAGTACACCAAGACAAGCTAGAAAGAAAAAGACCATGTGATTTGGGCCAATCACATGGTCAGGGGCGATGGGATGTTACTCACCATCTGTGTATGCATTATGTAGATTATCACCGAATGGGTAGTCTCGTCAAGCATCTCTTACGCATTCACCCCCCTTTCTTGCTAATTAAATAGTTTTAAAGACGCAGATTTGCGGCGGGCGGCGTCGCTTCATCTGCTGGGCGCCTGTCGTGGCCGTTCGGCCGTCCGGCGCTGTCGATCAACGCTCTCTGTTGGTGGGCGGCGTTGGGCCACTGAGCAATGAAAGGCCAGGGCCCAAAAAGCAAAAAAGCCAGTGCTGCAACACTCGCTTTTTATTGCTGAAGTTTTATTGGTTTGAACCGCATAGTTCGCTGATGTGGGTGCTGCAACACCCTCGGCGCGAAGCCCCTTAAGTGGGGAGGGGGATTTTGTATCTCCCGCGCGGTTTCTAGATGCACATGGAGGATAACACAGGCCGATCGCCGTGTCAATGGATCAGATGATCTAGTTGAGGGGTTCTGAGCGGCATGTGGCAAGTAGCAAGTTGCAGGAGGCAAGTGGCAAGTAACAAGTATCGAACTTCTTACTGCCCACTGTTTACTGCCCACTGTTTACTGCCCACTTCCCCCTGACCGCTCCCCCTTACTCGCTGGCCGGGCATACCTGAGCCGGAATTGACTGGGGCCGCTAGGTGGCCCTTGCTGCTCATCCACGCATGGCGTGTGGCCTGTGTTCGCGCATGGACGCGACCCGCCGGCCCTCCCAAGAACTTATCAACGCCCAAAAGGAACTGGCGCGCCGCCGGCAAATGGCCGGCGTCTCGGTGCCAGTAGACAGGGAGCCGCAGGCTGTAGACAGTGGGCAGTGGGCAGCGGGCAGCGGGCAGGTCGCCCCTCCACTCCCTCGTCCCTCCGCCCCTCCGCTTCCGCGCTCCTTCCGCCTCTCCCCCACCCTGGCCGCGTTTTGCCTGGATAGGGACCACGGCCACAATGGGGCGCTGCTGGATGGGCCATACCGGCTCTATAAGATCTTGCAGGCGCTGGATGGCAGCGGTCGTGGCTGGCTGGCAAACAGGCGTGTCGAGCTTTTGCTGACCAGGAAGGAAAGCGCGTTCTTTATTTACGGCCGTCGCCAGCTAAAAATCATGCTGCGGCGCGGCGAGGGGTTATTCTGGAACCGCGTCAAGCACGGTGGTCAGGTGCGCATTCGTCTCGTGGCGCGGGCCAAAGTGACAGCCGCCCTTGGCGCCGGTCGCCTGCGCGGCCGCGAGGTGGAGCTGCCATTAACTTACCTGCTCGGTTCCGGGCGCGGCAGGCAGGCGCAGGTCAATGCCGCGCTCTATGCGGGCGTGCACGCCGGCCGGCTGCGGCCGGATCGCGGCCGCGCCGGTCATCTCACCCCCCGGCCGATCAGCCGCGCCGCTTTACGCGATCTTTCAGGATGCTCGCGCTACCGCCAGCGCAGCTACGAGCGGCGCATGAAGATACGCGTCCGCGCCAACATCCATATCCTTAGCGCCTATACGAAATACGGTTTGCAGCGCGCGCGGCAGTATCTCGGCCTGCCCGCCTACAAACACGTAGACCATTTAGGAAAGGTCAACCGCCACCAGGCCGGCGCGGCTTACCTGGCCGTGCGCCTGCCAAACAGTTATCACCTGCCGCAAGGCATTACCACCGTACAGTCGCGGCGACAGCGAACTATCAATCGTCTTCTTGACGGCCTCTGCCCTATGGGCAGTGGGGGCAGCGGAGAAGAAAAGGTAGCCCGTCGCTATTTTCGCGATGTCGCGGCAGCTATGCGCGCCGGCAGAGGTAATAACGAAGGCCCCGCTTACTGGCCGCTAACCGGCCGTGGTGAAACCAGGTTGTGGGAAGATGTGACACGAAGGAACAGAGGGGGTGATCTGTATTAAAGGGGTTATTGGGCAAAATAAATTAAACCTAAAACGACCCTGAAAATGCTTCCAGAGTCGTTGTAAATCAATCTTACAGGCGGTACGTACTTTCAGGTCAGGAATTCGACGGCGTTAACAGGCACCCAGCTTTCTTCTGCCCCTTGCGGCGTATCAAGCTGTACCCACTCGCCGATCTGGTTAATCACATGTACCGTTGTGCCCGCGGTCAGGCTGGTCCCTGTCGCTGCGCCACCGCCCGGACCGTTGCTGATAGCCACGGAGGGCGTAACAACCACGCCTGGCGGCAGCGTTTGCTGCAAGAAGCTGCGGCTGGCCAGGGAGACCCCGGCCAGGAGCATCAGGATCAACACAAACAGGGCCAGTGACTGGGTTACCTGTTTGCCGCGCGCCCCGGTCGACTCACGGTAGGCAAGCACCAGGAAAATGAGCAGAAACCACAACACCAAAACCAGGATGGCCGCTTCGTTGAGTGAGAGCCACCCGGTAATCGCGGCCAGGATAGCTACCGGGCCTTCTGCTTCCGTCGTGAACAATTCCGTGGTCTGCTGGCGCGCCAATGCGAGGTTAGCCTGGATATCAGCATCACGCGGGGCCAGGTCAGCGGCGCGCTGCAAATTGAGGACAGCGCGTCCCATGTCGCCCTGCTGGTAATAGGCATTGCCCAGGTTGAAATAGACGGCGCTGTCCTGCACGCCGCGGGCGAGTTCCTGTTCGTAAACGCGGGCTGCCTCTTCGTAATGGCCGGCAACATAGAGCTGGTTGGCCGCGTCTACGGTCGCGGGATCGGCCGGTACGGATCGATTGAGCAGCAGTAACCCGCCCAACAGACCGCCCAGCATCAAGATTCCGATTAATACGATGACAAGTGTGTTTCGTTTCATAGTCGTTTTCTACAGAGTGCAGGTTGCAAGTTACATGTGTGAAATATACTGCTTAGGTTACGTCCAGGGTTTGATCCAGTTCTTCTATCACCGCGGACGTCTCTTGCCACAGGCTGCTGCCGCCGTCCATCACCAGCTCGGCGGGCGCGAAACGACCCATATCGCTGGCTGTGAGGCAGCTGCGGACGCGGCGATCCAGCGCCTCATCCACGCCATGGAAGGCAAGCAGGTTCGATAATTGGGTATGCGACAGCCCGGTGACCGGACGGTTGAGCTTTTCTTCCAGGTAAGCAAGCAGAATGGGGCCGGTTACCTCGTGATTGAGGCCCTCTTTCCGGGCCTGGGACAGGGCCCTCTGCGCTTTGCCCGCCGCGCCGCGGCTGCGACGCAAATCGACTGTGTCCAACCGGCGCTGCTGGTAACGCTGCCAGCCGGCATGGCTGACCAGCAGCAGCAGCGGCAGCGCCCACAACAGCCAGTAGCCGCTGCGTTCGGTCAGCGGTGTGCTGACTGAATGGCCCAATTCGGCCGAGGTCTTAATCGGCCTCAACGCCGAAACCGCCGCCGCGGTCGTCGCATTTTGCGGCGCGTTGCCCGGCGCCGCTACCCCAGGACCGGCCGTGGGAGGGGTGCTGGTTGGCGCCGTGCCGGTCACCTGGATCGTCATCTCGTCCGTGCTCTTGGTTTCGTATGCTCCGGTCTGGGGGTTGAAATAACTGAATTCAATCGGCGGCAGCGTCAATGCGCCGTTCTCCGTCGGTACAAGCACACGCTCATACGTGCGCGAGCCCTGCATACGGCCATCTACAAACTGCGTATTCACCGTGGCTTTACTATCAAAGGAACGCCACTCCGGCCCTTCCGTCCACACTGGGTCGGGCATGGTATCCAGATTCCCCGCGCCGGTGATGGTCACCGAAAGCGTCACCGTGTCATTGACCTCAGTTTCTTGCACATCGGTCCAGGCCTCAATTTCGAACTGCCCTACCGCGCCGCGGAAGCTGTTGGGGGCATCGGGCGGCAGCGGGGTGACGTTGACCGTAAGCGGCTGCGTCTGCAGCTCGACGCCGGCGCTGAAGAAATCGCCGGGAATGCTCAGGTAGGCCGGATCAATGGTTACTTCGCCGGTGACCGTGGGCACCAGCACCGTTTGCAGCTCCGTGACGCGATAAGGTCGCCCGGCTGCCTCGGTCGAATAATGATTCTGTTGGTCGCTCAGTTCCTCGCTCCAGAAGCCTGTAAAAGCCGGCGCCTGGTACTCAGGCTGGTCGAATAGGCTGCCCGCCTGGTAGAAGCGGAAGGTGTAAATGAGCGGCTCACCCTGGTAAGGGGCGGGATTATTGACCTCCGCTTCGATGAAATAATCCTGGCCTTCCAGTTCAGTAGGCATATCGGCCGGATCCAGCGGCTCGGTCTGTGCACCGGGTTGGGACCCAAAGCCGGGCGGCAGGAGCTGGTTCAAATTGGGCATGCCTGGCATAGTGGGCAGGTTGCCAAGTGAGCCAGGCAGCGATGGATTGGGGATCTGCTGCTGCTGGCCGGTACCCTGCGCTACCTCGATTGCAATTGGCTCGGTGCTGTATGTCTGGCCGTTGATTTGGACTATGATTGGATCGATCACAAACGATCCGGCGCTCAGCGGGCGCAGCACATAGGTATAG
>JBJYWX010000416.1:0-22135 GCA_046259695.1 Promineifilaceae bacterium (SeqCode) | reverse complement strand
CTCCTCACGCTTTGACATCACGGAAAAAATCATGAGCGACAAAATCGAATTGGCAGTCATTGGCGGCAGCGGGCTCTATGCCATGCCGGGCCTGAGCGACATTGAAGAGATCACGGTGGACACGCCGTTTGGTGCACCATCGGACGCTCTCATCAGCGGCGTCCTGCACGGGGAGCGGCTTGTTTTTCTCGCCCGGCACGGCCGCGGTCACGTGCTCACGCCTACTGAAGTGCCGTACCGCGCCAATATCTACGCGTTGAAGAGCCTGGGCGTAAAATATGCCGTCTCAGTGAGCGCCTGCGGCTCGCTGCGCCAGGATTACGCACCAGGGCACATCGTTATTCCGGACCAGCTGGTCGACTTTACCAAGAATCGCGCGAGCTCCTTCTTCGGCAATGGGTTGGTGGCCCACTATACCCCAGCCTATCCATTTTCGTCCGAATTAAGCACCGCTCTTCTGGAGGCGGTACAGAAGACTAGCGCGACGGTCCACGAGAGCGGTGACTTTATCACTATCGAAGGCCCGCGCTTTAGCACGCGTGCCGAATCAAACCTTTACCGTCAGTGGGGCATGAGCATCATCGGCATGACCACCAGTCCGGAAGCATTCCTGGCCGCCGAAGCGGAGATGGCCTACGCCGTGATGGCCCATGTCACCGATTACGATGTCTGGCATGATCACGAAAGTCCGGTAACCGTGGAGATGGTGATGCGCGTCCTCCAGCACAACATGGCCGTGGCGCAGGAAGCGATTGGCAACCTGGTACTGGCCAAAGCGTCGTGGGCCGGGCCGATGACCGCGCACAAGGGGCTGCAAGACGCGCTGATCACGGACCCGGCCAAGATTCCGGACAGCACCCGCAGCATGCTTTCGCCCATCTGCGGCCAATACCTCGATTGAGCACGCTCAGATGGCCGGCGCTGCCTTCACTGTATGCACGGCTTCAGGAGGATAAACACGAGCGCATCGGCCGGCGCGAGGGCATCCTGCTGATTCTCGCCGGCGCGTTTGTTTTCCTGAACGCTGTGACCTTCAGCCTGGTCAGAGAAGGCGGCGTGACCTGGACCCATCTTTGGGGACCGGTTGTCTGGGCGATTTCGCTTGCCCTGGCGCATCTCCTGCTCTCTCTATTTGGTCCCGATCACGATCCCGTTTTCCTGCCCCTGTTCGCCTTGCTGAGCGGCTGGGGCCTGGTGCTGGTTGACCGGTTGGCGCCGAACTTCCTGGGGCGGCAGGTCATTTGGGTGGTACTGGGCACGGCCGTGGTCGTGGCCCTGGCCGTCCTGCCGCGGCGTTTGCGCGTGCTGCGCCGCTACCGCTATCTGCTGCTCTTGAGCGGATTGCTGCTGCTGGCATCCACGCTGCTGTTCGGCGTCAATCCATCTGGCTTCGGCGCCGCGCTTTGGCTTCCCCTGCCCCTACCGTTCCTCGGCGGAATTTACTTCCAGCCATCAGAACTGCTCAAGCTGCTGCTGGTCGTTTTTCTGGCCAGCTACTTCGCCGAGCGAGAAACCTTGCTGCGCGGCGACCGGGCCAGGGGCGGCCTGCGCGGCGCGCTGCCCTACCTGGCGCCCTTGCTGCTCATGTGGGGTTTCTGCATGATTCTCTTGGTCTGGCAGCGCGACCTCGGCGCGGCGGCGCTTTTCTTTCTCGTCTTTCTGGCCATGCTTTATCTGGCAACGGGTGACCGGCGCTACGTGATTGCCGGCCTGCTGCTGTTGCTGCTCGCGGCTGCGATTGCTTATCTCCTTTTCGACGTCGTCGCCCTGCGCGTTGACGCCTGGTGGAACCCCTGGCCGGAGGCGTTCGACCGCGCTTTTCAAATTGTGCAGTCACTCTACGCTCTGGCGTCTGGCGGGGTTCTCGGCCAGGGAGTCGGCCAGGGCTTTCCGACCTACATTCCAGTCGTCCACTCGGATTTTGTTTTCGCGGCTATTGGCGAGGAATGGGGTCTTATTGGCAGCCTGGGAGTGGTCGCCGTCTTTTTACTCCTTACGGTGCGCGGCATGCGCGCCGCGGTCAAGACGCGCAACCCTTTCCGCACCTACTTGGCTGTAGGCATCACCTTGCTTTTCGCCATCCAGGCCCTGTTGATCATGGGCGGCGTCACCAAGCTGCTGCCGCTCACCGGTGTGACGCTGCCTTTCATCAGCTACGGCGGCAGCTCCTTGCTCGTGAGCAGTATGATGCTCGGCCTGCTGCTCCATCTTTCCAGCGATTGACCTGCCATGCTGTCTCCGCCCTCCATCACGCCCGACCGGGACAAACTGCTGACGCTGAGCAAAGTGCTGATTGGTTTGTTCCTTTTGGTGGGCATAGCCCTGGTCTATTGGAGCGTGCTGCGCGCCGGTGCGCTGCTGGCCCGCGACGACAATCCACGCCGGCTGGAAGCGGCATTTCGCGTGCAGCGCGGCGCGCTGCTCGACGCTGAAGGGCAGATCCTGGCGCAGAACGAAGGCCCTCCCGAGCGCCAGCGGCGCAGCTACCCCTTGCCGGCCGGCGGCCATGCTGTAGGTTTCTACAGCATCCTGCACGGCACGGCGGGCGCGGAGGCGAGCTTCAACAGCGAACTCAGCGGCGCGCCTGATTCTGCGCTGAGCGAGTGGTGGCGCACCTTGCAGAAAGTGCCGCAAACAGGGCGGGACGTGCAGCTCGCCCTGCGATATGACCTGCAAGAAACGGCCGTGAAGATGCTCGACGGCGAGCGCGGCGCGGCCCTCCTGCTCGAACTACCGCGGGACGGCCGTGATCTGGCCTGGGTACGCGCCCTGGCCAGTGCGCCAGGCTTCGACGCAAATACGCTCGATGAAAGCTTCGAGGAGCTGGCGGCAGCGCAAGACGCGCCGCTGCTGGACCGCGTCACGCAGGGCCAATACCAGCCTGGTTTGCTGCTGCAGCCGTTTATTCTGGCCGCAGCCGTCAACAGCGGCGAAATCCGGCTGAGCGATGTCGTTGAGTCAGCAAACGAGCCGGTTACCATAAACGGCAGCGAGCTGCGCTGTATTGCAGAGCCACCGCAACCAGCAACCTGGGCCGATGTCCTGGCCTTTCGCTGCCCCGCGCCGATGCTTGGCCTCGCCGATCGGCTGGGCGCCGGCGGGTTGGATGTAGCTTTCAGCAGTTTTGGTCTGAACCGGGCGCCCCAGTTTGAACTGGATACGGCCGCCGTGGCATCGGCCGGTGTGGATGACCCATTGCTGGCGGGAATCGGCCAGGAAGACTTGGCGCTAACACCTTTGCAGCTTGGCCTGGCCATGGGGGCGCTGGCGGGAGACGGCCGTTTACCCCAGCCCCAGCTGGGTGCCGCCATACGTGATAAGAGCGGCGAGTGGCAGCCGTTGCGCTTGGCATCCGAGGCCGGTGAAGCAGTGACGCCCGCGACAGCGCGCGCGGTGCGCAGCATCCTGCCGCAGGTTGACGGGGTATCAGAATTCAGCGCAGTGGTGCTCTCCGGCCCGGCGGGCAGCCGCAATGCCTGGTACAGCGGAATCTGGCATGGCGAAGACGCGGACTATGTCGCTATCGCCGTCCTGGAAAACAACCCGGAGCAAGCGGAAGCGGAGCAGGTAGGCCGTCGATTATTGGCGCTGGCGCGTGAGAGCGAGTGAGTGCACTTGCGGAGATGCGAGGGGCCGAGATGCTTAGTTGAAAAGGCGCCAGGCAGTTATCGTTTGCCTGACGCCTTTTGTAGCTATTCTTCTTCGTCGAGGCCGAGGCCGGCGTCGACGGCCGAGGTCGCCAGAAGCATGAGTTGTTCGATGCGCGGCAGCATCTGGGCTGGGTTGGGATGCAGCCCTTCCTGCACCAGCGCACTCTCATAAAGCTGTTCAATCGAAGCATCGACCAGGGGCGAGCCAGGTTCAGTCTCCAGCAGGCGCGCCAGGTTGGCGATGAGCGGATGATGGCGGTTCACTTCGAGGATTTTCTTGGGCACCTCGTAGTTCTCGTCAAAGAAACGCTGCAGGCGCTGGTAGTCGCGCGCGACGTCATCGGGCGGCGAAACAAGACGTACCGGGCTATCGCGCAGTAATTTGGACTCGCGAACTTCGATGATACGCTCACCCAGTTCCTTGACGAATCGGCCGATAAGCAGGTTAAATGGCTTTTCGGCAATGGTCTCGCCCGCTGCTTCCGCCGGCATCTGCTCGTCAAGCTGGGGCAGTTCTAGCCCGGCATCGTCTATGTTGCGCAGCTTCTTTTCCTTATAGCTGGGCAGCATCGGCGCCAGGTAGGCGTCGAGCGGGTCTACCCAGTAAAGCACTTCCAGATCGCGCGCTTTGAAGGGATCGAGGTGCGGGCTGCGCGCCGCGGACTGCAGGTCGTCGGCCAGCACATAGTAAATCTCTTCCTGGCCTTCCGGCATGCGAGAAATGTACTCATCCAGCGAGGTCAGCTTGCCGTCACTCTTGGATGACTGGTAGCGCAGGAAGGGCTGGATCTCATCCACCGCGCTTGGATCGGTGGCCATGCCTTCTTTCAAAACACGGCCGTATTCATGCCAGAAGCGTTCATATTTCTCTGGATCTTCTACGGCCAGCGTGCTCAGCTCGCGCAAGATGCGTTTGCGCAGCGTGCGGCCGAGCTGGCGCATAATGCGGCTGGACTGCACCGTCTCGCGGCTGACGTTGAGTGGTATATCTTCGGAGTCAACGACACCATCCACGAAATTTAGCCATTCTGGCAGCAGATCAGCGGCGTGTTCCTGGATCAGGACGTTGTGCGAATAGAGCATCGGCCCGGGCTCACGGCGGACGGAAAGGACGCCCGGCTCGCGCTTGGCCGGAATATAGAGCAAAGAGCGCAGGTGCACCGGCGCGTCGGAGGAAAAATGAATATCCAGCAGCGGTTCTTCGAAGTCCATGGTCATCTGCTGGTAGAACTGCTTCTTGTCTTCCGCACTGACTTCTGAAGGCGGCTGGCGCCAGAGGGATGTCTGCTGGTTAACCTGCTCCTCGCCGACATAGATCGGATAGCGCACGAAGTCGGAGTATTTTTTGACTATCTGTTTCAACTTCCATTCACTGGCGTATTCCTCGGCGTCCTTTTTGAGTGTCAAGTGCACCTCGGTACCGCGATCTTCCTTGTCAGCATCCTCAACACGGAAATTATCGCTGCCGTCGGAAGTCCAGGAAACAGCAGCCGCTTCGGGATCATAACTGCGGGAAATAACCTGGATTTCGTCAGCGACCATGAAGGCGGAGTAGAAGCCGACGCCAAACTGGCCGATCATGTCCCCGGCGTCAAAATCTTCATCTTCGAGGCGGGCCAGGAACTGCCGTGCGCCCGATTGGGCGATGGTGCCCAGGTTTTCGACAACCTCCTCGCGGGTCATGCCGATGCCGCTGTCTTTGACGATTAGCTTTTTGGCTTCACCTTCGGGCACTTCGGGCACGTCGATATGGATCGCCAGTTCGGCATCCGGATCGAGCACGTCGCGGTTAGTCAGGCTCTCGAAATGCATGCGCGTCAACGCGTCGGAAGCGTTGGAGATCAGCTCGCGCAGGAAGATGTCCCGTTCTTTGTAGAGAGAATGGGCCAGGATGTCTAGAAGCTGCTTAATTTCCGCCTTAAAACGGTATGCTTCTCCGGCCCGCACGTCATCGTTCATTTTTGATTCTCCTGCTGTATTTATTTTGCCGTGGGCGATGAGCGGCAAGAAGCCGCCTGCTTGTACGGCGCAGGTTTAATAGTAGCGCGCTTGCGTTAGAGTTACGTTAGCCCGCAGGCTGCAAGCTGCGGGGTGCGAGTTGCAGGTCGCAAGATGTTGCATGCGCCATATCCACGCGGGTTATGGCTGACGGTTCGCGAACCGCTACCCACGAATCTACTGTGCGGCGCTGATGGCCGAGATCAGGCCGCCCACGCCGACCGCGCCGAAACAGATTAGAAGCCCGATGACGATGAGCGCCGGCAAGAAGGCGACCAGGAATGCCTTGCCCGGCGATAACTCCTGGCTGATCTGCACCGCGCGCACATATATGACGACGCCCCAGACCAGGGCGATAAAGGCCAGCAGCGGGCCCACAAATGGGACAAAGCTAAAAATACGCAGCACCGCAGGCACAGCCACGAGCGCGGTCAAACCGTAGAACTCGTTGAGGATGCCCCGGCCGCCCGCCAGCTTGGCGAAAAGCAGAACGAAGGCGCCATAGCTGAGCCAGGGACCGATGCCGGAGAGCGCGGCGGAGACCCAGTCTCCTAGAGCCTGCAAGGCGGCCGAGAGCGATCGCGGCAGCGGCGCCGGCAGATTGACGATATCGACCGCAATTTGCATGCCTTTAGAGAAGTTCTCTTTGAAGATCGCCATTTCGGCTGCGCTTGCTTCGCCGGCGGGCATGAACTGGTCGAACATGGTCTCGATCTGCTGCTCCACTTCGGCCGCGGTGTCCGGCGTAAACTGCTGCGTCAGGTTGAGCCAGGTCTGACCGATAACGGGAATCGTGGCCAGAAAGTAGCAGGCAAGGAGGATCAGAAAGCCGCGCCTCATAACATTGTTTGATGCCAAAAAGTCCCGGTAACTATCCTCGTCAAGCGTGAGAACGCCGCGCACTAGATCAAGTGTTGATTCCATTGCTTACCCTCCCATGAACCTTGCGTTAAGCGCCGCCCCTATGGCACCGGCTGCGGCAACAATGAGCAACAAACCCAGCAGGAAAAGAACCAGCATGGTCAGGATCACAACCCAGACTGCCCTACCCCAGGAAAGATCATGCGCCACGCGTACGGCCATGTAGCGCGCCAGCAGCGTCCAGATACCGATGCCGGCCAGGGCCACGTAGGGCACAAAACTGAGCAGGCCCAGCATTTCCGGCGCGGCGGCCAATGATGTCGTACCCAACGTCTGGCCGAAGCTGCCGCGGCCACCAAATAGGCGTGCGATGGGATGGGCGACCAGGCCAAAAACAAACCAGGAAAGAAGCAGCAGCAGCGGCCGGGTGATAAATCCGGCCAGGTTATTGATGGGCGAGGGTCTGACAAAGGACATAATCGACCAGATCGTGTCCCATATCTGGAACCAGGTTGCCTCTACCTGGGAATTGGCCGCCATCAAGGGCCACCAGGTCATCTGCTGCAAATTGGACAGCACCGCATCTTTGATCGCCGTCAAGTCTGGGCTGGAGGCCCAGGTCAATACCGCGCCAACAAGGCTTGCCAGGGCCAAGACCAGACCAAGAACGATGAGAATGACAGCGCCTTTTCCGGCAGGATTTTTACGATCGCGGATGGCTTCATAAGGCTGCGGCTGCAAGAAAAGCGCTTCCCAGAGCAAGGCGAGACTATCTGTAATCGCACTCATAGGCTTCCTCCTTATACTTCCATTTTACCAGAAATCGGCTGCAGATAGTGCGATCGTCCTGCCGGAAGATTTTGCGGCATTGCCGTCAACGGCCGAAACGTTCCGCCAATATCTCCGTCAGCGTTGGCCGCCCAATCTCCTGGAGTTCATAGCGCACGCGCTGGTGCGGCTTGTCGATCTTTATGATGCGCGCCAGATCGATCGGCGTAGCGATAAGCACCATGTCCGCCGGCGTGTTGGCAATGGTGGCTTCCAGATCGGCCATCTGTTCCGCGCCGTAACCCATGGCCGGCAGCACCGGGCCCGTGGATGGGTATTTCTCATAGGTTTCGGCGATGGAGCGTACAGCGTACAGCCGCGGATCGATTATCTCCGCCGCACCGAAATACTCCGCTGCCACTACGCCAGCGCCATAGGCCATTTCACCATGCGTCAGCGTCGGCCCATCTTCCACCACGAGCACGCGCTTGCCACGAATCGCCGCCGGATCGTCGACGAACAGCGGCGAAGCCGCTTTCACCAGCAGGGCATCGGGATTAACGCGGCGCACATTCTCCTGCACGGCAACTACGTTCTCATGAGCGGCGGTGTCCACCTTATTCAAAACCACCACGTCGGCCATGCGCAGGTTAGCTTCGCCGGGATGGTAGCGCGTCTCGTGCCCCGGTCGATGCGGGTCGGCGACAACGATATGCAGGTCTGGTACATAGAATGGCAGATCGTTGTTTCCCCCATCCCAAATAATGATGTCCGCCTCGTCCTCGGCGCTGCGCAAGATAGCGCCGTAATCAACGCCGGCGTAGATAACCGCGCCGCGCTCGATGTAGGGCTCGTACTCTTCTCGCTCTTCTATGGTGCACTGCTGGGCATCCATATCTTCCAGTGAGGCAAAGCGCTGCACAGCCTGGGCGGCCAGGTTCCCGTAAGGCATCGGATGGCGAATGGCCACCACGCGTTCATAGCCGAGATCCTGTCGCAAAATATCCAGCACGCGGCGCGACGTCTGGCTCTTGCCGCTTCCGGTACGCACGGCGCATACAGCGATGAGAGGCTTGACGGAAGCCAGAGCCGTTTGATTTGGCCCCAGCAGGCGGAAGCCCGCTCCCGCGGCCAATACGCGCGAGGCCAGGTGCATTACCGTCTCATGTGAAACGTCGGAGTAGGCGAAAACGACGTCATCGATCGCATTGGCGGCGATGAGCGCCTCCAGATCAGTTTCCGGGAAAATGGGAATGCCCTCAGGATAGAGGCTCCCGGCCAGCTCAGGTGGGTAGCGCCTGTCGTCAATATGGGGAATTTGCGTGGCGGTGAAGGCCACGACTTTGTAGGCGTCGTTATCACGGAAAAAAACGTTGAAATTGTGAAAGTCGCGTCCGGCCGCGCCCGCGATAAGGACGCGCTGCTGCTCGCGTTGGGTCATGGGGTTCAGTCTCCTAAGGTTGGGAATTTGCGGCGACACAGACAATCGCTGTGCCGCTGAGGATCATACCACCATAAACAGCCGAGGTACAGCACTCAGGCCGCCATGGCTGCCTGGAGGACGTTATTGCAAGCGTGCTACACGAAAATGAGCGGACGCTGTTCGTTAACGAGGCGTTATATCTTACGCTTTATGTCGATCTGACATTGATCTTATGAAAAGTAGTGCTATAATGCTTTTGAAACTAGCATGACATAATCAGTTCACAAGGCTAATTTTGGCGCGAATGATTCGAATTCCTGCGCCGGCTCAGCCGCCAGAGTTACCAGCCTGCCCCGCCTTCCGTGCATGCAGTACCGCCCGGAATAGTTGAACTACACGAAAATCGGCCGTAGTTGCCTGGCTAGTATTGGTTGGTATTGGTAGATAAAGTAGCCGTACAGGAGCATCGGACAATGGATCAAGTGCTGCAGGATTTCCTTGTTTTCCTCAAGGAGGAATATCGCTATTCGGAAAATACCGTCGCCGCGTATCGTAATGACCTGAGCCAGTTTTACGACTACCTACAGGGCGGCAGTTTTCCACAGGTCCGGCGTTGGGCCGACGTTACCCCAGAGATTATTGACGCCTATGTCGATGATCTTCAGCATCGCGACAAGCCCTATGCAGCTTCTTCCATCGCCCGCAAAGTCGCTGCCGTCAAATCCTTCTTTAACTATTTACACGCCCGGGACTTTATTTCCGAGAATCCCACCAGTAACATAGAATCACCTAAGGTCAAAAAGCGCTTGCCAAAGACGCTTGACTCCAGCGAGATTGACGATCTGCTGCGCGCGCCGGAACAGGGAGACACACCGAAGCATCTGCGCGACGCTGCCCTCCTGCACATGCTGTACGCTACGGGCATGCGCGTTTCTGAGGTTGTCAACCTGCAGCTCGAGGATGTCAACCGTGCCGGTAATGTGTGGGTGATCGTTGTGCGCGATGGCGACGAGAGCACGCGCAGTCTGGAACTGGACGAGGAAATGAAGTCAATTCTGGAGCGTTACCTGACCGATGGCCGGCCCTATCTGCTGAAGGACCCCCATGAGACGGCGCTCTTTCTCAACCACCGCGGCCACCAGCTCACGCGGCAGGGGCTGTGGTTAATCATCAAAGCGTACGCGCGCGAGGTGGACCTCAAATCGCAGGTGACGCCACATACGCTGCGACACAGCTTTGCGCTGCACAAACTGGAAGAGGGTTCCGACCTGGAAGAGGTTCAGAAACTACTGGGCCACGCGAATATCTCAACAACCCAGATATATGCTCAGCTAGAAGAGGAGACGACAGAAAAAGCATAAATGAGCGACTATATCACGGCCGGCCAGGTACATGAAGCGGCGGAGGCCGTGCGCGGCTATCTGACGAGCCGCCCCACGATTGGACTCATACTCGGTTCCGGGCTTAGCGGCCTGGCCGATGAAGTAAAAAACCCTGTCATCATCAAGGTAGACATGATCCCGCATTGGCCTCTGTCCACGGTGGTGGGACACTCGGGCCGCATTGTGGCCGGGCAGTTGGAAGAACACGAGGTGTTGGTGCTGCAGGGCCGCGTCCATTTCTATGAAGGGTACTCCATGCAGCAGATTACGCTGCCCGTACGTGTCATGGCTGCGCTGGGCATCGCGACGCTGATCGTGACCAATGCCGCCGGGGGTATCAACGCGGCCTTCACGCCGGGCGACCTGATGCTGATCAGTAACCATCTCAACATCCCCGGTATGGCGGGCTTCAATCCTTTGCGCGGGCCTAATGACGACAGCGTGGGGCCACGCTTTCCGGACATGACCGAACCTTACGACGCGCAGCTGCGCGCCCTGGCCCATGACGTGGCTGGTGCGCTCGGCTTTGACCTGCAGGAAGGTGTATATGCCTTTGTGGCCGGTCCCAGCTACGAGACGCCGGCCGAGCTGCAGTTTCTGCGCAATGGGGGCGGCGATGCGGTGGGCATGTCCACGGTGCCTTCGGTCGTCGTGGCGCGGCATGCGGGCCTGCGCGTGCTGGGCATCTCCACCATCACCAACATGGCGCTGCCGGACCCCGAGCCTGGCACCGTGCAAAGCCACAGTGATGTCTTGGAAACGGGAAAGATCGCCATTCCGCGCCTGACGGCATTGATCCATGGCCTCCTGGCTCGCCTCCCCAGATAGCTTACCCCGCAAAAAACCATTACCCAGGCAGACGGCATGGAACGCGTCTTCGTTTTCCTGATCCACAACGATATTTGGATTACCATTCTCGCTGCCCTGGGACTATTCTGGTACGTCTCAGACTTCCTGCGCGCGCGGCGCAGCCTGCGATCGGCCGTCTTCGGATTGGAACGAGAAAAAGGGCTGCGGCGGCGAAATAACGCCCTCTTTTTCATCGGCCTTTTTTCGTTGATTATCGGCACCGTTATTTTCGTCAACCGCCAGATCGCGCCCACCCTGCCTCCGGAGCTGCTCAGGCCGCCAACGCCAACTCCCAATCCGCAGCGCACGCCCTTGTCACCTCCCACGGCGATCGGCGAACCGGCCGGAACGCGCCTCTTCATTACGCCCGACCTGGCACCGACCGTAACCCTGATCGGACCGGCAGCGCCGGGTGATGCCGAGACAGCGCCGGCCGTAGAAGCAGTAACGGCCACCCCCACCCCTTACATCCCGCCGACGCCCTTCATCGCCTGTACCGCCGACCTCAATTTCAGCGATCCTCGCAATGGGGCGGCGGTAAATGGTGATATAGCATTCTACGGCACGGCCGACACGGAGATTTTCGGCGCCTACAGCCTTGAAACGAATGGGCCGCAGACCAATGGCCAGTGGGCGTCCTTGCTCGGCCGCCAGGTCAACCAACCTGTGCGCGAGGGCTTTCTCGGCAATGCTAACCTTTCGATGTGGGATCCCGGCCCCTACCTGATGCGCCTGACGGTAACAGACAGTGAAGACAACGTGATCGGGCAGTGCGTGATTCAGGTCACATTGAGCGGGAGTTCATAAAACAGCAGCATCGTCGAGCCGTAACGCCGTTCATCGATAAGCTCCAGATTTTGCAGTTCCAATTCCCGCGCTTCCTTGGGATCAATTTGAACCACTACCAGGCCGTCTGGGGTCATATAGTGACCGGGCCGCGCATCGATTATGGCCAAAATGTCGGCCCACATCTCGCGGTACTGCGGTGGAGCGACATAGATCAGGTCGAATGGTGCGCGGTTCGGATTTTCGAGATAGCGGTAGGCGTCACGCTGCAGAACAGTGGCGTCCCCTTCCAGTCGCGTGGTGCGCAGGTTGTCCTTTATCGTGCGTATAGCGGGCGACACCTTATCAACAAATACCACGTGCGCCGCACCGCGGCTGAGGGCCTCAATACCCACCTGTCCCGTACCGGCGAAAAGATCGAGCCAGGTCGAACCGGGGACGAACTGGCCCAGGATATTAAAAAGGTTTTCCTTGACGCGGTCCATGATCGGCCGTGTCGTATCGCCCGGCACCATCTTCAGTTTGCGCCCCTTTGCCTTGCCGCTAATCACGCGCATCGCTGATTCCTATTCTTTGGCCTCATCTGCACGCCTCTGTCGCTTATTGCACTACCAATTCAATAATCGGTACGCGGTCGCCGATCTGTTGGCCCGTGTCATCCACCAGCGGAAGGCGCCAGCCGTCACTCTGCACCCACAATCCGGTCGCCAGTTCGTAGCGACCGGGCGCCAGGTCCGACGGGATAACGATCTGGTGTTCGTCGCGTACGTATTTGTCGATCGGCCAGCGCCGCGTGGGAAAATCGCCCGGGTTGATTTTGTCCGATTGGGCGACCAGACCATCCGGGCCCAGCAGGTGGACAAAGACCTGGTAGTTGATGTCCAGCGGCTGCTGCGCTTTCCAATAGAGCGTCAGATACAGCGTGTCACCCGGCTTGACTTCCGTTGTGGATATGTCATAGCCCAAAAGGGCGATCTGCTCACCCAGGTCGGCATAAAGCTGTTCCTGCACCGGCTCGGCTGTACTGCCGCTCGAATTGTAGTGCAGCACGCCCGAGGGCTCCAGGAATAAGGCAAAAACGGCCGTCAAGAGCACAACAACGAGCAAAATAGGCCCATCGACGAACGGCCGTGCCGGCAACGGGCCGGGTACGCCCGGCAGCCGCCAGGCTATGAACAGGGCCGCCAGCAGTGAGAAGAGCGCTATGGCGGTGGCGGCGGTGCGCGGCGGTGTGCTGCCGAAGCGCACATCAATCGTGTGCAGGCCCTCCGGAACAGGGATCACAATGAATCCTTCCGGCTTGCCCAGTTCCTTTTGCGCCGGCTGGCCGTCGATGGACGCCTGCCAGCCGGGAAAGTCAAACAAGTAAAGACGCAGGCGCGTGGCCCGCGGTGTATCCAAGATGTAGCGTGTGTGCAGCGGGCTGACCACTTCCGTTTCTATCGTGGCGCCTTCCGGCAGCATGTCATAGTTGACCCGGTCGGGCGGCAGGCCAAGGCCGAAATTGGCCACAACGGAGCCTTTACGCTGCGGCAGCGATTCCACAGTGACCGGAACGTAGTCGGCCGTGGACGTGGTGCCGAGCCAGCGGCCGGTGTTCTCAATCAGCGTCATGCGCAGCTGGTTCACCTCGTTAAAATCGGGCCAGGGCGCGGGCTGGCTGAGGGGCAGGCCGGCAATCATGGGCAGCGCCACAAGCGCGGCGGCCATCCAGGCATCAACCGAGCGCCAGGCGCCGCGAGCCGTGGCCGCCCCAGCGGGCAGCAGGTCGAGCAGCGCGCCGGCTCCAGCGCCCGCCAGCACGGCCAGCAGCGCCGCCGTGGGCCCTAAGAGACGCCAGGGAAATTGGAAGAAGGGCAGAAAGGGAACCGTTTCCCAGATGAAGGTGGATGCGGGCAGCATGAGGAAGCTCAAGACGGCGAGGGCCAGAGCGAAAAAGGCCAGGTGGCGCGGCTGCTTTACTTTGCCCACCAGCAGCAAGACCAGGCCTAACCCACCAAGCAGCCACTGCGTGACGCCAAGATTAAAGCGAAATGCTGGTTCAGAGGCGCCCCAATCCAGGCGCAGCGAGGGGGCAAGCAGCTCGCGCAGGCTGAGAAAATGGGTGTGGAAATCGTAATTGTCAGCCTGGCCAATCAGGGTACTGAGATTGACTGCGCTGCGCTCGGCGAAAACCGGCAGCCAGAAGATGGCCGACATACCTAGGCCGGCAGCCAGGGCCAAGGCCAGATTGCGCGCCGCAGCGGCGCGCTGCTCCGGCAGCGTGGTAAACAGCACGCGCCAGGCCGCCCAGACTGTAAGCAGCCCAAAAAAGAGCAGGCCCATCAAGTTATGTGAAAGGATGACGGCCGCGACCAGGAAGGCAGCGGCAAGGTATGGACGCCGCCCCCCGCTGCGCCAGGTCCGATCCAGGGCCCAGAGCGCCAGGGTAAAGACGCCGAAGCTGAACGACTCCGGCAGTACCCCGCGGGCATGGGGATCGATGTATTGCACATAGGGCGCGTAAATAAAAGCAGCCGCGGCCACGTAGCCCGCGCGCCGGCCCCAATTATCACGTACGAAGCCATACATGCCGAAGGCGGCCATCAACATGCCGGCGATGAAGACCGCTTTGACGCCGTCGACCGGATCGAGGCGAGGCAGGATATCAACTAGAAAGCCGGCATAATAAGTCAGCGGCGCGTAATAGTTGAATATAGGATAGCCGTAGCCGTGATAGAAATTGGGCGCCCAGCGCGGGTAGAATTCGCCGCCGCGCAGCAGGTAACTCAGCTCCGCCAGGCGGAAAATGTGCAGCTCTGCGTCGGTGCCTTCCGGCAGGCTGGCGCGGCTGATGAAGGGCCAGATGGCTATCAGGCATAAGGCCAGTACAACAACAAAACCGGGGTCTACCCGGCGCAGCAGTGATCTCATTGAAGCGCAAACGACAACCATGCCAGGTGTCGCGATATGGTTTCGACCGGCCTCACAGGAACAGCAAAGGCGTGGGCCGCGGCACGAATGGTACCACGCTCCACGCCTCTGGCAGCAACGGTCGTTCGACGAATCGGCCGTGTTTTGGCCACGTCTAGCTGGCTATCAAGTCCACAATCTGGTCCGGATGGTCGGCCACCTTAACACCCGCGGCGCGCAGCGCGGCCACTTTGCCCTCGGCTGTGCCTGATTTGCCTTCTACAATCGCCCCGGCGTGGCCCATGCGCCGTCCGGGAGGCGCTGTGCGGCCGGCAATAAAGGCCGTCACCGGCTTGCTCATATTCTCGGTGATGTATTCGGCCGCCTGCTCTTCGGCATTGCCGCCGATCTCGCCTATCAGGATCACCTGTTCCGTCTGTGGGTCGGCTTCAAACATCTCCAGCACGTCAATGAAGTTCAAGCCCTTAATCGGGTCGCCGCCGATACCGACACAGGTTGACTGGCCCATGCCGCGGTCAGTGAGCGCGAAAACGACCTCGTAGGTCAACGTGCCGCTCTTGGAGACGACGCCCACATTCCCACGGCGCACGATTGAGCCGGGAATGATACCAACTTTGGCTTCACCGGGTGTGATCAACCCTGGACAGTTGGGCCCAACTAGCTTCGTATTGAGCGTGTCCAAGTAGCTGCGCACTTTGATCATGTCCAGAACAGGGATGTACTCGGTCAGGCAAACGATCAGCTCGATACCGGCATCAGCCGCTTCATAAATCGCGTCTGCAGCGAAGCGAGACGGAACAAAAATACAGGTCGTGTTCGCCCCTGTTTCTTCAACTGCCTGTCGCACCGTGTTAAAGACCGGCACGCGCGTGCCTTCAGCTTCAAAAACCTGGCCGCCCTTGCCCGGCGTCACGCCGGCGACGACATTGGTGCCAAAATCGATCATCTGGCTCGTGTGAAAGGAGCCTTCGCGTCCCGTGATGCCCTGCACCAGCAGCCGCGTGTTCTTATCAACCAGGATACTCATGGCTACATTTCCTCCCCTTGCGCCGCGGCCACCGCTTTGCGCGCCGCTTCGGACAGCGTGGCTGCTGTTTCCATTTCCGCTTCGCTCAGAATTTCTCGCCCTTCTTCGGCGTTGGTGCCCGCCAGGCGCACGACCATCGGCACATCGGTGTCTATCTCGCCCAGGGCTTCCAAAATACCACGGGCCACTTCATCGCCGCGCGTGATGCCGCCAAAAATATTGAACAGCACGGCCTCTACGTTGGGGTCGGAGAGAATCAGGCGCAGGGCAGTGGCTACCTGTTCGGCCTTGGCGCCGCCGCCGATATCGAGGAAGTTAGCCGGTTCACCGCCGAAAAGCTTGATAATGTCCATCGTCGACATGGCCAGGCCCGCGCCATTCACCATGCAGCCGATATTGCCATCGAGCTGGATGAAGTTAATGCCTGCCAGGCGCGCCTCGCGCTCTGATTCGGGCTCTTCTTCAACATCGCGCATCTCCGCCAGGCGCGGCTGGCGAGCGAGAGCATTGTCGTCAATGCTCATCTTGCCATCCACGGCCAGCAGCTTGCCTTCGCCGGTGATAACCAGGGGATTGACCTCGGTCAGCGAGGCGTCGTTGCTGACGAAACAGTCGTAGAGACCCGCGACAAGTTTGGCGAAGTCGCGCCACAGCTCCTGCGGTAAACCCAGCTTGTCGGCGATATAGGTGGTCTGGTAGCTGCGCACGCCCAGGTAGGGATCGACAAGGACCTTGATGATCTTTTCCGGTGTCTCATCCGCCACCTGTTCGATGTCCATGCCACCGGCCGCGGAGGCCATAATCATCGGCCGGCGGCGGGCGCGATCGATCAGCACCGCCAGGTAAATCTCCTGATCAATGCCCGGCGCTTGCTGGTCCACAAGCACTTTGTTGACCGTATAGCCCTTGATATCCATACCAAGGATTTGTTCGGCCGCGGCCTCGGCTTCTTCAGGCGAATTAGCCAGCTTGACGCCGCCCGCTTTGCCGCGTCCGCCGGTATGTACCTGGGCCTTAACCACCACTTTGCCGCCGAGGTCGCGCGCGATGTCGCGCGCCTCCTGGGGCGTATAGGCTACTTCACCGGACGGTATGGGCACACCGTGCTCGGCAAAGAGCCGTTTTGCCTGGTATTCATGCAGGTCCACTTGAGTCTCCTCTATTGCTGTGGCGCCCCGGGCGGCGCCGAGGCCGCACCGTTCGCGCCTAGGAATGCGGAAATAAACAACAAAGGCGAACACACGCGGTCCGCCTCTATGCTTTACCTTAAGGAACGTGGCGATTATAACACGGCCGTTAAATGGGACAAACCACCCTTCTGAGCCGCACATAGTGGGAGAATTCGCCGCATTCCCCTCTGACGAGCGCATGATTGCCCTTGCCTTTTTGCCGCCCGATCACTATACTGCGCGCGGCTTTCGCCATTCGGGGATCGCAGGTGCATGAAACTCAAAAAACTATCGTTACAAGGGTATAAGACATTCGCCAGCCGCACGGAATTTCTGTTCGATGAGGGCATTACGGCCGTAGTCGGGCCCAACGGCAGCGGCAAGAGCAACATAGCCGATGCCATCCGCTGGGTGCTGGGCGAGCAGAGCTACAGCACCTTGCGCGGAAAGCGCACGGAAGACATGATCTTCGCCGGCAGCCAGACGCGCGCCCGCGCCGGGCTGGCGCAGGCGGTGTTGACCCTGGATAACAGTGACGGCTGGCTGCCGATCGATTATGCCGAGGTGGAAATCGGCCGTCGCGCTTACCGCTCCGGCGAAAATGAATACGTCCTTAACGGCCAGAAGGTGCGCCTGAAAGATATTGCTGATTTGCTGGCGACCAGCGGACTGGCCGAACGCACCTACACCATCATCGGCCAGGGCCTTGTCGACCGAGCGTTGTCGCTGCGCGCGGATGAACGGCGCGCCCTCTTCGAAGAAGCGGCGGGCATCATGCATTACAAGACCCGCCGCGCCGAGACGCTGCGGCGGCTGAAAGAAACGGAACATAATCTAGAGCGGATACAGGACATCCTTTCCGAGATCCGGCCGCGGCTGGCCTCACTAAGACGCCAGGCGACGCGCGCGCGCAACTACGAACTCGTGCAGCAAGATTTGCGCGCCCTGCTGCGCACCTGGTACGGCTTCAAGTGGGACCAGGCGCTGCGCCAGGCACAGGAGGCGCGCAAAGCGGCGGCTGCGGCAGAGAGGACATGGCAAGAAAGCCGAGAGGCTTTGTTGGCCCAGCAGCAAAAAGTGGACCGGCTGCAAAACGGCATTAATGAGGCCCAGCAGAAGATTGGCGCCCAGCAAGAACAGCGCGAAACGCTGCGCGAACGGTTGGAAATGGCCCGCCGGCAGTCAGCCGTGCTGGCCGAACGGCGCGCGGCCGCCATGCGGCGTTTAGAAGAGTTGGAGCGCGAACTACCCGGTTTGCAAATGGCGGAGCAAGCGGCCCAGGTGGAGCTGGAAGCAGCGTTAGCTGACCTGAACGGCGCGCAAGGTGAGCTGGACCGCGCGCGTGAGCGGCTGGCCGTTTTCAACCAGTCTGTCGCCGGTCAGCGTGCCGAGATCCAACGCTGGCAGCAAGCCCTGGCCGGCGCGGAGCGCGGTAAAGAAAACGCACAGCGTGAGCTGGCGCAGGCCGTGGGACAGATCAGCCAGCTTCGCGAGCGCCTGGGCGAGTATGAGGCGGAACTCGCGGGTCAGGACGAATCCCATATGCGCCACCTGCAGGCAGATGTAACGCGGCAGACAGCGGTGATCGAGACAGCGCAGGCGGCGATTAATGAGCTGCGCGAACAACGTGAGGGCCTGCAGCGGCGGCGCCAACAGTTGATTCGCGGGCTGAAACAGCGGCGCGGAGAGGCCAAGGATCGCGAAAAGGAGCTGGCCAAACGACAGGGCCAGATCGCCCGCCTGGAATCGCGCGTAGAGCTGCTCGACCAGATGCGGCACACGGAAATAGAAGCCGGAGAGCACATTGAGCTGACCGGCACGCTGGCCGGCCTGATCACTATTCCCGATACGCACCGGCGCGCCTTGGAAGCGGCGCTGGCGGCGCGCCTGGAAACGTTGATTGTCGCCGATCAGCAAAGCCTGCTCACCGTGCTTGATAATCTGGACGGCAAAGGGGCCAGTCTGGTAGCCCTGGATAAGGTAAGGTCGCTGCAGTGGCCACTTCCGAATGGGTCGGGCATTGTAGGTTGGGCGTCCGAGCTGGTAGACAGCGGTGACCTGGCACTGCCGGCAATACAGCTTCTGCTGGGCAATATCCTGCTCGTCGCCAACCAGACCGCCGCTTTTGATGTGGCCGAACGGCTTCCGGACGGCACGTTGGCGGTCACGCCGGACGGCCTGGTAGTCCATGCCGGCGGGCTGGTAGAGGCGCCGGGTAGTTCAGCGGCGGAAAGCGTTCTGGCCCGTGAAACGGCATTTCGCGCCGCGCAGGAAGAACTAGCCGCCCTGCGTGTTGAACTGGCGGCGGAAGAAACAGCCGTCGAA
Source organism: Promineifilaceae bacterium (SeqCode) (assembly GCA_046259695.1). GTDB lineage: Bacteria > Chloroflexota > Anaerolineae > Promineifilales > Promineifilaceae > JAACFF01. The sequence continues at coordinate 2,984 of JBJYWX010000416.1, read as the reverse complement.
GCGCTGCAGGCCGGCATCCAGCAAGACCAGGACGAAGTCGATGCGCTGCTGAATGATGACCGGCGCCTGGGCAAGCTGGAGACGGACCGCATCCAGCAGCTGTCCACGGCTCAGCGCCAACTCGACCGCGACGGCCAGCAGCGCGCCTATTTGCAGCGCCAGCGGGACCGGGCCGAACAGGAAATCGGCCGTCTGCGCGAGCGAATCGCTGCCCTGGAAAGCAAGCTCGAGGGCGGGCGCGAAGCCATCCAGGAGCAGGAGACGCACCGCGTGGAAGCACTGGCCAGGCTCGAAAGTCTGCCAGTGCTCGAATCCCGCCAGGAACAGGCGGCGAACGAACAGGAAGTAACCGCCAAACAGACTATAGTCGCCGGGCGGCAGGCCGTGGTGGACAGCCGCCGCACGACCCTGAACCAACTGCAGGGCCAGTTGGCGCGGCTGCGGAGCCGCCGCGCTGAAATCCAGGAGCAGCTCAATGGGCTGGCAGAAGAGGCGGCCGGCGCCAATGTGCAGGAATTTGCCGCGCGGCTTGATGAGCTGGAACAGAAGATCCAGCCCCTGCAGGCTGTGCTGGCCGAAAACAGGGCCTCCTTAGCGACTATCCAGCAGGCCTCGGGCAAACTGCAGCGCGCGACGCACGAAAGCGAGACGCGTTACACGCAGACGCAGGTACGCCTGACACAGCAAGAGAGCCAGATCGAGGCGCTGCAGGAGCGCATCCGCGCCGACCTGGGACTCGTCTCGCTCCGTTTCGATGCCGATCACGCCGGCCCCACGCCGCTGCCGATCAGCGAGATTGTGGAAGAACTACCCAAGGTGGAGGAGCTGCCGGCCCATATCGAAAGCAGCATTCAGGACTACCGCGGCCAGCTCCAGCGTATGGGCGGCATCAATCCCGATGCGCCGCAGGAGTATGAGGAAACGGAGCAGCGCTACGAGTTTTTGACCGGACAGGTGGAAGACCTGCACGAAACGGAAGCGCACTTGCGCCGGGTCATCGCTGAATTGGATGAACTGACTTCGCGAGCCTTCGCGGAGACGGTGGAGAAGGTCGATGAAGTGTTTGGCGCAACCTTCACGCAGTTGTTCGGCGGCGGTTCGGCGCGCCTGGTCCTAACCGAACCAGACGACCTGACAATCAGCGGCGTCGACATCGTCGCCCGGCTGCCTAACCAGCGGGAGCAAGGGCTGGCCCTGCTCTCTGGCGGCGAGCGTTCGCTGACCGCTTCGGCCCTTATTTTTTCACTCTTGAAAGTATCGCCCACGCCGTTTTGTGTTTTGGACGAGGTGGATGCCGCATTGGATGAGGCGAATGTGAACCGCTTTCGCGGCATCCTGCGCGAGTTAAGCCTGAACACGCAGTTCATTGTCATTACGCATAATCGCGGCACGGTACAGGCGGCGAATACCATCTATGGCGTCAGCATGCAGCCTGACAGCGCCAGCCAGGTAATCTCGATCCGGCCGGAGTCCTACGCCGCGCGCGAATAGGACGAGGAAGGGCCAACGGTGCTATAATGGAGCCATCCTGGGTCGGGTGAGCGAACCGCACACGACCTTCGTATTAACAGCCCTTTATGAATCGATAAGGCCGCCGCGCGCCGCGACAAGAGCGCCTGGTGTGACTGCTTGCACATGCGTCAACTGTGACGGCGCCAACCTAGAGCGGCCCATAAACGCACAATAGGAGAAGCCATGCGTACCCCATTTATTGCCGGCAATTGGAAAATGAACAAAACGGCCGCCGAGGGTGTTGAGTTTGCCAATGAGATCAAGGCCGAACTGGACGCCATAGAAGGCGTTGATATCGCCTTTTGCCCCCCCTACCTGGCCGTTCCGGCCGTCGCCGCGGCCCTGCAGGGCACCAAGATCGGCGTCGGCGCGCAAAATATGTACTTTGAGGAAAGTGGCGCCTATACCGGCGAAGTTGCACCTAACATGCTGACCCCTTTCTGCCGCTATGTCATTCTGGGCCATTCTGAACGTAGGGCGATGTTTGGTGAGACGGATGAAGGGGTGAACAAGAAGATCAAGGCCGCCTTGGCGCACGGCCTGACGCCCATCGTCTGTGTCGGCGAAAGCCTGGAACAGAACCAGGCCGGCGAAACACAAGCTTTTGTCGGCGGCCAGGTACGCGCCGCTTTCGACGGCTTAACGGCCGGGGAAATGGCGCAGTGTGTAATCGCTTACGAGCCTATTTGGGCCATTGGCACGGGTTTGACCGCCTCAGTTGAGCAGGCGGGCGAGATCATCGGCGGCACCGTGCGCGCGGCTGTTGCGGATATGTTCGGAACGGAGACGGCTGACAAAGTACGCATCCAGTACGGCGGCAGTGTGAAAGCAGATAATGTGGCCGAGTTCATGGCCCATCCCGACATTGACGGGGCGCTGGTTGGCGGCGCCGCGCTCAAGGCCAGCTTTGTAGACCTCGTTCGGAACGCAGTCGTTTAGGCGAAGATCGCAAAGAAAACGCGATGGGCATAGAACCCAGACAGCCATGACCCTGACAATAGATTCCACGGTCGCCTTGTCTAACGGTGTGGAAATGCCTCGCCTGGGCCTTGGCGTGTTTAAGGCAGAAGACGGCCGAGAGGTGGAACAAGCGGTTGCCTGGGCTATACAGGCGGGCTATCGCAGTATTGATACGGCCGCTTTCTACCACAACGAAGGCGGTGTTGGCCGGGCCATTCGCGACAGCGGCATGCCACGCGAATCGATCTTCGTCACCACGAAAATATGGAACGATGATCAACGGCGCGGCGCCACACAGAAGGCATTTGACGACAGCCTGGCCCGGCTGGGACTGGATTACATCGATCTATACCTGGTCCATTGGCCGGTGGCGGGCTATTTCAAACAGACCTGGCAGGTTCTAGAAACTATCTACCGTTCCGGGCGGGCGCGAGCAATAGGCGTCAGCAATTTTATGGTCCACCACCTGGAGCAGCTACTTGAGGGGGCGACCGTTCCGCCGGTGTCGTCGA
>JBJYWX010000415.1:0-4487 GCA_046259695.1 Promineifilaceae bacterium (SeqCode) | reverse complement strand
AGCATGGGGACAAGAATCGTTCCCACATATCCATTGTGACCTGTAACTAAAACACGCATTAATAGCTCCTTCTTACTGGCTCGTAGCCCTGTAATTATCCATATTCTGCAGCCAGCTGCTGCCAAATTCCTTCACTTTATGCGCCGCAAAGCTCTGTAGCGCAGTCATTCACGAATCATAGTACCCAAATGTGCTTAAGAAATGTCTTACCTTCAAGAATACCGACGGTAATTGCCACAAGCATATCTACTCCCAATTTTGGCAGGTAATGAGATGACTATTGCGCCCAAGGCGATAAGCTGCGCTGCCTGGGAGTTCCAGGCAGGATAGCGGCGCGCATACTTGAATTGACTTCTCTAAACCTCAAAAAACTCGGCCCATTCGCTGCCGGCAAAACTTCTTTTCAATTCTGCATAATTCTCAATTTGCTCATCAAGCGGCCGTCTTGCCTGCTTACGGGTCACTGGCTGAAGCGGGCGCAGGTCTAACTCAAGAAATTTTTGTACGAGTCGAGTATGCGCAGCAAAGTCAGCGGCCAGGTCCTCATACCACAGATCGAGCCGTGGATGGCCGGAATAATAGGCGCCTCGCCGTTCCTCTACGGCTTTCATCCTCGTAAACCTATTCTTCAACTCATCGAAATCAAGGTAGATTGGAAGCGAGGGATCACTGGTATCCGTTTGCTGGCTCACTTGCGAATCTACCAGCCGCCATTCTCCGGAGCGCTCGGCCAGCTTTCTGGATAGAATGATCTTGAGCAAGTTCCTACGACGCAAATGTATGACGTGCAAATCTCGATCTTCACGTAGAAATTGCCAGACCTTGTTCTGCGGTTCTTTACGGGCATGATGATAGAAGAGCTTGAAGCCTACTGCTTTGACTTTCGTTGGATAATCTCGGAACACCACATCGGTAATATATTCCTGTGGTTCGTCATAGGCATGCTCAATCCAATGCCGGCGCTCAAGCCCCATTTTGTGGTTCCAGCGAACCGTCGGCTGCTGAAGGAGCTCACCATAGGCAAGCACCGACGGATGCTGCTCTAACGTGGTGATCAGGAAATTTGAGCCGCTTCGTGGACGGCCGAGCAAAATGAACCTGGTGTAATCGCGGCCAGCGCGACGTATGCCCAGGTTGACCAGCTGGTGACCGACCTCGTAGTAGATTTCGTAGGATGTCTTACGGAGACCGTTTGTAAACCTTGGACTCATCTTCGAGGCTCTCCGCTGGACCTAATCCCAGATTTTCCAGGGCGCGTCACCCGACGACCAGTAATTTTCCAGAATGTGTTTCTCACGCAAAGTGTCCATACACTGCCAGAAACCGTCGTGCCGATAGGCCATGAGCTGTCCCTCAGCAGCGAGACGTTCTAAGGGTTCATGCTCGAATTGTGTCTCGTCGCCGCCGATGTAGTCGTACACTTCCGGTTCGAGGACGAAGAAGGCGCCGTTGATCCAGCCTTCGGCTGTCTGCGGTTTTTCTGTGAACTGCCTGATCTGATCGCCTTCAAATTCTAGATGACCATAGCGCGCGGGCGGGCGAACGGCCGTTAATGTGGCCAGCTTGCCGTGCGCCCGGTGAAATGCCAGCAAGTCATGCAGGTTGACCGTTGAGACGCCATCTCCCCAGGTCATCATGAATGTCTCACCACCCATATATGGAATCAACCGCTTAATACGCCCGCCGGTCATCGTGTTCTGGCCCGTCTCAATTAGATCCACTTTCCATTCCGGCGCATCGCTGCCGTGCGTCTCTACATGACCGCTCCTCGTATCCACAGTCATATTACTGCTCAACGAGTGCAGCCCGACCATGTATTTCTTGATGACATCGCCTTTGTAACCAAGAGCAATAGCAAAATCATTGAAACCGTAATGGGAATAGATCTTCATGATATGCCATAGAATCGGCTGCCCGCCGATTTCAACCATGGGTTTCGGCTTTATCTCGGTCTCCTCCGCCAAACGCGAACCATAACCTCCAGCCAGGATGCCTACCTTCATCTAAATTTCTCCTTTTCTGTTCCGCAAGCAAATCTGTTTGCTGCACCTATTCGCCAATCGTCATAGGCAGGTAGGTAGTGAAATTTTCTTTCTCAATTTCCTTAAACGTCGCCGTAATTTCCATATTGCCTGAGATCACGATTGTCAGCGGGTTATCGTCGCCGGTGGCATCCATGCTCCAGGACTCGAAATAGCTTGTGGCGCCACTGGGGACGGCCGTCAGTTGAACCTGTTCGCCCGCCAGATACGCAGCCTTGTCCGGCTCTACGGAGACCGTTCCCTGACCGGCGGTTGTGACCGTAAGCGAAAAAGTCTCGGGTGGCTCCGGCTCTGTGGTGAACGTGGCTATGGCAGTGCTTGATGCGCTTCCGAAGCGATCTGCTGCATCAATCTGGAACTGGTATGTCATATCCGGATCAAGATTCGTCAACTTCAGCATATGTTCGGTCACAAAGGAATCATCTGAAGCGTTCATGATTCCGCCGGGATTGAGCCAGTAGTCAACGCTGCTCGCCGTTCGTCTATCAGTCGTCCAGGTCAGCGTGGCCTCCGTCACACCGGCATCGACTGAAACATTGCTGACCAATGGAGCCGCACAACCACCCAACGGACATACAAGAACATCACCGAATGTAACATCGACATGATGAGCCAGCAGCAGCAGCGAGCCCTTTCCCAGACTCAAAGCGCTGCCATTCAGGGTATGCCAGGTGTTCGGTTCTGAGCCCCCTTCCGGCCACACTCTCAGATAGTACTTGCCGTTAAGTCCACTGCTGTTGTCGACGCGTACTTTCCAAAAGTAGCGCTTATTCATCTGCATTTGAGAAGTGTTGGGATCAGGCACACTGTTGCCTGGTGCGCGGAGCCATAGACTGAAATCAGCCTTTGTTCGCGTCGGGTCAGCTTTATCCCATTCATACCAACTGGCGGCCCCGATTGGCAAATAGCCACACGCCGGCTGTTCACATTCCAGCGGCTCATCCAGACTGTGCCCTTCCCAGCGCATGACCACGCCAACGGCCGGCGCCCGCTGCAGGCCCTTAAAACCTTCTTCCCTGATGCCATGAATAGTGACAGGCACTGTCGCCTCGTACTGGGTCCACTGGCTGCCGTCACTGGGGGCAAAGGCCCCTTCGCCAATGGCGATAATGCGATCATAGCTTGGTTCTAGCGGGTGTACGCCGTCGACGACGCCATCGTTGTCATAATCATTAAGCGCCCACTTTCCATCAACAACCTGGGCCTCGTCCTGTACGGATGCAGCAGCGGCCCAGTTAGTCTCGTAAGGAATTGGCCACGTCTTGCTTTCGTCGTAACTGACAATTACCTTTGTTGATTTCTCAACTCCGATAGAATCCACCGCAGTGATGACGACTTCATTGCTGGAAGGAAGTGGCAGGAGATCATCTTTGTCAATATCGATATTGAAATCACCGGGATTGATTAAACGGCGATCATCATTCAGGCTTCCACTGCCGCCATATGAGAGCTTGCGTGGCGCACCGCCGTTGAGTGTATAGGAAAACGACTTTAGAAGCGCTCCGCCAGGATCCCTTACATTACCAAGTATGTTCACCCACTGCTGCGGCGTACCATTCTGCCCGAAGATCTGGGAGTCACCATGCCAAACTTCAATAATCGGTTCGGCATTTTCTGCCGCCGGCGCATCCGCGCCCAGGGAGCGCCACAACGGTTCAAGGCGTTCAACCTGCGTAACCAGGACACCGTCACGGTTGATAAAGGGTCTGTCCACCGTTTCGAGGGTGATGGCGCGAGGCACGAAAACGGCCGTTATCCCGGCGATATCCGTTACCAATATTGAATACTTATCGCGGTCAGCTTCAGGTACACCCTGCCAATGATCAAACCGCCAGCGCGCTGCCGGGGCGGGTGTAAGCGTTACAGCGCCGCCGCAGGGCAGTAAGAGCTCATTTGATTTCTCCGCGAGCGAAAATTCCCGACCATCCTGTGTCACTGCCGCAACCTGGCCGGAGCCCTTGATATTTATCGTCTCCGAACATGACAACGGCCTGGAGTCTTGAAGCGCAAGGACACTGCTACTGCCTCCACTGATAACCAGCATGAAGGCGGTCGTTAATACAATGCAGGCAAATGACAAGCGTTTTTCTATAATCTCACGTTTGATCATGGATCTATCCTGAGTGGTCTAATATCCAAATTTCTATTCTAAATTTATGCTGGCTTACGTTTAGCTATGAAGCGCTTGATACGTCCTTTCCTGTCAAGCGCTTTGATCATTGTCTGGCCAACTTCTTTCGTAAATTCGCGTTGGAAGAGATAAATTAATGGGACGTATACAACAACCCCAATGGCCACTACAATGGCCAGCGACCAGACATTTTCACCGATTGCTGACACTACAGACTTTTGGCTCGCGACAACAACTCCAAACATGATTAGCGCGGCAATGAGCGATGGTAAAGTTGCACTAACTGTCCTGAAGGCGGATCCTGGTAATACCTT
>JBJYWX010000414.1:0-6616 GCA_046259695.1 Promineifilaceae bacterium (SeqCode) | reverse complement strand
GCAGCAAGCGCGATATGATTAGAGAAGAACTATTTGAATTTCTCTCGATACCTAGTATTAGCACCCAGCCAAAGCATAAAGAAGATGTCATAAATGCGGCGAGCTGGCTGGCGGCGCATATGGAGGCCGCAGGGTTGGAACATGTGCAGCTATTCGAGTCGGAGGGACATCCCCTGATATATGGTGATTGGCTCCACGCCGGCGACGCGGCCCCAACGGTGTTGATCTACGGCCATTACGACGTGCAGCCGGTCGAGCCGCTTGCACTGTGGCATTCCAAGCCTTTTACGCCGGAACTGCGCGGCGACTTTGTCTATGCACGCGGCGCTTCGGATGATAAGGGCCAGCTCTATATTCATATTAAGGCTGTTGAAGCTTTCCTTACGGCGGACGGCCGTCTACCTGTCAATGTTAAATTCATCCTTGAAGGGGAGGAAGAGAGTGGTGGAGAAAGCCTGAGTCGCTTTATCCCACAACATCGCGAACTGCTCGCGGCTGACGTCGCGCTCATATCGGACACGGCGATGATGAGCCCAGGCCAGCCGGCGATTGTCTATGGTTTGCGCGGCATCGTCTATACCTTTATCGATGTCACCAGCGCGGGTCGTGACCTCCATTCCGGCAGTTATGGCGGAGCAATTGACAACCCTCTGAACGCGCTGTCTCATATTATCGCCAACCTGAAGGATCAAGATGGGCACGTCTTGATTCCAGGGTTCTATGACAAGGTCGCGCCGCTGTCCGACGCGGAGAAAGAGGCCATGGCGGCTGTGCCTTTCGATGAAGAGGCGTGGTTGGCGGAGACGGGCGCACTCGAACTTTGGGGCGAATCCCAGTATACCGTTCGGGAGCGATTGGGCGCACGCCCGACCCTGGATGTACACGGTATCATCGGCGGGTACACTGGGGCGGGGCGCAAGACAGTTCTTCCCTCTCACGCTCATGCCAAGATCTCCATGCGCCTCGTACCGGATCAGAACGCGGAAGAAATTGCGCGTCACTATGTCGATTTTGTACAGCAACTGGCGCCATCTACGGTCAACGTGGATGTAACCATTTGCAGCACGAATATGCCGAGCGTGTCAGATTTGGAAACACCAGCCATGCGCGCTGCTGCTATGGCTCTGCAAGAGGTTTTTGGCCGGGAACCGGTCTACATTCGCGAAGGTGGATCCATCCCGGTCGTGGCTGAGTTTCAAGAATATCTGAACCTGGAAACTGTTATGATGGGTTTTGGGTTGCCCGATGATCGCATTCATGCTCCCAATGAGCGCTTCTATCTTCCAAACTTCTATAGGGGTATCGAGTCTGTGATCACGTTTTTTGACAAGTACGCCGAGCTGTTTAGCTAGCAGGATCTGGCCCCCGACGGATGGTGTGCTGCACCGAGGGTTCTGGTTCTTTGCGCATAGTGGAGCAACCCAGTCCTAGATACCACTGAACAATTTCCCGGATCCAGTGACATGGGCGAAGGGCATGGCCGAGGTGTTATAGGCGACGCCCACATGGCTCTTGGCGTCAATGGCGATGACACCGCCGCTACCGTTAACGCGGCTGATAAGATAACGGATGGCGGCCGAACAGGCTTCCTGTGCCGGAAGGCCAGCAGCAGCGAAGTCGGCGACCTGTTTGCTAATAAGAATCTTCATCAAGTCTTCGCCACGGCCCGTCGCGCTGACGGCCGCCGATAGATTGTCGGCGTAGGCGCCTGAACCCGCCAATGGACTGTCCCCAACCCTGCCAGGCAATTTCGCACGCGTCCCTCCTGTTGAAGTGGCTGCCGCCAGATTACCCAATGCGTCGCGCGCGACAGCGCCGACTGTATCGCTTGTACTTGCATGGGGCGAGTGACCATCCCAGCGCTCTTCGACAAGTAGATCCTCGTGCTCACAACGAGGAAAACCAATTCTGTCGGCGAAGAGACTGGCGCCATAGGCCACCAGAAGGTTTGTATCGTCGACGGACAACAGCTCTCTTGCTAGGCTGACCGGGTAGCGCACGCGCGAAATGGCCGCAACCGCCCCTACTGAGAGTGTGCTGCCATCCATGATCATGGCGTCCATCTCAATTTCGCCGCTGGCATTAGGGTAGCTGCCTCGGCCGGCGTCAAGCGCGGGACAGTCTTCCAAGACGCGCACAGCTACTTCGACCGCGTCGAGTGCGCTGCCCCCGCCCAATAAGACAGCTTGCGCTGCGCGAGCCGCGTCCTCACAGGCGCGCCTGCCTTCTTTGAGACGACCGGGCGCTTCTTCCCAGGCGCCGGCTCCGCCGTGTACTACAATGACTGGTGTCGCGTTCATCCGGCGAATTATACTGCCTCGCTCCCGGGTGACCACAATGAGGAAAAGAGCAGTTTTGGCGGGCTGCCGCAGGTGCGCCACTCGCTTAAATGAAGGCGAAGCGAGCTCCATCGCGGACTTAGAATAATTGACACCGCAGGGCAGATTGATATAATCACTTTTTGCTTTTCCTCAGTAGCTCAACGGCAGAGCATGCGGCTGTTAACCGCAGGGTTGTTGGTTCGAATCCAACCTGAGGAGCTGGCGCAAACGGCAGGCTTAGGGCCTGCCGTTTTGGTTTCTACGGCCTGATGTAAGTGGTACAATGCTTACCTATACACAGTTCAAAGGCACGCGCCGGTTTGGTCTTCAATGGTGCGCGAAACGATCAAGGAGTCAACTTTAAGATGAAAGCAATCAGACCCGTGGCTCTCATTATTCTCGACGGCTGGGGTATTCGGGAGATGGAAGCCGGCAACGCCGTTGTACTTGGCAACACACCTAATTATGACCGTTGGATGCGCACGCTGGAGCGCACTGTTGTGGACGCATCCGGCGAGGCGGTCGGCCTGCCGGAAGGACAGATGGGCAATTCCGAAGTGGGCCATCTCAATTTGGGCGCCGGGCGCGTGATTTACCAGGAACTAACGCGCATCAATCTTGCCATCAAGGACGGAACCTTCTTTGACAACGCCGTCCTGAAAGATGCTATTGATGAGACGATCAAGAACGGCGGTAAACTGCATGTTGTGGGATTATTCGGTGAGGGTGGGGTACACAGCCACAGCGATCACATGTACGCTATACTCGAACTGGCGGAACGCAACGGTATAGAACCAATACTGCACATCATTACTGACGGCCGTGACACGCCCCCAGAAAGTGGCCTCAGGTTCGCGGAGAAGCTGGAACAGTACGCGTCGGAGCATAAAGTCACGGTTGCTTCCGTAAGCGGTCGCTACTACACCATGGATCGCGACCGGCGCTGGCAGCGCACGGCGAAAGGATATGATGTGATTGCCAATCACCATGGGGAAGAAGGACGTACCGCGAACTCACTTTCCGAAGCGCTCAAGGCATCTTACGCTGACGGAGTCACCGATGAGTTCGTGCTGCCGGTAGCTTTGAATACCGGTGGTCGTGACGTGACCGTTGAGCCGGGAGACAGCATAGTCTTCTACAATTTCCGCGCGGACCGCATGCGCCAGATTGTGCGATCGTTCTTGTTCGCGGATTTTGACGGCTTCGAACGGACATTCCTGCCGGATGTGCGCATCATCACGATGACGCCCTATGAGAGCGAGTTCGATGTTCCCCTTATATTCCCGGAGCAGGAGATTCAGAACCCTATTGCCGAAGTATTGAGCAATCAGGGCTTAAAGCAGTTCCATGCTGCGGAGACTGAGAAATACGCTCATGTCACCTATTTCTTTAATGGCGGCGAGGAGACGCCATTCCCTGGGGAGGAACGCCACCTAGAACCATCGCCCAAAGTGGCTACTTATGACCTTCAGCCCGAAATGAGCGCTTATCCGTTAACGGAGGCGCTCTTGAAACGCCTATCAGAAGCGGATGATGATTTCATTCTTGTCAATTATGCCAACCCGGATATGGTGGGCCATACGGGCGTTCTGGAAGCGGCGATCAAGGCTGTAGAAGCAGTCGATGAATGCGCTGGGCGCCTGGTCGAGGCAATCGTTGCCAAGGGTGGGGCGGCCCTTGTTACCGCGGATCACGGCAACTGTGAGCGTATGGTCGACTTCACTACCGGCGAACCACATACATACCATACCACGCAGCCTGTTTCCTTGTTTGTGATCGGTGTCGAAGGCTATGTGGATATGCGCCCGCGCGGCAAGCTCGCCGATGTCGCGCCAACGGTTCTGGATTTGATGGGTATTGAAAAAGCCGATGAGATGACCGGTGAGAGCCTGATCCAGCACCCTAAAGTGTAGCTCTTTAAAGACAGCCAATGGTTGAGCTTGACCAGGCAAATGCCTAATGCTACACTCCGATTGTACAATTGAATAGCTCAATATACAGGTAGCTTTCCTCACTAAGAGTGATAGGAACGGGCCACAAGAGAAATGGCCCGCGGCGAAACTGGTGCCCGCTCACAAGTGGAATTCCAGTACTGTCCCGCAACTGTGATGATGAATGGCCAGGAGGCCATTTATCAGAGTCAGGTCGCCCGGTTGCTCTGTATCTTGTTTCTGCTCTCGCGGATAAGGGTTTGGAACGATAGCGTCAGTGAATCTTCCCTAACCCGATGCCCAAGGCATCGGGTTTTTTGCTTCCGGATTTCTGTCGCGCCTTTCTTTCCAAGCGAGGCAGCAGCGTTGCCGAGCGAGAATTTTCGGCAGGAGCCTAAGATAAGGAAGAAGGAAAAAGGCGACATGAAATGTATTCCCCGTTTGGCCTCCACAGCTTCGGTGGCACTGGTGTTTGTCCTGTTGGCTCTCATGAGCGTTTCGGCCGCGGAGGGGATGGAACAGGCCGGCCCGTTCAGTGACCAGCGAGATGCAGCCCTCATGGCTATCATCTGGGTAATCAATGAGAATCAGAATGAAGATGGCGGTTTTGGGACAGATTTTGGTACAGGTGAGCCGGCCTCTTCAATTTCTGCGACACTTGATGCAATCCTGGCAATGTCTGCTGTTGGTTACAGCGCTGACCAGACCTACAATGGAGCGAGCCAGTCGGCCGTCAATTATCTACGCGCCAATTCAACCGGGCTACAAAGCTATGCAGCCGTTAGCGGTGGTGCAAACGGTAAAGTAATCCTCGCCCTAACCGCGGCGAATAAAGACCCGCGCACATTCGCCATTCACAATTACGTGCAGCAGCTACAGAGGCAGTACGATGATTCTAGCGGCTCAATAGGGTCCACTACGGCGTTTGATCAATCGCTGGCAATTATGGCCCTCTCGGCCGTCAGCGAGCCAGTGCCCGAAGAGGCACTCGCCTGGCTGGAGTCCTTGCAGGCGGACGATGGTTCGTGGGATGACGGCTTTGGTACTCCACAAAACAGTGATGCCACGGGCATGGCACTCATGGCCCTGTTTGCCGGAGGGCGGCAAGCTGGTGACTCAAGCGTCAATTCCGCACTTGATTTTCTGAAAGACAGCCAGCTAGATAGCGGCGGCTGGGAATATGGGTCGGGTTTTGGAGAGAACGCCAATTCCACAGCCATTGTAGTCCAGGCGCTGTCCGCCGCCGGGCAGGAGTTCTCCAACAGTCACGGCGTGTGGAGCAAGGGGGGCGCCTCCCCGCTGGATGCACTCATGGCATGGCAGGCGCCCAACGGCGCATTCCAGGCCGACTATGGCCAGGGAAGATTCGATGATCTTTATACAACTGTCCAGGGCATCCCGGCGGTTGCCGGGAGGCCCTATCCGCTACCCAGCCGCTCGGAAGCAGTCCGTGCGGGCATTATGTGCCTGGCTGAACTGCAGGACCCCGGCACAGCAGGTTGGGAGCAGTTCGCCGGTTTTGGTGTGAGCGCCGCGGGCACCTCACGCGCCATTGAGGCTATCGCCGCAGCCGGGGGCAACCCGCAAGCGGCGCGCTGGATGCAAGGCGCAACGAGCGCCACTATGGCCCTTGAACAACAGACTGCCCCCTATGTGACGAACGGCAAGGGCGGCGCCGCCGGCATCGTGGCCCAAGGCGTAGTCGCCGCGGGATTTCCTTACAATCCCGCCGATTTTGCCGGATACGATCTGGCACAGAGGATAAAGAGTTTCCTGAACCAGCAGGGCGAATATGACGACACGGCATTTGGAATTTCTGCTCACGGCGAGGCCATGCTAGGACTTATCCTCTCCGGTGAAACGCCAGACCAATCCGCTGTCGATTTCCTTGTAAATGGACATGAAGCGGGAAACTGGGGTGATGCGGATCAAAACGGGATTGCCCTAAATGTGTTGGGAAGATTGGCCATTGAGGAACCGTCCGGCGTCACTAACCTTGCAGCGACCCAATTGCCCGACGGTGGCTGGGGATACGAAGCCTCTCCCTCTAACCCAAGTTCGACTTCGGAAGTTATACAGGGTCTGGTGGCGCAAGGAGAGAATCCCTTCTCGCCCATCTGGAGCCAGATCATAAATGGTAAGCTAGCGAATGGCGCGGATGCGGTTATGGCCCAACAACTAGAAAATGGCTGCTGGCCGAATTATGACGGCTCGCTAGATGACCCTTATTCAACGTCAGATGCCATCGTGCTGCTCAGCCAGAAAGTGGTAAATGAGTTGGTTTTTGCAAGCTTGCTTCCGGCGGTGAGTGCGCCTTAGGCAAGGTTCTTAGGAGTGACGTTTTATGCGAGGTAGGAAAACGAT
>JBJYWX010000413.1:0-3175 GCA_046259695.1 Promineifilaceae bacterium (SeqCode) | reverse complement strand
TGCCGCAGCATAAGCAGCCGTGCCGCCGATCACAGGGCCCGCTGGTGTCAAATCTCGGCAGATATGGCCAATGAAAAGATAATCTCTGCGCTCTGGGAACTCCATTACCGAATTCTACCTAGCGCCCTCAGTTGGGACAAGCCCATGAGAATATGTCAACTTGCTGTTGCGTAGCTGTCCCATCTTGGCTAAGATTTAGAAGCGATGTCCGAGAAGTCTCCCAATCAAAGCAGGCCACGCGTGACCCAGCAAGCTCGCGCCCGCCAGCGCCCACTGCTTTCCCTGCCTCAGTTGTTGGTGTTGGGGATCATAGTCTTTGCCGTTTACGTTGGTTTTGACCTCAACCGCCGCGCGCAGGCTGGCGGGGAGATCGAGCATACTGACGAAGTGATGCAAGAGAGACTGAATGCGGAGATGACGCGGCAGGTGGAGCTTATACTGACCAGGGACTATGTGAACAGCGACGCCTATGTTGCTGCCTACGCCCGCAACGAAGCCGGGCTAATCCAGCCGGGCGAAAAACGCGTGGTGCCGTTATTGATCGACGCAACACCTATCGCCACGCCTATCCCCACGGCCACGCCTGATCCCGCCTATGACGCCCGTCCCTGGCAGGCCTGGTGGCGGCTCCTTTCCGATTCACCGCTGCCGTCCCGCTAGGAAAGAGAATCACCGGCGGGAGTTCACGTCACCCACAGGGCCTTTACCAGTTCTACGCCCAGTACCACCTCTTCGCGCTCCACGCGCAGACGCAGAGGGCCATTAAAGGGCGCCCGGCCGACGATTTCAAAGGTGACGCCGGGCACAACGCCCAGGGTGGCAAAGTAGGCGAGGCGCTCCGACTCATCTGTACGCACCCGGCTAATTGCCCCTTTGTGGCCCACCGTTAGATTGATCAGGCACGTGTCCGCCACCACGGGCAGCACGCCTTCTTCATTTGGAATAGGCTCACCGTGGGGGCAGCGTTCGGGAAATCCGGTCATTTCCGCCATACGCTGCACGATCTCATCATTCAGCCCTTTGCCCAGGTCCTCCGCGTGCCGGTGCACCTCGTGCCACTGAAAACCCATTACCTTTACCAGGAATACTTCCAAAATGCGATGGCGGCGCAGTTCGCGCAGCGCCTCCTCACGGCCGAGTTCAGTCAGTTCAACACCCTGATAAGGCACATGCTTCACAAAGCCGGCACTCTTGAGGCGCTTGAGCATACGCGGCACGGCCGGCGCAGTTACATTGAGGCGCTCGGCGAGGCTTGTTGTACTGACGGTGGGCGCGTCCTCCTGCAGCCGGTAAATTTCGGCCAGGTACTCGCGCATAGCCGTGCTTGGTTCCATCTGCATACGTCTAAATTCCTGGTTGTCCAGGCCCGGGCCGCGAGATCCGGTCATCCAGGCCCACCAGCCGCTTTGCTTAATAGGCCGGCATCTGGGGTTGCGCTGCCATCGTTTGTACGTCCAATAGCGGCAGGCAATGTAAAGTCAGTTTACTTCATTCCTGCGCATCTGACCACGCTCTATTCACTGCAACCGAACGTGCGTGGATTAATGCCGGCGCAGCAGCACGTATGCGCAGCCTACCAACAGTGCGAGCAAAAGGAGGCCAAGAGGAAGATAGCGCGCCGGCCAGCCCGGATCCCCCGATCGCTGTTCGAGCGGGCTATTTTCAGCAGGCTGGACAGCTGCATCAGGGGAAGGCGCTGCCCGCTCTTGGACCTCAAATACCGGCGTGGCCATCACCGAAAGGCTGCCGGTCGCAGCGGCTGGCGCGACCGGCCCTGTAACCGGCAAGGGCGTTTGGCCCGGCATGGTCGCCGCAGCGTGAAACGCGACCAGGGGTACGTCGTGATCGCTGGCGCCATAGAAGGTGCTAACATCCGCAGCCAACGACCAGGGGTAATCGCTGTTCGTGTGCCGGATTTCGGCCGTCGCGATACGGTGTACCAGGGCGGGCGAGACAAAGACGCCGTCCAGCAGCTGCGATTCACCGTCGAAGATATAGCTGTAACGATGCTCTTGAGGCACACGCTGCAGCGCGTTCACCAGTATCCCTTCTTCCTGCAGGCGCAGCCAGACAACCGACTGTTCATAGTCGTTGAAATCACCGACGACAAGAATTGCAGCTGAGGGGTCCATCTCCAGCCACGACTTAACAAGGCCGTGGACGTAGTTTGCCTGTGCCAGACGGCGCGGTGCTGTTTCAGCCTCACCTTCACGCTTTGACTTGAAATGGTTGACCAGCACTCGGAAACGTTCGCCGTCGATTCGCAAGCCAACTTCCAGCGGAGGCCGTGAGAAGAGCGGATATTGGCCGGGCGAGCAGTTGGCGGCCGCATCAAGAATGCCTGTATCCAGCGGCGTGCAGGTCTGGCGCAGCATCGTTGAGAGAATAGTTGCGCGGCGCGGATCGACCATTAAGGCGACATCAATGCCGCGCGCGTCCGGGCTGTCCCGGTGCGCTACCGAGTAGGTAAAACCACAGGCGTTCGCCAGGTCCGCCGCAAGCTCCCCTAGCAGTTCGACCGTCTCCACCTCCTGCACCGCCAGCAATTCCGGGCAGCCAAGCGCGGTACTTATGGTTGCCGCTGTCTTATACCGCTTGGCCGCGAGAGCCTCGGCTGACGGACGGCCGTCTAATTCGTCCCCCATAGTTTCGGCCGGGCGCAAGTAGTTATTCAAGTTGAATGTGGCGGCACGCAGCAAGTCCGCCGCATGCGCCGGCAGCGGATCGAGTAATTCGGCTGCGCCAGGCTGAACAACAAGCGACGCGACGTCCTGCTGTACCACTTTGTATCGTTCGAAGTGGTAAGTGAGCGGGCCGCTTATACCATCTACTTCATCCCCGAATTTTAACGCCGGCAGCTGCGAACAATCGACATCTGAGTGGTGCAGTATGAGGACGACGGAATTTAGTTCGCTATCGGTTGCGCTGCGTATGGGCCGGGCCTGGCCAGATTGAGCTGCTACCGCGAAACCGCAGCCGCTGTGCGTAGGACCAACTACCGGCAGGGGTGACGGCAGAGCGACGAGCATGCCTTCACGCGCTTCCAGATAAGCATTTGCTTCTGCAGCAGTCTGCGGCAGCTGCAGCTCCTGCGCCGGGGGAAGGTGTTGGCCGGTGGCGAGCCGCGTGATGGCCAGGTCATGATTTCCTCCCAGGAACGACAGGTCCGGCGACT
>JBJYWX010000412.1:3189-11674 GCA_046259695.1 Promineifilaceae bacterium (SeqCode) | reverse complement strand
CTTGATGCCGCGGGCGTGCGCTTCGTCGATCAGCGTCTGCATTTCGGCGCTGGTGCCGAAGTGGGGATCGAACGCGGTCATGTCGATGTACCAGTAGCCGTGGTAGCCCGCCGAAAGATCGATGCCGCTGCCCTGCACGGGATTGTTGTGGAAGACGGGCGTCATCCAGATCGCGGTGATGCCCAGGTTCTGCAGGTAGTCGAGCTGGTCCATCAGGCCGGCTAGGTCACCGCCGTGGAAGAAACCCATGTCCGTGGGGTCAAAGCCGTGGTCCTCGCGCGTGCCGGAGATGCCGCCGGTATCATTCGACGGGTCGCCGTTGGCGAAACGATCGGGCATGACAAAATAGAAAACGTCGTCGACGATGGGATCGCGAACCGGCTCGCTTACCAGGTCCGCGATTTCCGGCGGCACTTCGCCGCCGAGGACGTGGGCGACCTCGTCGGTGGCGCAGTTGTAGCGGAAGGTCACGGCCGTTTCCGCGTCCAGATTCAGGGCGACGTTGTCACCCGGATACGCCTCGGCCCAGTCCTCGTCGCGGGCCACTTTGTATTCCCAACTGCCGGCGGGCAGGGTGGCGCTGAAGCTGTACCAGTCGCTGCCGGGCGCTTCCTGCCACATCATCGTGCGCAGGTTGTCGGGCGCCCAATCACCGCCGCCGACCACGGACTGCCAGTTGCCGACGGCCGTGGCGATGCATTGGTTGGCATTGTCGGCCACGTTATTGGGGCCGGGCTGGAAATACCAGCGCATCTGGCCGCCGCCGGCCGTGAAGGGGACGTTGCCGGGCGGATAGGCGTTGTCCCAGTTGTTGGATTCCACGATTTTGTATTCATAGCCGCCGGCGGGCAGGCCGTCGGCGAGCAGGCGGAAAACGCCGTCGCCGTTGAGGTCTTCCATCGTCGTCGCGGCGCAAGTATTATTCCAATTGCCGCCACAGCCCAGTTCGCTCTGAAAATCACCGGCCACAACCCACTCGACCGCGGGAGCGCTGGATACACTGACCGTGACCTCGGTGGTCGCGCTGTCCCAACTAATGGTAACGACCTCACTGTCCGCGTTGATGGTGAAGGATGCGTTGCCGCCGGGGTAGGAGATGTCCCAGGCTTCGTCAAGGGCGACCTTGAATTCATAAGCGGCCGCGGGCAGCCCGGTGGCCGCAAAGGTGTAAATGCCGTCGCCATCGGCGTCCGTGAGCAGCGTGTTCACGCAGCCCGGATCCCAATCGCCGCCGCAGCCCAATTCGTTTTGCATGCTGCCGGCGGCCACGGCAATCTCGTCATTGACGCTGTCCAGCACGGCGTGGGTCTTGTCGTCATAATAGAAGCGCACATCGGTTACCGCGCCGAGGCTCAAGGGCTTGTTGTCGGCGGGATAGCTGGTGCCCCAGGAATCATCGAGGGCCATCTTGTATCCATAGCTGCCGCCGGGAAGGCTGAATGCGGCACGCCAGACATCATTGCCCTGCTCGGTGAGGTGGGTGGCGGCGCAGGCCGGGTCCCAGTCACCGCCGCAGCCCAGTTCATTTTGCAGATCGCCGGCAAGCGTGACCGAGGATGGGGCGGCAATGGCACCGCCGGCCAAGGTGGCTAAAACCATGAAGAATGTGAATAAGACAATCATCCGGGCTGCGTGAGGTGCGTTCTTAGACATCTAGGTTCTCCTTAATCGTGGGTCGCTTATGTTCGTGAGAAATGAGCATACCGGCTGCGGCTGCCCTACAAGGTATGAACGCGTCGAGGGGGAAAAATCGCCGGGGGTGCCCCTGTTCTTGGCCGTCGCTCATGAAAGCCCGTATGCCGCCGGCCGGCAATTCGTGTTCCCTGCAGACGCCCAAGGCGGGCGCGAAGAAAGGTAAGAAGCGATGTAACTACGGTTCATATGGGCCGGGCGCCGGGCCGGGAAAGACACGCAGCGCCCGCGAATTTATAGCATCAGGGCAGCCGCCTGTCAATCACAACGCGGCGGCCGTTGCTGCGCCCCCAGACGGTCGCTGGGGCTCGCTGAGTGCCGGGTGACTCCTGCCTTCTTGCGGCTCGCGCTGTGCTATAATCCCGCCCGTATGAACAAGATCACTTCCTGGCTCCGCCATCACCGTATTGTAACTGTCCTGCTGATCGCGGTGGCCCTGCTCTTTGCCGTGCTGATCGTGCTCAATTTCCTGCCGGTCACGGTCGACGACACCTCTGTGTCCAACCCGGCGACAGGCTACGAGGACGCCGTGGCGCGCGTGGCAGCCATGCAGGCCGAAGAAGAGGCCAGCGGTCTGATTAATCCCATTTGTCAGAGCATCCTTCTGACGCACGGGGAGCCGGTGGAGAACGCCATTATCTTCTATCACGGCTTCACGAGCTGCCCGGAACAGTTCCGCGAACTGGGCCAGGAATTTTATGAGCGGGGATACAATGTCTTCATCCCGCTGATGCCGCATCACGGCCACGCCGACCGCGACCGCGACGCGCTGCTCAATGTCAGCGCCGAGGAACTGGCCGTCTTTGCCACTAAGACGGTGGATATTGGCGGGAGCCTGGGGGAGGACGTGGTTGTTAGCGGCCTCTCCGGTGGGGGAACGATTGGGGCCTGGATCGCGCAGCGGCACGAGAGCATCGAACGCGCTGTGATCATCGCGCCGTTTCTGGGCATCGGCTTCATCCCGGCGCCGCTGAATCGTCTCGTGGCGCACGCGATTGACGTCATCCCCAATTTCGATATGTGGTGGGATCCGAGGAGCAAGGAGAATAACCCCCAGACGGCCGATTACGCCTATCCTGGTTACCCGCTGCACAGCCTGGCCGAGTATTTGCGCCTGGGCTGGGCCACGCATGACCTGGCGCGGCGCGCGGCGCCGGCCGTCACTTCTATTACCGTCGTTCTAAACGAACACGACGATTCAGTCAGCAACAGCGTGGCGCTGCAGCTTGCCGCGCACTGGCGGCAGTATGCCGGGGAGGTCCTGCGCACAGAGATTTTTCCCGCCGAACTGGGCCTGCCGCATGATTTGATCACGGCCACGCGCGAAGACGGTAATCCCGCCCTGGTCTATCCAATTATTACCGACAGCATTGAAGTGCGTTGAGGTAGAAAGCCATGCCCGCTCAAGTTGTTGAACTTCGAGAGGTACAGCAGGAAGACCTGGCCACCTTTTTTGAGCAGCAGCTCGATCCCAAGGCCACTTATATGGCCGCGTTCACCGCGGAGGACCCGTCTGACCAGGAGGCGTTTCGGGCCAAGTGGGCGCGTATCCTGGCCGATCCGGCCATTCGCGCGCAGACGATCCTGGCCGACGGCCGTGTCGCCGGCCATATTTCCAAGTATATACTGGGCGGCGAACCGGAAATTACCTACTGGCTGGGGCGCGAGTTCTGGGGCCAGGGCATCGCCTCGCGCGCCCTGGCGCTTTTCCTGGCGCAGCTGCCGGAGCGCCCGCTGTACGGCCGTGCCGCGGTCGACAACTACGCCTCGATTCGCGTCCTGCAGAAGAATGGCTTTCAGGTCATCGGCCGTGAAATCTCCTACGCAGGCGGCCGGGGCGAAGAGGTTGAAGAGATTATCCTGCGCCTCGACCGCCTGACGACTAGGAAGTAGGCAGTAAGCCAGAAGCCAGTGTGTCAGTGAGTCAGTGAGTCAGTAATCAGTAGCCAGTGAGTCAGTAAACCGTTCGCTGCTCACTGCCGTGCTGCCCACCGACGCACTGCCCACTGCCGCACTACCCACTGCCGCACTGCCACCTGCCGCCCCGCCCCCTACATCCCGCCGTTCACGACCCATGTGAAGGCGCTGATCTCTTGCAGCGCGTCGTCGCGGAACATCGCGTTGCCGCGGCCGGGCGGGTCTTCCAGATCGTGACCGGAGCCTGGGAAGACGCGCACCGTGATGTTCGGTTTCTCCAGCCCGCGCAGGGCGGCGGCGCTGCGCGCCGCGGGCACATTGGTGTCTTCCTCGCCGTACAGAACAAGCGCCGGAACAGAGAGCTCGCGCCAGTAGGGTAGTGGGTCGTAATCACCGGCGGCATCCCAGAACGTCTTCTGGCGCACGGCCGTTATCGACCAGACGGAAGGGTAGGCCAGCAGATCGGCGACGCCGGGCAGAAAACCCATTTGGCGCAGGTTGTTCCGTTCTTCGTATAGAAGTACATCGCGGATCGGTACAGCCGCGCCGGAGAGATCGACGATGAAATCGACATCCGTGGAGGTGGCGGCGATGAGCGGCGTTATATGCCCGCCCTGGCTCGAACCAACCACGCCGATGGTCTGTATGGGCAGGTCACTACGCCCGCGCAGGTAGGCCGCGGCCGCGGCACTGTCTGCAGCCAGCTCCGCGAAGCTGGCCGTGCGCCAGTCGCCGCCGGACTGCTCCGAACCACGTTTGTCCGGCAGCAAGACGCCGATGCCCTGCTGCTGTAGATAGCCGGCCAGGGTAGCCATCCAGCGGTTCGCGCGATAGCTGTTGCCGGAGCCGTGGGCGATGACGACGGCCGGGTAGGGGCCGTCGCCCTGCGGCAGGAACAGCAGGCCGGCCAGCGTCAAGCCGGACCTGGCGTTCTGAAAACGCACCTCTTCATACTGCAGCTGTTCCAGGCGTGCGCCCTCCAGTGCGCGCGCCTCTTGCGTCGTAACCTGCCCCACCGCGACCGGAACGACGACCAGTAAAAGGAGAAAAGCGAAGAGTAAGGTTAGTTTTTTCATGAGTACCTCCAGAAAACGATCAGAAATCAACAGTTAAGCGTAGTCAGGGTACAGCCGGCAGATCCCCCGTGCCCTCGCCCCCGCCACCTGCAACCTGCAACTTGCTACCATTGTTATCGTTTGGGCCGTACCACGCATCGGCCGTCTTAGGGAAATCGATCTCCCTGCTTTTGCGGAGGCGGTATCCATAATTTCTAGGGTGCGGCGGTGAGTGGGGCCTTCTATAATGGGGAAAGACGGCCGTTGCGCGTCCCGCATGTATGTTGATGAATGAACCATTTCCGCGCCGCCCGGGCGCACGCCTCTTTTTGCTGATTAGCTACCTTCTCTGGGCGGCCGTTGCTCTGCGCTGGGTGATCGAGTTCATGGAGCAAGGGCATCCCCTCACCTGGCTGATTACCCTCATCTTGCTTCTTTATGCGCTGCTTCTGGGTCTGGAGCCGTGGCTGACGAGCGGCTCCGCCTGGCGCGCGCACGCCTACCTGGCGCTGCAGACTGCCCTGGTCTTCGGGGCCTCGCTGCTTTATTTCGAACTGGATTTCTTTGCGCTGCTGCTTGTCCCCCTCTGTGGGCAGGCGATGTACATCCTGCCGCGCCGGGCCGGCCTGACCTGGCTGGCCATTTTGATCACGGTCGCCGCAGTGGGTCTGATTCTACAGTTCGGCCTGCCGGTGGCCTTCTCTTTTGTCCTGCTGTATGGCGCCGCTTTGATCTTTGTGGCCGCGTTTGTGGTCCTGGTTCAAGAAGCTGAAACCGCGCGGCGGCGAAGCGATGCGCTGCTGGCAGAACTCCAGGCGGCCAATGCGCAGCTGCAGGCTTATGCCGGGCAGGCGGAGGAGCTGGCCGTGGCCAACGAGCGGACGCGTCTGGCGCGCGACCTGCATGATTCAGTAGCCCAGACCCTCTACGGGTTGACCCTCCAGGCGCGCGCAGCCGGCCGCCAACTTTCTGCCGGCCAGACTGAGGAGGTGCGGTCCAGCCTGGCGGCGATTGGCGAGGATGCATTGCGCACGCTGGAAGAGACCCGCCTGCTGATTTACGAACTGCGCCCGCCGGTCCTTGAGCAGAGCGGGCTGAGCGGCGCGCTGCGCGCGCGCCTGGAAGCGGTCGAGGCCCGCGGCGATGTGGCCCTGACCGTTGAGATTGAGCCGGTCGCCGTCGCTGATCCGGACGTCGAAACGGGCCTTTACCGTATTGCCCAGGAGGCGTTGAATAACGCCTCGCGCCACGCGGGCGCCACGGAGCTGCTTGTGCGGCTGGCCGAGGCCGACGGCCGCCTAATCCTGCTGGTGCGCGATAATGGTACCGGTTTCGATCCCGCCGCCGTACCCGATGGACACGCCGGGCTGCGAGGTATCGCCGAACGCGTCGCGGCCATGAACGGCCGTCTGACGCTGAACAGCGCGCCCGGAGCGGGAACTGAGCTTTTTGTGGAGGTGCCCGTATGACTGTTTCAATTCGCGTTCTCATAGCCGACGACCACCCCATAGTGCGCCGCGGCATTCGCGACCTTCTGGCGACGGAGCCGCACATCGAACTGGTCGGGGAGGCGACCAATGGGGAAGAGGCGCTGCGCCTGGCCCTCGAACGGCAGCCTGACGTCGTCCTCATGGATCTGGTTATGGCGCCTGTCGACGGCATTGCCGCGACGCGCGCGCTGAACGAGCAGGTGCCGCAGAGCAAAGTGCTGGTGCTGACCAGTTTCGCCACGGATGACAAAGTCTTTCCGGCGATCAAGGCCGGGGCACTCGGTTACCTGATCAAGGATACCGATCCGGACGAACTGCTTCGCGCCATCCGCCAGGTGTACGATGGCCAGGTGACGCTGCACCCGGCCATTGCACGCAAAGTCCTCGCTGAAATCGCCCAACCTGGCGCTCGCGAACCGCTGGCTGAGCCGCTTACCGACCGGGAGGTAGACGTGCTTAAACTGTTGGCGCGGGGCAAGAGTAACCAGGAGATTGCCAACGAGTTGGTGATTGGCGTAACAACTGTCTATTCACATGTTTCCAGTATCCTGGCTAAGCTGCACCTGGCCACGCGCACGCAGGCTGCGCTCTACGCCGTGCGCGAAGGGTATGTGCCGCTGTATGAGACGGAAGACGAAAGCCCGTAAGCCAGTAAGCCAGTAAGCCAGTAAGCCAGCAGTCAGTAAGTCAGCGAGTCAGGAGACTGCCCACTGACGCACTGCCGCCCTGCCCTCTGCCGCACTGATCCCCGCCCCCTCGCCCATCCGCCCCCTCGCTTAATGTAATCTTTTCGTAATTGACCCTGCGGTCCGCTTAGCGTATACTTACAGTAGTTTTTATCATATATCTAATAAAAATAAGACTTTACCCGGTGGGGTGACGCCGATGCCTTCTTTGGCAGGTGGGGTTGACAAAAATGGCAAAAAATATAGAATATGTATAGCTTATGTATATATTATGCCCATGTTTGATGCCGCTCACTGAACTGAACCGGCCATGTCTTAGTAGTTTAACAAGCTTTTGAGAAGGATAGAGATGAACCGCTACATCACTGACGAAATCCTCGTGAACCCAAGCTCCATGCAGGAGAAGGACCTTGATCTGCTGCAGCTTGACCTGGACGGCGGACGGACCGTGCCCGAGGACATGGAAACGCCGTGGGAAACGGAAGAAGCGCTGGAGATTCCGGAAGGGGTCGGACTGGACCGATTGTACGACCTGGAATCACGCAAGTTGGAATTGTTGACGGCCGAACAGGAAGTGTACCTGGGCGAGCAGATGGAGCGTGCGCGCCAGGCGCGGGCGCTGCTGGATGAGGAAACAGACCTCTCCGCTGAGGAGCGTGCTGCCTGCGAGCAGATCATTGAGGAAGGCGAAGAAGCGCGCGACTATTTGATTCGCGCCAATCTGCGCCTGGTATACAGCGTGGCCCGCCGCTATCAAGGCCAGGGGCTGACAATGCCCGACCTGGTGCAAGAAGGGAACGTGGGGCTGATTACGGCCGTGGACAAGTTTGACCACACGCGTGGCAATCGTTTCAGTACCTACGCCACCTGGTGGATCCGCCAATCTGTGGTGCGCGCCGTGGCCGACAAGGGCCGCCTCATTCGCCTGCCGAATCACATGCACCTGCGCGTGCCCAAATTTCTGCGGGCGATGGAGCAGCTCTCGCGTGACTTGCAGCGCGAACCGACGCTGGTTGAGCTGGCCGAGGCGACCGATCTGACGCCGGAACGCGTGCGCGATTTGCAGCGCGTGCTTCATTTTCCGCTTTCCATCGACATGCCGGTCGGCAATGAGGACGACCTTGAGTTTGGTGATTTTATCGCCGACCAGTCCACACCACAGCCGGCGGAAGAGCTGGAGACCGTTTCGTCCGTACTGGAGGTGCAAGATGCGGTGGCGACGCTGCCGTGGCGCGAAGCGCGCGTGCTGCGCCTGCGCTTTGGCCTGAACAACACGCAGCCGCACAGTCTGAAAGAGGTCGGCGATCTGCTGGGCCTCTCGCGCGAACGTATACGCCAGATTGAGAAACAGGCCCTGGCTACGCTGCGCGGGCGGGCGCTGACCGGCGCGCTGAACCTGGGCATGTAGACGGTAAAATGAGATAGGCGCCCGGCCACCGGCGCCGCCGTCCCCGATTCTGTTCGCGGGACACGCAGCAATTCATGGTCGCGCCCCGCGGGTATCCCTCCTGGCCCGCGGGGCCGGCCCCCTTACCAACTAAATAGCCCCCTACAAAGCCGGCTCCGCAGCCTTTTTCTCCTTTTCTTCCTTCCTCCCCTCTTCTCGCTCGCGGAGCCGGCCGTTTATTAACAGGCAGCAGTTACC
>JBJYWX010000412.1:0-3179 GCA_046259695.1 Promineifilaceae bacterium (SeqCode) | reverse complement strand
GGTAACAAGCAACGGGCAGTGCGTCGGTATTCAGCAATCAGTATTCAGTAAACAGTGGGCAGTCCACTCCGCCCCCCGCCCCTTCGCCCCTTCGCACCTTCGCTCCTCCGCCTCTTATCTGCCGATTGTTACTCGACCAGCCTCGCTCGCAGGCCAGCGAGCTCTTCTTCTGTTATCCCGGCGGCGCGCAGGTAACCGGCCGTGCCGCCGTAAACGCGGTCCAGATGTTCAAACACGGCCATCATCGTTTCCGGTTTGGTAGTTGGCTTGTACCAGAGGTTGGTGTAATCCTCACCACCGGCCTGCGCGACTTTCTCTTCCCACAGCGGCCACAGCCGCTCGCGGCTCAGAGCGTAATCGGCGGCGATTGCCTGGCGATCTACGCCGGCCAGGTCGAGCAGCAGCGCGGCCAGCATGCCGGTGCGGTCCTTGCCGCTGTGGCAGTGAAATACGAGCGGCCCTTCGGCCGTCGCGATGGTGCGCACGGCCGCGGCGTAATTCTCCTGGTTGTTGTCAAGTACGTAGATATAGGCCTTGTCCCAGGGTATTTCACTATCTACCAGCTCGGGCGGGTCGCCCAGATCGCTCATGAGCGAGATATTGCGGTATTCAGGCGCGCCTTCAACGCCGTCAAAGCCGGCCGATGGCGTCTCGGCCAGCTCCTGCGGCACGCGCAAATCGATAACATAGCGGATGCCATAATCCACAAGCTGCGCGCGCCCGGCTTCCGTCAGACGGCCGAGGTGATCAGCGCGCACCAGCGTACCGAAGCGGGTCTGGCCGCCGTCAGCCAGCGGCAGCCCGCCCAAATCACGGATGTTATAGCATCCTTCCCAGTTAAGATGTCGAGCGTCGTTATCCATGGGCGCAAGTATAACGCAAGTGGCAGAGCCTGCACCGAGCTTGCCGACGTGTTGCAGGTTGTAAGTGACAGGGGCGAAGGTGCGAGGGGGCGAAGGAGCGGGGGGGCGGAGTGGACTGCCCGTTGACTGTTGCCTGTTAACTGTTGACTGTTACTCGATCAGCTTTGCCCGCACTGCCGCCATTTCATCCTCAGTTACGCCAGCGGTGCGCAGGTAACCGGCCGTGCCGCCGTAGACGCGGTCCAGGTGGTCGAGCGTGGCCACGATTGTTTCCGGCTTAGTTTCAGGCTTCTTCCAACCCTTCACCTGTTCCTCGCCGCCGGCCGCGGCCACTTCCTTAAGCCACAGCGGCCACAACCGCTCGCGGGTCAGGGCATAGTCGGCGGCAATCGCCTGGCGATCGACGCCGGCCAGGTCGAGCAGCAGCGCGGCCAGCGTGCCGGTGCGGTCCTTGCCGCTGTGACAGTGAAATACTAGAGGGCCATCCGCCGCAGCGATGACCCGTAGAGCACGAGCGTTCTGTTCCATACTTTCGTCGAGTACGATCGCGTATTTCTTTGCCCAGCCCCGCGCGCGCCTGAGCTTCTCCCACAATTCTACATTTTCCGACATGAGCGGTACGTTGCGGTAGTCGGGCCCGATGCGATCATCAAACACGGCCGATGGCGCATCTTGCGCTTCCTCATGAGAACGCAGGTCGAGAATGTGGTCAATGCCATAGGCGATGAGCTGTCCGCGCCCAGCCTCCGTCAGACGGCCGAGGTGATCTGCGCGCACCAGGACGCCGCGGCGCGTCTCGCCGCCGGCAGCCAGCGGCAGCCCGCCCAAATCGCGGATGTTATAGCATCCTTCCCAGTTAAGATGGCGTGCGTCGTTATCCATGGGCGCGATTATAGCCTACGCAGGTAACATGCTGCAGGCCGCAGGTGGCAGCGAACGAGAATCCACAGAAAAGAGGCGGGGGTGCGAAGGTGCGATGATGCGAAGGCGCGAGCAACAGTTAACTGGGAACTGCCTACTGACGTACTGCTCACTGGCGCAAGCCCACTGGCGCACTGCCCGCTGCCGCACTGACCACTGACGCACTGCTTTCCGCGAACCTTCTTGCCCCCTGCCACTTGCCACCTGTACAATCCACTTCTTTGTTTCCAACTGGGAGTAGATCATGAAAGTCATTCAAATCGGCTGTGGATTGTTCGGCCGTTGGTGGACGCCGAACGTGGTGGAATTTCCGGGAATCGAGCTGGTGGCCTTAGTGGACAGTAACGAGCGGGCCTTAGAGGATGCGAATGAGGTTGGCGGGCTGCCGGAAGAGCGCCTCTTTACCGGCCTGGAGGATGCGCTCAGCGCGGTGCCGGCGGATGTCTTGCTTTGCGTCACGCCGCCGAGCATGCACCGGGCGCACACGACGGCGGCGATGGAGGCCGGGCTGGATGTGATCGTGGAGAAGCCGCTGGCGCTGACGATGGAGGACGCCCAGGCGATCGTTCAAACGGCCGAAAAGACGGGTCGCCTGGTGGCGGTCAGCCAGAATTACCGTTTCCGCCATCCAGCCTGGACCCTGCGCCGCGAGGTACAGGCGGGCGCTGTCGGCCAGATTGGCCAGATTCGCCTCGATTTCTACAAGGGCTGGTATTTTGACAGCAGCAACTTTCGCAAGCAGATGGATGACGTGCTGCTGCTGGACATGGCTGTCCACCATTTTGACATGCTGCGCTTCATAACCGGCCTGGAGGCGATCGGCGTGCACGGGGATTCCTGGAATCCGCCCTGGTCGGAAAATGCCGGCGATTCGTCGCTCAACCTGACCTTCACCCTAAACAATGGCGCACGCTTCGTCTACAGCGCCAGTTGGGTCGCGCAGGGTGATTTTGCCGATTGGAACGGCAACTGGCTGATCGACGGTGATCGCGGTTCTCTGCAGCTTCTGCATGACGAGGTTTTCTATCGCGAGGCGGTAGGCCATTACCAGACCAAGGAGCCGGTGCCTATACGGCCGTCCGCGCCCCCACTGCAAAACATGGCCTACGTCCTCGCTGACATGATGGCCGCGCGTCAAGAGGGCCGCCAACCGGCCGTCAGCGTGGCCGACAATGTGCGCAGCCTGGGCATGGCGCTGGCAGCGCAAGAGGCAGTACGCACGGGCGACCACCTGGCGATCTACCCACCGCGTGACGCACGGCCGGACACCCGCTTGTCATTCCGAACGCAGTGAGGAATCCCTGAAGCCTTCGCCGGCCGCAGCACTGCGGGACAATGTAAGGCCGCAGGGATTCTTCAGGCTGCGCCTTCAGAATGACAAAAAACGCCCTCTTG
>JBJYWX010000411.1:0-2630 GCA_046259695.1 Promineifilaceae bacterium (SeqCode) | reverse complement strand
CTTTCGCCTCGCGCACCGACTTTTTATTTGACGAGGGCATCACGGCCGTCGTCGGGCCGAATGGCTCCGGCAAGTCCAATATCGCCGATGCTGTTCGTTGGGTGCTGGGGGAGCAGAGTTTCAGCACCCTGCGAGGCAAACGCACCGAGGACATGATCTTCGCCGGGTCACAGACGCGGGCGCGGGCGGGCATGGCCCAGGCGGTGCTGACCCTGGATAATGCCGACGGCTGGCTGCCGATTGATTTCGCCGAAGTGGAAATCGGCCGCCGCGCCTACCGCTCCGGCGAAAATGAATACCTGCTCAACGGCCAGAAAGTGCGCCTGAAAGATATCAGCGAGCTGCTGGCCACCAGCGGTCTGGCTGAACGCACCTATACAATCATAGGCCAGGGCCTGGTGGACCGCGCCCTGTCACTGCGCGCCGACGAGCGCCGCGCCCTTTTTGAAGAAGCGGCGGGCATCATGCATTACAAAACCCGGCGTGCGGAAACGCTGCGCCGCCTGAATGAAACAGGCCATAACCTAGAACGTGTGCAGGATATCCTGGCCGAGATTAAACCGCGCCTGGCTTCCCTACAGCGGCAGGCGACGCGGGCGCGCAATTTTGAACTGGTGCAAGAGGATCTTCGCGATCTGCTTCGTATCTGGTATGGCTTTAAATGGGATCAAGGGCTGGCGCAGTCAAAAGCGGCGCGCCAACAGGCGCAGAGCGCGGAACAGGCCTGGCAGGACAGTCGCCGCGCCTTGCTGCAACACCAGCAGTCTCAGGAGGCGATCCAGGAGCAGATTAACGAGGCCCAGGGCCGCATCAACGACTATCAGGAGCGGCGTGAGCAGCTGCGGGAAGCCTGGGAATCTTCAAGACGACAGAAAGCAATCCTGGTCGAACGGCGCGAAACGGCCGAACGGCGCCTGGAGGAAATCGCCCGCGAAATCGCCACCCTGGAGGCATCGGAATTGGTCGCCCAGGCAGAGCTTACGGCAGCCATGACCGATCTATCTACCGCACAGGCGGAGCTGGCCAAAGCACGGAATAGTCTAGCCGTCTTTAACCAATCTTTCGGTACTGAACGGCTGTTGATTGAACGCTACCAAAAAGAGGTGGCCGAAGAGGAAAAGGCCCTGCAAAGCGGCCGGCAGGGATTGGCACAGGCGGAAGGCCAGCTGAGCCAGCTGCAAGAACGGCTGCGCGATCAGCGGGCCGAAGATGTTTCCGGGGAGGAACAGCAGTACAAACGGCTGGCAGCGGAGATCACGCGGCAAACGGCCGTTTTGGAAGACGCCCAGAAACAAATTGAAGCGCTGCGCGAGGAACGTGATAGCCTGCAGGGTCGGCGCCAGGCCTTGATCGGCGAGCTTAAGCAGCAGCGACGCCAGGCTAAAGAGCAGCAGCAGGATTTGAACCGCCAGCTCGAACGCATCGCCCGCCTGGAAACGCGCGTGGAACTGCTGGACCAGCTGCGGCATAAAGAGATAGACCCCGGCGAACGCGCCGCTATTGTGGGTACAGTGGCCGGCCTGATTACAATTCCCGAGACATACCAGAGGGCGATTGAGGCCGCTCTGGCGGCACGCCTGGGGACGATGGTCGTCGATGACCGTGCGGGCTTATGGTCCTTGGTCGAGGCATTGGACGGCCGTCCGGCGTCCATCTTAGCGCTGTCCGATGTCCAGCCCCCACCCACCCCTCAGGTCAGCGACCAACCGGGCATATTTGGCTGGGCTGATGATTTGGTTGAAGCAGAAGACGCGATAAGGCCTGCCGTACAATTTCTGCTGGGGCGGGTGCTGCTGGTACAGGACCGGCAGAGGGCCTACGAACTGGCGCTCACACTCCCACCCGGAGCCCTGGCCGTAGGCCTGGATGGCTTCACCGTCCATGCCGGGGGGCTTTTGGAAGCGCCTGGCAGTTCAACGGCGGAAAGCATCCTAGGCCGCGAGGCGGCTTGGCGCGAGGCCATCGAACTGCTGGAAGCACAGCGTGCCAATGTAACAGCGCTGGAAACGGCCGTGGAAGCGGGACAGCAAGTTATCCAGGTCAACCAGGACCAGGTTGACACTTGGCAAAATGAGGAACGACAGCTCAGTAAAAAGGAAACGGAGCATATCCAGCGCTTCTCAACCGCACAGCGCCAGGTTGACCGCGCCAGGCAGCAGGAAACTTTCCTCACCCGCGGGCGTGAACGGCGAGAAGAAGAGATCAAGCGCCTGCAAGAACGGATTGCCGGGTTGGAAGAGATGATTGAAAACGGCCGTGGAACCCTGGAGACGCATGAACTGGCGCGCATGGAGGCTGAGAGCAGGCTGCAGGCGATGCCGGTGGTCGAATCACAACAGCAGCAGTCGGCGATTGAACAGGCCGTGACCTCGGCACAAACGATCGTGGCCGGTCGTCTGGCGGTCGTCGACAGCCGCCGTTCAACCTTAAACCAGCTGCAGGGGCAGTTAACGCGTCTGCACGAACGGCGTGAGGAACTTCAAGAACGGCTGCAAACGATTGAAGCGGACAGGACCGGCGCCGAGGCGGAAAAACTGCACGAGCAAATAACAGAGATTGAAAGCGTGTTAAAACCGACGCAGCAGCAGTTGGCCGGCTATCGCCAAAGACTGTTGACCTTGCAGAAGGAA